>JAJACG010000020.1 GCA_022601635.1 Chlamydiales bacterium | reverse complement strand
TGCAGAATCTTAATATAATAGGGAGAGGACTCTACTCTCCCTATTTATACTTTTTTTAAAATACTAAGTCTGTTACAATTAGACTATGGAAGATCTAAGCGGCCCCCTACTTTTTGGACCAACTTCAGATGAGCAGTCTCGCTGCTCAACCTATGGCGTTTACGGCCTAGCTTTGCCACTTTCACTTTCGATTTTGGCTCTTGGGGTCTTCACTCTTCTCGGTAGAGGTCCATTAATACCAGCGGTACAAGCACAGCGACCCCTTTACAAGGTCTTAATATCAGGTAGTGTAATGGCGCTTGGTAGTTTAGGGGTGGCTTCGATTATCTATCGATTAGTAAAGAATTTTGGTTTTGGTGGGCGAAGCCCGGCCCAGATCGCTGCAAAGAGAGTAGATACGGCTGCGGTAGAGGCTAAGAAAGAGGCCAAAAAGGTAGTTGAGCGCGCTAAGAAGGGGGCCAAGAAATTTAAAAGAGACCTGGAAGGTGTAGTAACGCCTGCTAATAAAGCGAGAACATCTGCCTTCCAAGATACTCAGTCTCAATCTGAAGATGAAGGAACCTCTGATTCATCAGTGATATCCGCTGATTTCCGATCAGCAGTCGATGAGTTCAAATCGGCGAACGATGAAGAAGAGTAGTAGCTCTGAGCAAACGAATGTATTTTAGCGTATAGCCTTAGCGCGCGCCTGAATCTCACTCTCTAACTTAACAGTATCCGCAGCAAACTTGCGAATTCCCTCAGCTAGCTTCTCTGTTGCCATCGCATTCTCATTTAACTCAAAACGGAATGTCTTCTCATCGATGACCCACTTCTGCTCACGCTCATGATCCGCCTTGTCCTCAAAGAGCTTCTGCTCCAAGTTACCCTCCATCTTAGAAAGCGAATCCAAGAACTTAGGCGCAATCGTCAGAAGATCGCAGCCAGCAAGTTCCAAAATCTCTCCCTCATTGCGGAATGAGGCTCCCATTACCTGCGTCTTATAGCCAAATTTCTTGTAGTAGTTATAGATGGCTGTGACAGACTGCACTCCAGGGTCTTTCTCAGCTGGATAGCCTTCCACACCCTCGCTATTCTTGTACCAGTCCAAAATACGACCAACAAAGGGAGAAATCAATGTTGCTCCAGCCTCAGCACAAATAGCTGCCTGAGCCAAGCTAAACATCAGAGTCATATTGCAGTGGATGCCCTCTTTTTCCAAGATAGCAGCTGCTTGAGCACCCTCCCAAGTTGAGGCAAGCTTGATCAAAATGCGCTTACGATCAACACCAGCTGCCTCATAGAGAGAAATAATAGAGTGAGCCTTCTCAAGCGTGCCCTCTAAATCATAGGAAAGACGCGCATCAACCTCAGTAGAAACACGGCCCGGCACAACTTTTAGAATCTCTACACCAAAATTGACGAAGAGCTTGTCCATGATCAGCGACATACCCTTGCTCGATCCAAATGCAATCGCATCATCAATCAAATGTTGATACGCCTTATCTTGAGCCGCTTGATAGATCAATGAAGGGTTAGTTGTTGCATCTGTCGGAGCATACTGCTTAATACTATTGATATCACCTGTATCACAGACAACCGTTGTCATCTCTCTTAACTGGTCTAACTTGTTCGTCACAAATAATCCTTGATTATATAAATTGAAGTTAGTTTAATGGTCCTAAGACAATTATGCCATATAAAACAATTTTTTAACAAGGGATGCATGTGGAGCAGGGTCATAAATTGCAATTTGAATGTGAAGCGTGCCAAAACCCAGTTGTATTCAGTGTTTTAGATAAAGAGAGCTTTGGAAAAGGCGTTACCTGTTCTCATTGTGAAAAGTCCTATAGATTTGATGATGAGACGCTTGTGCATCATTTAGAGTTGTTTGAGGCATTATGTCGTCAGATTGCGGATTCTTCGGAGATCTTGGGCCGTAGTAGTGTAGCTATTGATATAGGTGCTAAGTGTGTGAAGGTGCCCTTTAATTTGCTTTTAACTCGTTTAAGTTCAGTAATTGAGCTCAATGTGAATGGTAAGCGTTCCGAAATCGCCTTCCGCCTAGAACCGTTAGTCGAAGTGAAGTAACACGATTCGAGCTACTTTGGTGGGGCTACTTCTTCTCAAGTTTGCGGTAGTACTTCATGAACTTAGCTGGTTCAAGCTTCACTAACTGCTTCTTATTATGCAATGTAACCTCTTGTCCCCGCTCTAACTGCTTGCGAATCTGTAGAAGTAAATCATCAGGAAGCACGCAGCGCTGACCACCCTCCATACAGCGTGCCTGAAACCTGAGCTGCACATCAGCTATCCGCAAATAGAGCGTCGTCTCCTGCAGTTCATTCACCTGAAACTCCCCGGCAAAACGAGAAAGCAGGCCCACTATCTCACCATCCGTCTTCAATAGCTGAAATCGAAGCGCTGAAATTCCCTTCGCACTCTGACAGGAAAGCTCAGCTGCATCCATTCCACGACGAGGCTCTTCGTAATAGCACCAATTCGTTGAACTACAAGAGACTAAAAAAATAAGAGAGAGGATCGAAAATAACGAACCTCTTCCCCAAAGCTTAAAATGAATCACTTAAATACTAGTCGTTAGCTTTTCGATTGCTGTGCGTCGCAGCAATCGCAGCGATACCACCTATGGTCAAACCACCAGTCACCCATGTCCAAACATCAAGCCCCAAAAAGCTCATGCCCTGCTCAGTTGCGCAGCAAGGATCTGGATCACAACACTCATAGTCATAGTCATACTGAGCAAATAGAGAGCTCGTACTCAAACTACTTACCACTGTTAGTACTAACAAAAACTTAGCTATTTTTTTCATCTCTCCCCTCGGGGGTTTTTATATTAATTTCCTGATGAGGACCCATTGTTAGAGGTCACAATCACAGCCGCTCCAGCAGCTAAAGCTACCAATACAAGCCCAACCGCACAAATCGAAATGCCAGAATGCTTTCTAGCTATTGGTGCACAAGGGTCGCATGGTGGACATTGCTCAGTGCATGCTGAGTTCTCATCATCTGGATAACAAGCCTTTACATCGGGATTATAGACCGGAGCATCGGGGCAAGTACCCTCTTTTTGTGGACATGATTTGTAAGGCACAGCAGGACAATCACAAGGAGAGGTATTGCAATCTGGACAGTAGCCATGGTTGTAGTTCTGAGAGTCCAAAAAGGTGTTGTCTGCACCATTCAACGGTAGCAAAAAGAGAGAGGCGATAAGAAGAAAATGTCTGTACAATGTCTAATCCTTTTACTAAATAAGTACCATGCAATCTCTATTTGATGCAATCTAAATTTTCTATGTATTAGCGCTATGCACATTGGAAGATTTACCGTGCATCAAGATGATCACAGCTCCACCCACAATTGCCAAAGCTGCAACGGCAAAGCAGCACGCATTGAGCCCGCAGCAGGTGCCTTGAACAGGTGCAGAGCAAATCTCCTCCTCCTCCTCATAGCACTCATAATGGTAGCACTCGAGCTCATCTTGCTCATAATGATAGCGCTCAGATTTAGAGTTGTTTGCAGCTGAAATTGAGAAAGGCAAGAATGCTATACAAGTCGCAAGTACAACCCTGATCATAGAAAATACTCCTTTTCTCTATGATACCTATTCAAAAATTCAGGATCAAATAGATTCTATTGGTCGCGAATTTCAAATGACTTAATTGAGTCAAAGAATGACGAACAATAACTAGCAAACTCATCACGAAGACACGTAGCCGTAATTACATAGGCGGTCTCTTGTTCAATAATGGCCGCCTGAATGAAGCGCACTACACCAAAATCTGTCTTACGATCAATCTGCAATAGCTCAGCAGAACCGGCCTTGGTCGGGATCTGTCCCATGCGTGTCACTTTAGTCTGCCCCTCACTCTCGTGGTAGAGCTTGGCTGTCTCAACATAGTCAGAGATCGTCTGTTCTGTATCTTCTGTTGCAATGTTGATAGATGGAGTAAAACGGGTCTTAGTTGGACTGATCGCCAACACCTGAACCTTCTTCGGAAGCTGAGTCTGATCCGTCACACACTCCCAGCCATCTGGAACCGAAAACCTGAGCTCACTTGCAAAAAGCGACAAGGTCATGGTAAAGAGTGCGATGAAGCAATTGCGTAACATGGTTTTTCTCCCAACTAATGGTGCTTGAAAAATAAGAGTGTTCCTGAGACACTCGGGCTTTTAGTCTACTTGTGTGGAGAATAATGAATCATCTAGATAGTGGCAAAGATAAAATCCGGAAAATCTGCGATCTTCTAAAAAACGAAACGATAGAGCCCGCTAAAATAGAGGCGAAAGAGATTGTGGCTAAAGCGGAGCAAAGGAGCCGAGAACTTCTCCATGAGGCAGAGCAGAAAGCGAAGCGATTGGTCGATGATGCACAGAAACAGATTCAAAAAGAGCGCGAAGTCTTTGATGAAAATCTAAAACAAGCGGCTAAGCTTGGACTGGAAGCCTTGCGACAAGATATTGAAGGAAAGCTTTTTGGGAATCAATTACAAGCATTTGTTGAGAAGCAGAGTGAGGATCCAAAATTGCAGGCCAAGCTCTTTGAGGCTCTTGTTGAGGCGTTGCAAAAAGAGGGGACTAGCGCCGATTTTTCTGGCTATGTGGGCAAAGGGGTTTCAAAAGAGTCTCTGATGGCTGAGCTTGGCAAGCAGGTGTTGGAGAGTTTGAAAAACAAAGAGTTACTCGTTGGAGAGTTTGTGGGCGGCATTCAGTTGAAGCTGCATGATCGACGGATGATTCTCGATCTTTCTAGCGACGCTTTGAAGGAGCTTTTGGGGCGCTATATCCGCAAAGATTTTCGAGCGCTTCTATTTTCTGAGAAATGAGAGAGTACTATTTTTTAGCGGCCCTATTGCCGCAGCTGGAGATTGGTCACGTCCCCACTTTGGGGGTAGCAGAGCTCAAAGAGCTTCTGCAGGTCAATGTTTCGAAAGAAGACTTGGCTTTGGCGAAGCGCTTCTTGCGTCAGATTGATATTGAGAATTTTAGAGCTTTTTGGGCGAAGGAGCCTCTTGACCCGCGCGGTAATCTGAATAGAGATGAGATTGAACAGGCGATTGAGGATCAGATGTGGTCAGAGCAAGAACCCTTTCCTGACTATCTGGTCGACTATTTAAGCCGTTATTTAGAGGAAAACGACCGCATCTCTCACTTCCACCATCTACTTGTGGACTACTTTGCCTCTGAGGAAGAGGAGAATGAGGGCTTCTTAGGGGAGTACTTCGCTTTTGCAAGGCAGTGGCAGCTGGTGATGGTTGGTTTTAGAGCAAAGAAGTTGGGCAAAGACATTGCCAAGGAGCTGCAATTTGAGGATGCAACGGATCCTATTGTGGCTCAGATTTTAGCGCAGAAGGATGCTCCCAACTTTGAGCCGCCATTTGAATACAAGGAGTTGCGTCCTATTTTTGAGGAGCACATAGAGAGTCCTCTTCGATTGCACCAGGCGCTGTATGCCTATCAATTTGCTGAAATTGTCGAGCGTTGGGGGGAGGCGATTTTTACAATTGACCGCATTTTGAACTATTTGGCGCGTCTGATTTTGGTAGAGAGATGGATGGAGTTAGATGTGCAGAAGGGGATTTCTGTGATCGATACGATTGAAGAAGGAGTGAAATGAGCAAAGGTGTAGTGGTCCGAGCATTTGGAAACTTATTACAGGTGAGATTTGAAGGCCATGTGCGGCAGGGTGAAGTGGGCTTTGTTGCTGTTGATGATGCCAAGCTGAAAGCTGAAGTGATCGAAGTTGTCGGTGATGAGGTGAAGCTTCAAGTTTTTGAAGATACGCGTGGGATTTCGCTTGGCACGGAGGTCTCATTTTCCGGCGATCTTTTAGAAGCGGAGCTAGGGCCAGGCCTTTTGGAGTCCATTTTTGATGGGTTGCAGAACAGATTGGAGACAATAGCTGAGGGATCGGGCTATTTCTTGCCGCGCGGTATCTATGTCCCACCATTGGATCGTAAGAAGGAGTGGGACTACACCCCTGTTGCTGCTGTGGGAGATCAGCTGGAGAGAGGTGGTACTTTGGGAACTGTCCCTGAGAGTCGCTTTACTCATCATGTTATGGTGCCCTTTGCCCTATTTGGCAAGGTGACAATCACCTGGACCATTTCAGCTGGAAAATACAACATTGATACTGTAGTTGCACGTGGAACCAATGAGAAGGGCGACGAGCTCTCTTTCACAATGGCGCAGAAGTGGCCAGTGAAGATGGCACTTGCGCATGGCGAAAAGGTCAAACCCTTCAAGATGATGGATACAGGGTTGCGTGTTTTGGATACGCAGGTGCCTATTTTGAAAGGTGGAACATTTTGCACACCGGGTCCATTTGGAGCGGGTAAGACGGTAATTCAGCACCATCTCTCTAAGTATTCGTCGGTTGACATTGTGGTTGTGACAGCGTGTGGTGAGCGTGCTGGTGAGGTTGTGGAGATTTTGAGAGAGTTCCCGGAGTTGACAGATCCGCATACTGGGGAGGCTTTGATCAAGAGAACGGTGATCATTTGCAACACCTCATCGATGCCGGTTGCGGCGCGTGAATCGTCGATTTATATGGGCATGACGATTGCGGAGTACTACCGTCAGATGGGTCTTGATGTGCTTCTGCTTGCAGATTCAACCTCGAGATGGGCTCAGGCGCTTCGTGAGATGTCGGGCCGTTTGGAGGAGATTCCAGGTGAAGAGGCCTTCCCTGCATACTTGGCTTCAAGGATTGCCTCATTCTATGAGCGTGGTGGGGTACTTGATTTAGGTGAAAAGCATGGATCGGTCACCATTTGTGGAGCGGTTTCACCAGCTGGTGGAAACTTTGAGGAGCCGGTGACGCAGGCGACGCTCTCGGTTGTGGGCGCATTTTGTGGTCTCTCTCGTGCGCGGTCAGATGCGCGACGCTATCCGGCGATTGATCCTCTGATTTCCTGGTCAAAGTATGGCTCAGATGTTGGTAAGGAGTTGGAAGAGAAGGTGCCGGCGTGGCATGCAATGGTGGAGAAGGCTGCCTATTTCCTCAAAGAGGGAAGTGAGATTGGCAAGCGGATGGAGGTTGTTGGAGAAGAGGGAACGACGATGGAGGATATCATCGTTCACTTGAAAGGAGAACTTTATGACTTCTGTTATTTGCAGCAAAATGCTTTTGACAAGGTGGATGCCTACTGCCCGATCAAGAGGCAGATTCCGCTATTTAATTTGATCAATCGCATTTTTGATACTGCTTTTGAGTTTCCAGATCGCGACCATGCGCGTCAATTCTTCTTGAATTTGCAGAGTAAGATCAAGAGTATGAACTCGATTGAGTATGAATCCGAGGCGTACACAAATGCGCTCAAAGAAATTGAACAGAGCATCGAATCGCAGAGGAAGCTATGAAGAAGATCCATGATAGAATCAATGACATGCGCGGTAACTTGATTACTGTGACAGCTGAAAAGGCGCGTCTTGGTGAACTCGCACAGGTAGAGAAGGGGGATGGTCAGAAGAGTCTCGCTTCGGTTTTGCGATTTGAAGGGGATCAGGTCACGTTGCAGGTTTTTGGCGGAACGCGTGGAATCTCTACAGGTGACCGTGTCATCTTCTTGGATAGAGAGATGGAGGTTGTCTATGGTGATCAGCTGTTAGGTAGGCGCTTTAATGGAGCGGGTGTGCCGATTGATAGCGGGCCTCCTGTTGAGGGAGATCGTGCGGAGATTGGTCAGCCCTCTTTCAATCCAGTCAAACGCATCATACCGAAGCAGATGGTGCGCACCAACATTCCGATGATTGATATTTTCAACTGCTTGGTGAAGTCGCAAAAAATCCCTATATTCTCGGTGGCGGGTGAGCCCTATAATAAGCTGTTGATGCGAATTGCCAATCAGACCGATGCTGATGTAGTGGTGATTGGGGGAATGGGATTGACCTTTGCTGACTACCAGGCATTCATTGACAATGCTCAAAGTTCGGGGCGTAGTGACCGCACATCGATGTTCATTCATAGAGCGACAGACCCAGCTGTGGAGTGCATGCTAGCTCCCGATATGGCGCTAGCGGCTGCAGAAAAATTTGCGACAGCAGGTAAAGATGTGTTGGTACTGCTGACTGATATGACAGCATTTGCGGATGCGATCAAGGAGATTTCGATTACAATGGACCAGGTGCCTTCAAACAGAGGCTATCCCGGTTCACTCTACTCGGATTTGGCATCGCGCTATGAGAAGGCTGTGGATATCAAGGATAGTGGGTCGATTACTTTGATTAGTGTGACGACGATGCCGGGCGATGATGTGACACATCCTGTTCCGGATAACACCGGCTATATCACAGAGGGGCAGTTCTACTTACATGGTGGATCAATTGATCCATTTGGCTCGCTTTCGCGACTCAAGCAGCAGGTGATTGGCAAGGTGACACGGGAAGACCATGGCGATATTGCCAATGGTATGATTCGACTCTATGCTGATTCGAAGAAGGCGCGTGAGAGGCAGGCGGTTGGCTTTAAGCTGTCGCGCTGGGATGAGAAGCTGTTGCATTATGGTGGACTATTTGAGAAGCAGATGATGAATCTGCAGGTGAACATCTCTTTGGAGGAGGCGCTCGATCTTGGTTGGAAGATTTTGGCTGAGTGTTTCCAGCGCCATGAGGTGGGAATTAAAGAGAGTATGATTGAGAAGTATTGGCCGGGCTAATGAGTGAAATCAAACTCACAAAAAATGAGCTGCGTTCGCAGCAGGGGAAGCTGAATCAGCTGCAGAGGTATTTACCAACGCTGCAGTTGAAAAAAGCGATGCTGCAGACAGAGGTGAATGAGGTGCGCCTTGAGATAGAGAAGCTAGAAGAGAGCTTCCATGTACGCAGGCGCGATGTTTCCACCTCTGCAGGTCTATTCAATGCGCAAATTGGCATTGATATAGAGCAGGCTGCGAAGGTGGATCACATCACGAAGAAGTATGAGAATATTGCGGGTGTCGATATTCCACTTTTTGAAGATGTAGTTTTTGAACCATTTGAATATGCGCTATTTGGAACCCCGGCATGGCTTGATTTGGCGGTGGAGCAACTGCGGGATTTAGCTAAGGCGAAGGCGCGTGTTTTAGTGGCAACGGAGAAAAAAGAGGCGCTTGAGCAGGAGCTTCGCGAAGTGTCAATTCGGGTCAATCTCTTTGAGAAGAATTTGATTCCAAAGGCTGAGACAAATATTAAGCGGATTCGGATCTTTTTAGGGGATCAGGAGTTAGCTGCAGTGGGGCAGGCTAAGGTTGCTAAGGCGAAGATTATCATGAGGAAGAAGGAGAGGGAAGATGCGCGTTGATGTCAAAAAGCATCTGATCTTGGGTCCTAAGAGTCACAAAGACCGCTTCTTTGAGCAGGTGCAGGAGCTGGGAACGGTTGAATTTATCGGCAGTTTTGAGGCAGAAAAGACGGATGAGATTCAGCTTTTCATTGATGCGCTGCATGTTTTGCGTACGATGGTTCCGGTGAAGCAGGCGCATCCGCAGCATTTTTATTCTCCTGCGATGTTGGCGCGTCACATTGTGGACTACAACAGTAAGCTGGAGCACTTGCAGGAGCAGAAGCGCACGCTTCATAAAGAGATTGAACGCATTGAGCCTTTTGGCGAATTTTCACTGCAGACGTTGCGCAAGATTGAGGGTCGGCAGATCCAGTTTTTCTTCTGTAAGAGTGGTAAGGTTGCTGAGATTCCAGAGGAGCTGCTCTTTATTTCGACAGCGCATGAGCTTGACTACTTCATGTCGATTTCGAAAGAGAGTGTTCGTTTTGCTGGTTTTACGGAGATTATCATTGAGCGATCGCTGAGTGATCTGCAGCATAGCTTGGCTCTTTGCGAGAAGGAGATTGATCAACTAGAGATTGAGTTGGGAACACTTTCACACCAGAAGAAGGTGTTGAAATCTGGTTTGACGAAGCTTTTGAATGAGCGGCATCTTGAGATGGCGAAGGATAAGACTGAGGCGCTGCTTTCGGGTGAGCTCTTTGCTGTAGAGGCGTGGATTCCGAAGAACAAATATGTTGATGTGGAGGCGATTGCTGCCGAGCACTCTATCTGTATTGAGCCGATCAAGATTGAGGATGAGGATAGGGTGCCGACCTACCTTGAGAATCGCGGTTTTGCTAGGCTTGGAGAGGATCTGGTCAACATTTATGATACGCCCTCCTGTTCAGATCGCGATCCATCGCTTTGGGTCTTTATTGCGTTTGCGGTCTTCTTTGCAATGATTGTGGCGGATATGGGGTATGGCTTGCTGCTTTTGGGGATTACCTCTTTCTTGGGGTATAAATTTCGCAAGATTGGTGGCGCTGTGAAGCGGGCGATCAAGTTGGGAATTTGGCTCTCGATTGGCTGTGTGATTTGGGGTGTGATGCTGACCTCATTTTTTGGCATTGAGGCGCGTCCTGACAGCGATTTACGCGCACCCTCTTTGATTCATTGGATGGTGAAGAAGAAGGCTGAGTACTTCTTGGAGAAGAAACCTGAGGCGTACAAGGAGCTTGTGCAGGATCATCCCGAGGCGGGCAAGGCGAGCGATGCGATGAGCTTCTTGATGAGTGTGAATAAGCCGACAGAGGGGCGTGATAACTTTGTGATCTATGCTGATTTCACAAATAACGTCTTGATAGAGCTATCGATATTTATTGGTGTGATTCATATTATTATAAGTTTTTGTCGCTATTTGGATCGCAGCTGGTCAGGTGCGGGCTGGGTGATTTTTTTGATTGGCGGCTATTGCTTTTTTCCTCAGGTGATTAATGCGACATCGCTGATCTACTATATTTTTGCGATTCCAGCGGCACCTGCTGCAGCGCTTGGTTTGTGGATGGTTTATGGCGGGATTGCGCTTGCGGGGATTTTGGCATTTGCGCAGAACAAGTGGGTTGGGCTTGTGGAGCCGATGCATGTGATTTCTGTGTTTGCTGATGTGATGAGTTATTTGCGTATTTATGCGCTTTCGCTTGCTGGAATGATTATGGGGACTACTTTTGATCATATTGGGGTGAGTTTGCCGCTTTATGTGGGAGTTTTCGTTATTTTGGCGGGTCATTTGGTTAATATAACGCTGGCTATTATGGGTGGAGTGATTCATGGCTTGCGTCTTAACTTTATTGAGTGGTATCACTATAGCTTCGAGGGTGGGGGGCATCAATTCCGTCCACTTTTCACAATTAAGGAGGAGATTAGATGAATTATGATGTTGTTGGGCCGGCTTTGGTGCTGGGTCTCGCGATGATCGGCAGTTCTTTTGGGTGCGGTATTGCGGGCATGGCGTCGCATGCTGTGATGGCTCGTGTGGACGAGGGTCACGGTAAGATGATTGGTATGAGTGCGATGCCCTCTTCACAGGCGATTTATGGCTTCATTTTGATGATGTTGATGAATGCAGCGATCAAAGATAAGTCGCTCTCTCCGATGGGAGGTATTGGCATTGGGATTGGGGTTGGATTTGCGCTTCTTTTCTCTTCTGTGATGCAGGGTAAGTGTTGTGCTACGGGTATTCAGGCTTCTGCGAAGCAGCCGGCGATTTACGGTAAGTGTTTTGCTGCTGTGGGTATTGTGGAGTCCTTCTCACTCTTTTCATTTGTATTTGCACTGTTACTTCTATGAGGTATTTGGCACTTTTACTTCTTTTGGCTTCCTGTACATCTAGGCCGTTGCTATCGGCTCGCAGTGAGTATTTGAATTCGACTTATTTGGCGAGCACGCAGGTAAGGACACCTGAGCCCTGTTATCCCTGTTTTGTTGGGGAGCAGGTGATTGTGTCGTGGAATTTACCACGGATGGAGCCTTTAGAGGATAGTGAGATGATTTTTGCGGTGCGCTTGGGTGATCATGAGGTTGAGGAGGTGACGGTTCCTGTTCAGCGGCACAACGGTTTTTGGATTTACCGCATTTTGAATAAGGATTACTGGCAGCACAAGGGGATCTTGTCTTACTCAGCGCGTATTATTCATGATGGCGAGGTGGTGCATCGCTTTGACCACAAGCTGTGGCAAGACCTTATCCCTGAGCCAAGCGAGTAGCTACTGGGCATGGCATAGCCTTTTTTAAGATCCGCTTGAGTCGAAAAACTAGCTGCTTTTTTAGTGATAATGTTACGGGGCGATCGCTTTCAGTCATGATCACTGGGTCTTGAAAGTTATTAGCATAGGCAATCAGTAGGTGATAGAGATAGCTTTGATTCTGCTTAAATAAAAGGTGGTTTTCTGCAAATAGAGAGGCCTGTTCAGCAATTTGCTTACACTGCTCATCATTTGCCACTGCCCACTCAAAAGAGGTGTGGAGATCTTCAAGATCGTTCGCCACTGGAATGTAGTGTACAAAGGGTTGTAGACCCTTATAGTACCACTGTGTATTCCTGGTTGTCTGCTTAAACATCAAGGAGTTTGAAAGTAAAATCCAGAAGGTTCTGGAATAGCAGCAGGAGTTTCCATCGATATCTATCAGGTATTTAAACTTTAGAGAGTCCACTGGGCTAACTCGGTTGCCAAGAATAAAGTACGCCTCCTTTTCCTCTCTGGCTAAATGTTCGAGACTATTTCCATAAGATGTAAGAGCGGCATTGATATAGGAGAGGGTTTTGCCTTGTTGTACAAGAAAAAGGCGCGCATTGATTTTAGCATCATTAACTTCGTAGATGGCTGGACCAGTTGCTCCTCCTCGCCAGAAGATAGTAGGCTCTTTGGCTATCCAATCTACTTGAGTACAAGATTGTCTGATTGCAGAGTATAAATATTTTCGGTCGAAGGAATTTAAAGCTTCACAGTCAGGCATGAGTAGACTGCCGTTTGCATCTCTATTTCTTGCAAAAGTGAAAATGGGATCACTGCCATCATAGCAATCTCCTAGGTCGCAAATGAAGTCTAGATTAGGAAGTCTAGTGGCAAGATTTTGTAATACAGAAGAGATAACTTGAAAGCGCTGGTTATTCTCTTGATTTGTTTGTGCATACAGTTTGTGGTTGAAGATCTTAAATCTGACGCAGCGGTTTTTATGCCTTTCCCATACCTCATCAAGATTTTGCACGGATTGTTGAGTATCTTCTTTGATCTGCTCTATCAAAAACTGAGGAAGTGAAACTTCCACAATCTTTGATGTTGAGAAGCTCTGATTCCAAACAAGAGCTCCAATGAGCAGACAAAATGAGATAATGAATCCCTTTTTCACCTTCGTAAGACCAATTCTTTGGTAGTGGGCCAGTCGAGGCAGGGGTCAGTAATTGATACACCGTAACGTAGATCGGAGCCAAGAGGCTGGTTGCCACCATAAAGATGACTCTCCAACATCACACCCGCTATATCACGATTACTCTCCCTCTGCTCCATAACAGAATTAAAAACAGCAACCTGCTGCCGCGCATCCTTAAAACAGTTGTCATGAGAACAGTCCACCACAATTTTGTGGCATACCTCACTCTCATAACAGCTCCCCCTTACCTCTTCAATATCTTTTGGAAAATAGTTGGGACGATTCACTCCACCTCGCAATACCACATGCGCCGAAGGATTGCCCTCTCCATGCATCCTAACCATCTGACCATTAATTCCTACCCCCAAAAAAAGATGCGAGCTATTTGCAGAGATCACACCCTGAATCGCACTCTGAAGATTGCCATCAACACTGTTCTTAAAGCCAACTGGAAAGGGCAAAGCCGATGCTAGTTGACGATGCGGTGGAGAACTTGACGTCCGAGCGCCTATACAACCCCACGAAAGATAGTCACCATAATAGGGAAAGGTCACCATCTCCAAAATCTCACTCGCTACTGGCACCCCCATATCCGTTAGATCACTGAGTAGCTGCCGCACATCACGCACACCCTTTGCCACATCAAATGAACCATCTAAATGCGGATCCAACAGATAACCCTTCCATCCAATCGTCGTGCGCGGCTTTTCAAAATAGGTGCGCAATACCATGTAATAACGATCAGAAACCTGCGATGAGAGTTCCTTAAAATACTCAGCATATTCTAGAAGTGATTTGGGATCATGAACAGAACAGGGACCCACAATCAAAAGCATACGATCATCCACACCGTTGAGAATAGCCTCAATCTGCCTGCGACTCTCCATCACAAACTCAAACTGCGCATGCCTCTGCGGTATGTCTAAAAGTAGCTCTTCAGCTGTCGGAAGTGCGGTTGAGATCTCTTCCTGCGTCTGCATCAGTCGGAAGATAGCAAATAGACCCCTTTTGGGATACATTTTTTCATATGACAACTAAAGAATTGACTTGCTTGACGCGCAATTCATAAAAGTATAAAATCTTTCATCTTATGGTTATAGAATTTCTTCAGAAACTGGATGCCATAATCTGGCAGCCCCTCTTCGTCTTCCTCCTAGGGGTGGGCGTTTACCTCACCTGGAAGCTCAAGGGGCTCCAGTTTAGGCGATTGCCCTATGCATTAAAAATAGCTTTTTCTAAGCATGATCACACTCATGTGGGGGATATCTCCCATTTTCAAGCGTTGATGACGGCGTTAGCTGCAACGATTGGTATTGGAAATATTGCGGGAATCGCGACAGCTGTGACGATGGGCGGTCTGGGTGCGCTCTTTTGGCTCTGGGTGACTACAATGATCGGCATGTCGACTAAGTATGCTGAGGCGCTATTGGCCGTGAAATATCGCAAGGTTGATGCCAATGGTGAGATGGCTGGCGGCCCGATGCACTATATAAAGAGGGGATTGAACTGGAAGTGGCTGGCGGGAGCTTTTGCTCTATTTGGGGCGATTGCAACGATTACAACGGGTAATTTGGTGCAGTCTAACTCCATTGCGCCTGTGGTTTCCTCCTATTTTCATATAGCGCCGTGGATTACGGGGCTTGTACTGGCTGTGATGACAGGTTTGGTGTTGATTGGTGGTATTAAGAGTATTGGTAAGGTGACCTCCTTGTTGGTGCCCTTCATGGCGCTCTTCTATATTGGTGGTAGCTTGATCATTTTGGGGCTGCACTTTAGCATTATTCCTGAGGCTTGCATGACCATTTTGCGTTCTGCCTTTTCGGGGCAGGCTGCTTTGGGAGGCTTTGCTGGATCGACGGTGATGATGGCGATTCAGATGGGGGTCTCTCGCGGAGTCTTTTCCAATGAGTCGGGATTGGGCAGCGCTCCGATTGCGGCTGCGGCTGCAAAGACAGATTATCCAGGTAGGCAGGCGCTTGTTTCGATGACTGGAGCCTTTCTGTCGACAATTGTCTGCACCTTTACCGGTCTTGCAATTGCAGTGACTCATCTGCTTGGTTATATTGGAGCAGATGGGAAGGTGGTGACAGGGTCGAGTTTGACGGCGCTCGCTTTTGATCATGGGCTGCCTTATGGCGGCTTCATTGTGGCGCTTTGCTGTATATTCTTTGGCTTTTCGACCATTGTGGGCTGGGCTTACTATGGAGAGAAGTGCGCTGAGTTTTTGCTAGGCATTCGCGCGCGCCTCTGGTACCGCTTTATCTTTACAGTTGCGGTCTTTATGGGAGTGATGATTCCAATTGAGATGATTTGGCCGATCGCTGATATTGCCAACGCCTTTATGGCACTCCCCAACTTGATTGCGCTGCTTGCGCTCTCCTCCGTTGTGGTGCAAGAGAGCGATCGCTTTCTCACGATTGTCGATAATGAGAAGAAGCTACAGGTGAGTCCTGGCTAATTTTTTCTTGCACAAAATTTAATCTTTCTTTCTAATGATACTTCTTTGTGAGGTACCAACATGAAGAAATGGCTCTATTTTTTTCTCTTTCCCGGCGCACTTTTTGCACTTCCTCTCAACAATCCAGCTATATCTGAATTAACCTGTGATGGGGTTTTCTTTAGCTGCGGTTATGGTGCGCCGATGGTTACCTGTGATACGATGAGTGTGCGTATCGGCTACTATGGCGATTTCATTTTCAACAACTATATGGAGGTGGATCGTGACGATCGCGGCTCAATTCGTTTGACACGTATCTATACCAACGGTGGTGAGATCGATTTCAACTTTTGGGACAAGCTGGAAGTTTTTGGGATGCTTGGTGTGGGCAATGTCTGTGTGCAGGCGCCCATTTCCAACTTTTCCATTGCGGGAAGTCCGGTCAATTCTCTTTTAGAAATTGACACGGTGAGCGATTTTGCTTGGAGCGTGGGTGCGCGCGGCGCCTTTTGGGAGTGTGGCCGTTTTCGCTTCGGTGTTGAGGGGCAGTATTACCGTACGTGTCTGCCGATCAACTACATATCTGACCACTTCCGTACGACGCCGAGTTATGTCGATGACATCGACTTTATTTATCAGTCATGGCAAGTGGCACTTGGCACCACCTATGAGATCTGTATTAACGCCTGTTTTAGCTTTCTGCCCTATGTGAGTATTGCCTATTCAGGCGGACGCGCTGATATGGGTAATGCGCAGGTAGCGCTGACTGACCAAAATAATACGATTGAGCTCTTTAATTTGAAGAAGGAGCGTTACTTTGGCTACGGTTTTGGTGGAACGCTTGCTGGCGGCGAGCGCCTATTGATCACAGCAGAAGGGCGCTTTGCCTATGAAAAAGCTCTCTTCATCTCCATGCAGATGAGGCTATAGATGGCAGTAAGTGCAGCAGGGCATAGTAACTCTTTAGTTATGTGCTCAAGCAATATTCCGGACGATGGTAATCAGCTATGGACAAAGATAATAGTGCACTTCGACAGCGATGGATGTGTCACCATGACATTGCGAGGCTCTGAAATATCAAATCAGCCGATCCAGAGACCTATCCTAGAGTCTGAAGAGGGCCGTCAGGAGCGAGCAGAAATGGCAGCAGCAGATAGAGAGCGCCTTGGTGGGAACGTCGTCTCTAGGCACTTGCTTATGGTCCCGGAAAGCGGGGATATACATCAAAGGCTAGCGGAGATCTCAGCCTACCGTCTATTGCTTCACCTCGATGATTCCCCCCAGGATTGGATACTGTCTATGGGCCGCTGTTTTCAGGATGTAATGAGAAATACCTATGGCCCTAAAACGGTTGATCAGCAGATCTGTGAGTCAAGCGATACGGTTAGCGTATTCAGTGGTGTGACAGCACTTTCGAATGACTAGCTAAGCTTCTGATTGATAGTAGCAAGCTCCTCTTCCATCTGCTCCAAACTCTTCTTCTTAGCTGTGATTAACTCTGGCTTCGCTTTCTCCAAGAAGCTATCGTTCGCAAGCAACTGGCGCGTTTTCTCCAAAGATTGAGAGATGCGCTCCCTCTCTTTCGAAAGCCTCTGCTTCTCCTTCTCAGCCAACTCCGCCGGCAGCGGAATGGTCACCTTCAAGCTACCAATTGCCGCCATCGCTGCAAAATCAAACTCTGGCGCCTTTTTTGTCACCTCAACTTTACCCGTCTTCACAAGAGCAGAAATAATCGAGCTCTCCACCTCATTTGAAAAGTAGAGATCAACCGCCATCTGCGGAGGAATCTTCATCTCTCCGCGGATATTACGAATTTGATGCACAACCTTCTGTACAAAGGCAAAGCTCTCCTCAGCCTCCACATCCTCCTTCTTAAAAGGCTTTGGATAGGCAGCAAGTGCACACGCCTGCGCTTTCAGCGATTCAAACGCCTCACCCAATAGAGGGTCATTAGAAGTTAAATCCCCAAACTTCTCCTTTAAGCTTCCAAAAAGTTCCTCCGTGATAAAAGGCGCCATTGGATGGAGCAGCCTCACCATGTTACAGAGCACAACAAAGAGAATGCGCTGCTTGTTCTTTGTCAGATTCTTCTTCGCAATCTCCACGTAGGAGGCGCAAAACTCATTCCAGAAAAAGTCGTACGAAGCAGAAGCAGCCACATCAAATTGGTAAGCCTCCAAAGCAGCGTTTACCTTTTCATTAAGGCGACTCAGGCTAGAAAGAATCCAACGATCTTCCAAATCCTCCAGCTCAATCTCACCATCCACCTCTTCCAAATTCATGAAGACAAAGCGCGCTCCATTCCACACCTTATTCGCAAAGTTGCGGAACTCCTCAAAACGTCTGCGATCCAAATCAATCTGCGGCGTCTGATTCGCAATAGAGCAGAGTGTCATCCGCACAGCGTCAGTGCCAAATTCCTCAATCATCTCCAGAGGATCAATCACATTACCCTTCGATTTCGACAGCTTCTCCCATTTGGACTTCACATCCTTAGGCAATGCCTTACCCTTATCATACTCCCGCTTCTCTTCGCCGGTGACATAACTAATGCCACCCTCTACATTGTCACGCCAGTAGGACTTGCCATAGATCAAACCGTGCAAAAATGTCTCAGCAAAGGGCGCCTCACCTAGCGCCTCCTCACCCATCAAAATCATGCGCGCCACCCAGAAAAAGAGAATGTCATGACCCGTCACCAAAACAGCATTGGGATAAAACTTCTGTAGGTCATCACACTTGTCCGGCCAGCCAAGTGTGCTAAAGGGCCAAAGCGCTGAACTAAACCAGGTATCCAAAACATCGGGATCCTGCGTCCATCCCTCACCTGGACACTCACCACACACCATCTCATCACCCTTATACCAAACAGGAATGCGATGACCCCACCAGAGCTGACGGCTGATGCACCAATCGCGCAGATTCTCAATCCAATGCACATAGGTATAGCGCCACTTCTCGGGTACTATCTTAACCTTGGTCTCCAAGAGCTTCTTCTTAAAGGGCTCCATCTTCACAAACCACTGCTTTGAAAGTAGCGGCTCAATCACAGCCTTACTGCGATAGGAGACACCAACACGATGGGTATAACGCTCCACCTTCTCAAGAAGACCACGCTCCTCCATCTGTTTCACAATAGCTTCGCGCGCCTCTTCACGCCCCATGCCCTCAAAAGCGCCACCATTTTCATTGATATGCCCATCAGGCGTCATGATGTTGATCATCGGCAAATCGTGATCAATCCCCATCCGGTAGTCGTTGGGATCATGCGCCGGCGTGATCTTCACCATCCCCGTTCCAAACTCAGGATCAACGTGGCGATCAGCAATCACAGGAATCTCACGATCCACAAGTGGCAGATGCACCTTCTTGCCAATCAAATCCTTGTAACGCTCATCTTTAGGAGAAACCGCAACAGCTGTATCACCCAGCATCGTCTCAGGACGCGTCGTGGCAATGCGCACAAAACCAGAACCATCAACAAGATGGTATTTGAAGTACCAGAGGAAACTTTCGCGCTCCTCATACTCCACCTCATCATCGGCAAGCGCTGTCATCGTCACCGGATCCCAGTTGACCAAGTAGTCGCCGCGGTAGATCAACCCCTGCTCAAAGAGACGCTTGAATTGCGCAACCACAGCTTTGCTACACCCCTCATCCATGGTGAAACGGAGCCGGCTCCAGTCACAAGAGCAGCCAAGCTGCTTGAACTGCGACAAGATGGTCTTCTCACTCTTCTCTTTCCACGCCCAAACTTTTTTGAGAAACTCCTCTCTAGAAAAGTCACTGCGCCTCTTGCCCTCTTTGAGCAGAGCGCGCTCGACGACCGTCTGAGTGGCAATGCCAGCGTGGTCGGTGCCAGGCAGCCAGAGCGCCTCAAAACCACTCATCCTCTTCCATCTGGTCAAAATATCTTGCAAAGTGGCAACCAGAGCGTGGCCCATATGGAGGACGCCGGTCACATTGGGAGGGGGCATGACGAGGCAGTAGGGCTCTTTTTTTGATTGGGCATTGGCGACGAAGAGCTTGCGCTCCTCCCAAAAGTCACGCCATTTTATCTCTGTTTGCTGGGGATCATAAGCTTTTTGCATGCGCAAAATGCTACAGTACGTGAATATATATGACAAGATCTGAATAGAATCTTATACTTTTGGCCATGTTTTATCGTGTGGCTCTCTCTTTTGGAGGAGCGCTCTATCATCGGGTATGCGCTTACTGCTTCTCTTCCCCTTACCATCAGCGTATGCATGTCTACTACGGCCTTGTCTTTATTAATTTGACCCGGGAAGATGAGAATAGCGCCTACTGTAGTTACCGAGTCCTCAATAGACCTAAAGAAAAAATTCGAATCAGAGCTGTCAATGAACCAGAAGAGGCGATCTCAATTCAAGAGATTAATCAAAGAGCATTAGAGATCTTCAATGCCTCAAGCAGGTGCATCCATCAACAGTTTCGAGAGGATGTCGATCTAAAATCAGGAGTCTGTTCAGGGATTACCCAAGCTTTTTGTATCGAATATCTAGAGTGGAGAAAGAAGGGGACTGTTCCCTTGGATGCTGCAGATTTTGCAGCCCTCACCCATGCAGATGGGGGAGATTTCAAAGCGTGTCTGCTGCATGTTATCTATTCACGTCTGGAATCGAGCAGCATAGACGCTCTTTGTTTTTCATGCAAAGTGGGTGGCGCAGATGTTGTCTCAGTGACCAATTACTCCCCACTATTTGAGGAACAGCGCCCACTTATGAGCTGCTTCAAAGATGAGGGAGTCTACTACATCTCCGCCTCCGGCCACATCAGTAATTGGAATGACCCAACCATGAGCGAGATCAAAGAAACCAGTGGTCACGGAATCGGGTTGATTGTAGAAGCTGGCTGCTATCTCATATTTGATCCCAACCAAGGTCTTTGGCAAACTACCGATCCCTGTAGCTATCTCACCCCAATAGTACCTGCACAAAATGATGTGCTCACTTTTTTGCAGCTTTCTTTGGCTGATGACAGCCAGACGTACTCCAGCCTGCTCCTGGAAAGAGGCAGCCAGGATCTGCTCCATCCAAGTTATCCACGTAGAGCAGCGTCTCCCCCATCTTCGTCTTCGGCTCTACCTGCAAGTCATTGAGCACCTTAATTTCAAATACAAGATCGCCATTGCTTGTCACCTTCTCAAGCTTGAGCGGAATCGCATGGTAGACATTTTTCTCAGCATCCAACCCATAATAGGAAACCATCGCATAGGCTGGTCCCTTCCAGGCGTGCACAAAGTCATTGAGATGGGTGTAGCCCATGTTTCTTTGCTCACCAATGCTAAAGAGCGGAACTAGCTGGCTTGGCCTCTCCATAGTGAGCGTACCCACTTTGGTTGTCTTGTCAAAAAGAAGCTCGCCCTCCTGGCTCTGGATCAAGTAGGTGAAATTCTCACCAAAAAGAGGAGAAGCGAAAAGCAAAAGAAGTAGGAATCTCATGTTAGTACCTTGGGGTGTCGTTCTAAATATTTGGCAAAAAATGGAATAGTGCCAAGCAAAATCAGCATCAAAACCGCCACAAAAAAGAAGGTGTCGTTGATGCCGAGTGTCTGCACCTGCTGCGTCAGCGCTTTTTGCAACTCAGCGTGACGCTGATCTTCACTGAGGTAGAAGGGGACCATCTTCTGCAGGGTCTCTTGAGTTAGCCAGGAGAATTCTGTAAACTGCCCACCCAATCTTGAGTGGTAAAAGACGGCGCGTCTCTCCCAAATCTGTGAGAAAATAGCGGGTCCTAAGCCCGATCCCAAAACGCGCGTCAATTGAAAGAAGGTGATTCCACCCAGTACATCTTTCACAGCTAGAGCATCGAGCATGATGTGAAACAGTGGTGGCAAAAAGAGTGCATGGCCAATTCCCTCAACAGTTCTGGCTAGTGCAATGCGTCCAAAATTAACCTCTGCACTGAAGAGCATAGAGAAGATACTGGAACAGGCAATCAGTGCAATGCCTAAAAAGAGCGCTACCAAACTCTCACGGTAGGCGCTTTTGCTCGAGAGGAAGAAGACGAAGATGATCGCCAGGCACATGATACCCAAGACAAAGCAGACGTAGTCAGCAGAGTACTCGATGTAGACGTGGAGCCAGACAGAGAGCATGCTGTTCACACCAAAATAGACGGCAAAGAGAATCAGCAGATGGAAGAGGGCAAAGAGCACGCGCTTGTTGGTCAGAAGATGGTAGTCAAGAAGAGAATTTTGCTGCTTCTGCTCATAGAGAACAAAGAGGGGGATGGTCACAGCCAAGATGAGCAGCAAACCCTGATAGAAGGGGGAGCGAAACCAGTCCAGCTGCTGACCCACTGTCAAAAAGCTAACAACACCAGCCGTATTGAAAATATAGAGTAGATAGCTGAAGAGATTGATCGGGCGATCTTTTGAGTGGTCTTGCACAGAGCGCAAGTTGCGCAAAAACCAGATAGTAAGTGGTACAAAGGCCATCAAGTCAAGCCCTGCCATCCACTGCCATCTAAATCCATAAGCCATCGCACCTGAAAGCGTCGCACCAAGGGAGGTGGCTAAAATGGTGCAGACCAATATATTGCGGATGTAGTGATCTCTGTGTATGCGCTGCGAAAAGTGGAGCATCAAAGCGGGGATGACTACAAAGAAGGGGCCTGAGGCAGCGCCTTGTAAAAAACGTACTAAATTGTAGAGAAAGTAGGTGGGCATCAGTGGCGCCAAAATGACAAAGAAGATGAAGGGCCAGCAGCAGATTTTGAAGAGTTTTTTGTGATTAAATCTGTTGCCAAGGGGAATCGTGAAGAGGTTGCCAAGCGCAAAGAAGGTGAGCGTGTAATAGATCTTGATATAGCTGCCACCTTGGACAGCGACGATATAGAGACCTGACATGATCGTCTCAGAAAAGATGAAGAGCGCCATGAAGAGCACGCCGAGACCGGAGAGGTGAAGTGGTTTTAGCGTTTTGATAGGCGCCCCCAGATCACATCATCAATTTGAGCAATCGGTGTCGTGACTGGAATGCGATTTTCCCGAAGAATGCGATCCATCCAATCATCTAACTCCTCCTCCTGCTCCAAAAGTGGCAGCGCTATAGCAGCAGTCATGTAATGCTGCAATCTCTGGTCGACGTTGTCATGAACAACTTCAATCGCAGCCTCTCCAGCCCCTAACTCCTCCGTCTCATAGATCGAAGTCACATACTTTGGAGAGACGTTGGTCTTAGTTGGCACCAGCCCCTCATCTTCACTGCGCAAATCAACCGTAGCGTGCAAGGTCATCCCGATGCGCAATGGATATTTGGCTACCTCTTCAGGATCGAGCCGCACACGCACAGGCAGACGCTGCACAATCTTGATCCAGTTGCCCGATAAATTTTGCGGCGGCAAAATGGTAAAAGCGTTGCCCGCTCCACCAGGCAGACCCTCAATCACACCGTGGTAGTGAATCCCCCGGCCATAAAGATCGGATGTGATCAATACCTTTTGACCAATGCGCATCCGCTTCATCTGCGTCTCTTTGTAGTTGGCATTGACCCAGATCTGATCGAGCGGAATGACGCTCATCATCGGATGGCCCGCTGGAAGCCATGTTCCCACCTGCACCGTTCTTTGCGCCACAAGTCCCTGAGCCGGTGAGCGGATCCGACAGCGGTAGAGATAGACCCAAGCATCGACATAGACCTGCATCGCTTTGACAACAAAAGGGTTGTTCAAAATCGTGTTGGCCTGGATCAAAGCGCGCTCTTTTTGATAGAGCGATTCAGTCGTCTTCAAATTATAGTAGCTCTCGCGCAATGCCGCTTCCGCTGTCTCCAAATTCTCCAAAGAGACGCCACCTCTTCCGATCACATGGATGCGGTGATTCCAGTTCTGCTTCGCCAAGATTAGCGCCGCTTTGCGCGCTTCTAGTTCTGATTGATAGGCAAAGACTTGGTGATAGGTTTGACAGAGCTCTCGCACAGAGCTGGCCAAAGCTTCAGTCGCCTCACCCAATTTCAACTGCGCATCTGTCTCATCAAATTGCACCAGCAGCTGACCCTCATCCACCAGATAGGTGTCATCGGAGTAGACGCCGGTGACAAATCCCTCGTGAAGGGGAGTGATGACCAGCTGGTTGCCATGCACATAGGCGTCATCTGTGAAGACGATATGGCGCCAAAAGAGCAGCCAAAATAGTGCGCCAGCAATGGTGAGAATGATGACACAGGTCCAAAAGATCTGGAACTTGGCTTTACGACTGATAGCCACCTCCCAAAGAGCGCACAAGACCAACAGATGTGGCATACTGCGCATAGATCAGCTCCACATCGACGAGCGCCTTTTCGATCCACTCCACCTCTTTGTCATAGACTTGCAAAATATTGCCCAATCCCTGCTCAAAGTTGAGGGATGAGAGGTCAAACCTGTAGTGGGCGCTCTGCAAGATGTCTCGCTGCGCATCACGCTTCTTGTAGACGGCATCGAGAATGACAAGAAGATCGGCAACTTGCTGCGTGCTCTTCAAAACAAGCATGTTGTACTCTTCAATCGCCTGATTGTATTCGGCAGTCTTCTGGTCAACGCCCGCTTTGATCTCTCCCCAGACAAAGATGGGGAGATGGAGGGCAGGTTGAAAGGCGGGATAGAGGCTGCCTGATTGAAAGAGGTTGCTCCAGTTGAGTGAGCTTAAGCCTAGGATCTGCTTGATGTTGACACTTGGGTAGAAGTCGGCGATACGCGCTTTGATTTCAAAGCCGAGCGCCTTGGTGCGCCAGAGCTGGGCGGCGAGATCGGGGCGTCTAGCAAGCAGATCGACTGAGAGGGTGTCAGGAATAGCGATGCTCTCAGGAGGCTCGAGCGGCAGCTTGTCGACAATGAGCTCCTCATCGGGCCCCTTTCCACGCAAGATGTTGATCAGATGGATGTTGTTTAATACTAGCTGATCGATTTCGTAGACAGCTTTTTGCGCCTCTTGCATCTTCTCTTCAGATAGAGCAGGCTCGAATCCAGAGGAGAGCGCCTCTTCGAGAAGAAGAACGTCCACATCATAGTAGTCTTGGCGCACATCGAGGAGGCGGTGGTAGAGCTCTTGGCGCACCAGGTTAGTTTTCAACGCAAAGTAGGCTTGGACGATTGCGGTAGAAACAATTAGTTTAACCTGAGCAGCTTCAGCGATTTCAGCTTGTAGTTGACCCAGTGTTGCATAGAAGAGATTGTGGTACTTCCAAAAGAGATCGACTTCGTAGTTGATGGAAAGATCGAGATGGATCTCATCTGTGTGGCGCGTTCTTGCAGGGTTAAGGGCGTGGATGAGGCCATTTCTACTGACGTAGGAGAGGTTTTCATCGGCATCAAAGAAGACAAGAGGAAAGACTTGAGCGCGTGAAACAGTACTGCTTGCTTTTGCCTGGCAGATTTTGGCTTCAATAGCAAGGATATCTGGATTGGCTTCAAGAGCCTCAATTACTATAGAGTTGAGTTTTGGGGAGTTAAACATCTCCCACCAATTTTCATCGGGCCAATCGCCTTGAACAAAGTGGGGGTTTTCGATGGTGTGTGTGGAGGTCTTTTCAAGTGAGGGTTGGCAGAGGGGATCGTTCATGCTTCCCTTCTTTGGGACAGGGGAGCACGCGCAGATGAACACGAGTGCAAAAAGCCATCTTTTCATTCAAAAACTAATTATACGATAATAGCTTCCTTGTCAAGAGAACTACCAGAGGGAGATAGCAAGGCTGACTATTATGCACTGGAATGCAAAATAGTCGTGACTTTTTTGCAAACCTGTGCATAATAGTCATTATGGATAGAGAGCAAAAGAGTCAGATTGTTCAGGATCTCAAGAAGAAGATGGTTTTTCTAGCAGGGCCTCGTCAAGCGGGCAAGACCACTTTATGTCTCTCCATAGCTGAGGAGTTTGAGTCCTATATCTACCTTAACTATGACATTGCTGGTGATCGGAAGATCATCGAGGATGAGGGATGGCCCTTGGATGTAGAGCTAGTCATTTTGGATGAGATTCATAAGATGCCTAAGTGGAAAAATTATCTTAAGGGAGTCTATGATGGACGTTCTAAAAATCAGAAGTTTTTGATCTCAGGTAGTGCGCGTCTTGAAATCTTCACACAGGTGGGAGATTCATTAGCAGGTCGTTTCTTCTTGCATCGGCTCTTTCCGCTTTCTCCTTCGGAGTGTGAGGCTATCAAGGTGCCCTACACTTTGGATCACTTTTTAGAAAGAGGGGGATTTCCTGAACCCTTTTTGGCAAAGAGTGTGGTTGAGGCAAAAAGGTGGCGTCTTCAATACATTGATAGTTTGCTTCGTACAGATGTCTTGGATTTTGAGAATATTCAGAATGTAAGGGCGATCCGTCTGATCTTTGAGATGTTGCAGGAAAGAGTGGGTTCTCCACTCTCCTATAGCGCTATTGCACAGGATGTATCGATCTCTCCACACACTGTGAAGAAGTATATTGAGATCTTGGAGGCTCTCTATATTGTATTCAAGGTTACGCCATTTTCACGCAATATTGCGCGTAGTTTGTTGAAAGAACCCAAAATCTACTTTTTTGATACTGGGTTAGTCAGGGGGGATGGAGGCGCTGTTTTTGAGAACTTGGTCGCGCTCTCTTTGTTAAAATATGTGCACCTGCAGGTCGATCAAAAGGCTGAGCCATATGAGCTCAAGTATCTTCAGACAAAGGAGCGCAAGGAGGTCGATTTTGCTCTTGTTCACGATAAGCGTTTGGAGAAGTTGATTGAGGTAAAACTCTCGGATCATACGATTAGCCGTAATCTCTACTACTTTCATGAAAAGTATGAGGTGCCAGCTGTACAGGTAGTCAAGAATCTAAAGAAGGCGCGCAGGCAAAATGGAATTGATCTGATCTCAGGTAGGGATTTCTTGCAGGGACTCTAGGGAGACACTGAATAAGTACCTCACCAGATCTTCCGTCAATCTTTCTGTCGAGGTGTCGTTCTCGCCTTGACTAACCCACAAGGGGTTAGACATTCGGCTCCGAACTTCCCCTCGATAGAAAGCTTGCCAAAATCTCTGGCAAGGTACTTGTTCAGTATCTCCTTTAGGAGCCACTGAACAACTCGCTCATTGAATCTTCCACCAATCTTCGCACCGCTGCATCATTCTCGCCTTCACTAACCCTCAGGGGGTTAGCGTCAGTCTCCGAATTTCCCAGCGTTGCAAATCTTGGCAGAATCTCCATTAACCGAGTTATTCAGTATCTCCTTTAGTTGTTTTACTCAGAAAGCAGAGGAGTTTTAGTCGTTACGGGTTTTGGTTCAGTGGTACGTGGTGACACGACTACAGTTTTGGTATCAGTAAACTGTGTGTCACAAGGTTTAAGAACATTCCACCATACTTCATTACAAGAGCAGACAGTACTAATACAATCTTGGCTATTATCTTTACCAGATTCAAGCCCCCTCTGCACCTCTTGGTACTCCGCATTTGATAGATTAGTATCGCTTTGTGCTGTTGCTTGTGCGGAAGAAACGACACATGCAAAGGCACATGCTGGTACAGTTAGGGCAGTTGTAATTGCAAATACAATAGGTGCTGTTACCACATATGTGGAGGTATTAATGCAGCAAACTGCATAACTGTTGCCTTCTCGGATTAATGTGTATTTTCTTCCTTCATGAGTCGTTTCTGATTTTTCTTCTTTCCACCCCTCCTTTTTGAGGGCTTGAAACTCGGCTTGAGTAATTGTGTTTGACATTTGACTTCTCCATTTGTTCATGAGTTTTATGAGACACTCACAACAGGGTTAGATATTAGTAACTTATTAAGTGTTGTCTCTTTATCTGTTGTTTAAAGTCAAGAGTGTAACTATAATGTTTATTATTGACATATGGGAGCTTCACCATGATATGGTGTCGGAATCACAAAGGAGCGGAGATGAAATTCAAATTTTATAAAAATATATTTTTGAGTAGTTTGCTGCTCTTGGCAGTTGGTTGTATGGGATATAAAGGAAAACCCTCGAAACAGCAGAAACTAAATGACCGACAAATTGTTGAGATTATGTTGACCGTAGATAAGCTAGAAACCGCAGTTTCAGAGGTCGCTCTTAAAAATGGCACTTTACCTTCTGTTACTGAGTATGCACATTTTTTGATCGATCAGCATAGAGAAAATGCAGAAAAGCTTATCAAGCTAGCACTTGAGTTGAAGATCAAGCCTATGAAATCAGCTATTTCAGAAAAGCTTGCTGCAAACCAGGTCAAGTTGGTTGAAAGTTTGGGTGCTATGCATGGCGCTGAGTTTGATCACGCCTTTTTAGATACAATGGTGAAATCGCACAAAGAGGGGCTGGAGTTGATCAAATCAACACTAATTCCAGAGGCGAAAAATCCTCGGCTAAAATCCTTCGTTGAGCAATTCCAGAAGATGGTTCAGCTCCATTTAGAGCGGGCGCTTGCGGCCCAAAATAACCTTTAAAGCAGATGGGGAATCACTGTTTTCACAGAGCGTAAAATAGCGATTCAAGTTATTTTGGATTTTGCCCAATTCCTAAACCAAAATAGCTATTAGAGCCCCTCTAGATAGAGGCCGGCGAGAAGGATGCCATCCACCTTACTCTTCTTCATCGCTGCATGTAGCTCATCTTTGGTGAAGAGCTCCGCCTCAATCAGCTCAGCATGATCAAGATTTGGCTTAGCCACCTTTTCAATATCTGTCGCCAGCACAAAAACTGTACTCTGTAAGCAGACGCCAGGAAAGGGATAGGACTCGCCCAAGAGTGTGAAACTCTTTGCTGTATAGCCAGTCTCTTCCAAAAGTTCTCGTTTGGCGCACTCCAAAAAGCTCTCATCACCATCCATCGTTCCGCCAGGCGCTCCCAAAATCACATGCCCGGTGGGATGACGGTATTCGCGATTCACCAAGTAGCGCCCATCCGCTGCCTTGGCAATCACCATTACAGCAAAGGGTTTTACCTCAAGTGTGTAGTAGGTGTAGTCATCTTGACCATCTACCTCTAAGATATCGCGTCTAATTTTGAGGAAGTTATTATGGATTCTTTCAGATTCTAAAACAGTCGGCAGTTTCATACCGGAAAGTATAACATGAATTCTCTATTGCGCAACGTAGATGTATTCTTCGCGCTCTAGCTTGCGGTAGTAGGATTCAAGTTCAGGGTTCTCAGCGCATGTATAGTAGAGTGTCAACTGTGCATACAGCTGTCTTCTTTCCCATAGGAAACTGGTTGAAAACCAACTTGGGTTGTCCAGGATATTGTTTGTCAGCTGATGACCCAAAAGCGCCCAGCTGCGCGGAAAAGGGGTGTCGATCACACCTTGGAAGAAGACCTGCGCCATCTCCTCACCCTCGGTGATCTGCAAGTAACAGCCATACAGCGGGTAGAGCGGAGTGCTCTCTTGAGCCAACATTTCAAGTGAATAGCGATCAAAAATCTCGCCAGCATCAGCCCAACGATCCTCTTTGAGTAGCGCCCAAATATGCAGAGCGTCCACCTCTATCTGTTCCTCTTTGGACAGGGAGTCACAAAGCGCAACCAGCTCGTAAACCCGCTCCTCCTCGTCACTCTTCAGCGCCTGTCTCATCTCATAGAGCCGCATGCGAAAGCTGTTTTTGTTTGAAAACTCACTCTTGCCCTCAAAATCTTTTGCCTCTAAAAGCTTCTCAGCAAGGCCATAGCTGCCCAGCTCTAGCAAGCAGTAGATCACGTCGCCATAGGAGAGATCATCACAGCTTTGGGCCATCTCTGCCAAGGTGTAGGGCATGGCCAACCAAAAGGCGAGCGGAATAGCAAAGGGAGCAATCTGTTCACTCAAATTGTCAAGATCAATCGTATTATTGATGAAGCATAGAGGCTCCCAATGCTTCACCAAATAGGAGAAGAGCCGCTGGCTGTCCGCCTTCTCAATCTGCTTTGGTAGAAGCCGAAGAGCGATCAAGATCAACTGGTAGGCGGAGCGACGATCACTCTGTGATGCCTCATGCATGCGGAATGAAATCTGCTCCCGAAGAGAGTCGACCAGCGGATGTTTACTGTAACGCCGAAGCCCCAACTCCAAACATTTGATCTCCTCAGTATGATCGCCCAGCGCCTCATAGACCAGCGCCTTGCCCAAATACTCAAGTGGGGCACCAGGCGTCTTGTGCAGCTTGGAAAACTCCTCCAACGCCTGTGCAAATAGCGGCTGACTCTTCTTGTTCGCCAACGCCTGCTCTAAAAGCGTGATCCCAGCACGAAACAGCGCCTCACGACCCTCCTTGTGTCCAGGAAATGATTGGCCAATGCGACGATATTCTGCCAACGCTTTGCTATAGTCGCGACTCGCTAAAAAGGCATCTGGTACAGAGAGGCAGCTCACCTGCAGATCTTGACTACCACCCGAAATAGTGAGCTGGTCAATATCAAACAGCTCATCGTGATGCACAAAACCAACATGGGAACCAAATAGAGGACGGTAGCTCACATAGGTGGCACGCTGATCCCCATCTAAATAGAAATGAAAATGGTTGCCCACCTTCTCAATCTGCAAGCTGTGCCACATGCCCTCTCTCAACTGCAGTTGCGGCATATGTAGCACCTCAACAGTGTTACGGAAAAGCTTGCAAAAGTCTTGACCCACAAAGAGACAATAACCCTCCATTGGCGTCTCACGCATCTGCGCATCAGGCGCTGCCAGCAAAATACCCACACCTGCGCACCCCTCATTGAGACGAAGACGTGTCTGTAATCTAGTATTTTCTGAAAATGACGCTTTGGAAATCATGATGCTCACCCATGTAGCCTCCTCCGCGCTTTGCGTCAGCGCCACATGTTGTGAAATCAAGACATTTTCCTGAAACTGCCAGTCATCCTTATTTCTCACATCAAGAGATGCCATCTCAAACCACTCAGAGAGCCCCTCCATGTGGCCGTTGAGATCCTCCAACAGCTCTTCAACGCTTTCATAGCGATTCTCTAAATTGGGATCGAGTGCATGCTTCACCATGCGCGAAAGTCGCGGTGGCACCTCACGATAGGGAGCCACCTCTTCAGGGTCGAGCAGCTTCTCCAAATGGTGCTTTTTGCGAAACTCTTTCAATGTGGTGCGTTTGAAAGGGAAGTGCAGAGTCAAAATCTGATAGAGAATTACCCCCAACGCATAGAGATCACTAGCAAATGAAGAGGGCACGCCTTGAGCACGCTCGGGCGCCATATAGGCAACAGTTCCAATCATCTTACCCGGCTGTGTCAATCCCTCCTGCGCCTCAAACTCGATCTCTACATCAGGCTCCTCAATACGCTTGGCAATGCCCCAGTCAAGGATGATCACCTCACCAAACTCTCCAACCAAAATGTTCTCAGGTTTGATGTCGCGATGGATCACACCATTGGAGTGTGCGTAGGAGAGTGTCTGGCAGACAGTACGGAAGATGGGAAGCAAAGAGGCAATCGATGCTTCACAGCTGCCTTGATGCGCAGCCTTCAAAATCTGCTTCAAATTCTCGCCCTTGATATAGGGCATCACATAGTAGAGCTCCTCATCCTCTTCATGAATCGAATAGATGGAGACAACGCCTGGGTGGGTGAGCTGAGCTGTGATCTGCGCCTCATTGAGAAAGCGGCTCTTGAGCGTCTGCCCCTTCTTGATATCCTTACGGATTTGCTTGATCGCCACCTCACGTTGGCAGATAGGATCGAAGGCGCGCACAACCTCTCCCATACCACCTTTGCCAATCACCTCTAAAATCTGGTAGCGCCCAATTTGATTTAACATCTCTTAAGATCGGATTATAGCGAAAAGTCTAGCTGAGTAAAGAGTAGAAATTTTTAGAAGAGAAGTTGCTCTCATGATTAAGTTGATCAATCTGTTCAAAAATCTATCAGATGGTGCCACTTGCTTCCTAAGGAAGCCCTGATTAACTCCCTCACCAGATCTTTCGACAATATTTCTATCAAGACATCATTCTCGACTCGACTAACCATCAAGTGGTTAGCGCTCGCCTCCGAATTTCCTAGCGTCGCAAATCTTGGAAGAATCTCCAATAACCGAATTAATCAGGGCTTCCCTAACTGTAGACAAGGCAGGCAGAGGGGCTGCGGTCCTCGTAGTGCAGTGCAGTATTTAGATAGCCCTTTGCCCAATCTCGGCACGCCCATTTTCTATCAATACCAACTAAATTGCTTATTCGATCCATTCCGTGCCAAAAACCTTGATCTCCAACTACAAGAGTTGAGGTTGCTTCAAAAACCTTGCCAGGGGCTGGAAAGTAGCCGCGATTGGTATTGGCCTCTGCGACCTTTAGTTCACTTGCGCTGAATAATTGCCCCTCTTCAGTCTTTACCGAAATGAAATAGTCACCCTTAAAGCTCGCTGCTACTCGCCCAAGCGCAGTCTTCATACAAGTTAGATTTGTTGAGAGCGTATAGGACCACTGTCTACTAACGGTCTTAAAGGTGGCACTTAGGTCTGCTGCTTTGCCTGTAGGATTCGCTTCGCTTGTGACAATCACTACCTCACCCTCATCAATAGTAAAAGTGTGCGCTTGGAGAGTATGACCCTTAGTTCGTGAAAACTGAATTCTACCATCTGTTGAGCGGCCATGCACACACTCTTTATCAACAAGCATTTCGTTTACTGTCCTGTTTGATGGCTGGGAACTGGAGATAGGTTTTAGGCTTTTCGGTTTGTAGTCATCTTCACCAAGTAGAGACGTTCCTCCTGTTACTTTTGCGATGGTGACTTCATCATCTTCATGTTTCGATTGAATATTCGCAGCTCTTTTATCTTGCAGATTAGCAGTTACCTGATTCAAAGCTTGAACATGCACCTCTGATACTAGACGCCTTCTTTTGTGTACAAAGTAGGTAATACCGCCTGCCGCCAAAAGAAACCCTCCTGGGCTAGAAAACTCAGAGATATGAGTAAAGAGATGGCAGCTTAAATCATAGGGAAGGCGTAGGTGAAAACATTGACGTGCAATCACAAGACCAACTGCCGCGATAGCTGTCAGTGCAACCGCATAAAAAGCCGCTTGATGCCCCCGAAATGAGGGGATATTAGAACAGCTGCTTTGGGATAATGTAGGACATACGTACATTTATAACCTCTTAAAATCAAATAAATTATAACACATAATTGTATTAAGTTCAAATAAAATATTGATAAATGAGGCTTAGCCAGCCGTGTAATCTTGCGGGATGTAGTCGAAGAGCTGCTTCCAATTCTCATAGTTGGTAAGAGGACTATCATTTGGTACTGGAGGCAGATCAACATGGAAGAAGCAGCTGTGGTAGAAGGCTCCCTGTACATCCTGATTGGAAACTTTTAGCCTCTGTCCCTTTGGCAGAGTGGATAGACCACCCATTGCTCGCAGAAATTTGACCAGCTGCTCATCAGAGGCCTCTCGAACCCAGCGCATCATATACTCCGCTTGCATATCAGCATTCTCTCCAAGTTCAGAAAAATCCCAGTTATCTCGATTCTCCATGATGGATCTTACGTCTACAGGAGTGGTGAATAGTTCAACATCGATTGGGCGGACAGCAGAATAGCCATCTAGCGTCATCGCTCTAGCTACGCGGTAGTGTACTGTCTTGGCTTCCAACAGGCCCTCTAACATTTCAGTTGCAGATTCAACTGTGTCGGCAAGAATTTCTGCAACCTCCTCTTCGCCATAGCGCTCTCTTACTTGTGCCTCCAGTTGTTCTCTAGTTTTAGTGAAGTCAGCATTATCTACATCACGGTATCTTTCATACTCTTGAGGTACGAAAACTCGTGCAATTTCCTGTAGTTGCTCCAGATTGCCGTCAGCACTTGCAAGAACTTGTTGCAAAGATTCATACTCCTCCAAAGCTTCATAGGAATAGCGGCTCATAGAGACAAAAACTTCTGGATCAATGGTTACCTCAGGCGGGAGGGGTATGCCCAATGCACGCATCAAATAGAGCTGGTGGCCCAATGCAGCTGCTAGCTTTTCACTTTCTGGAGTAACTGGAGTCATTGAAATGCTATAGCGGCCTGTTAGTTCATCACGGCTTAAAATATCTCCATAGATCTCTGGAATGCGAGTAGCCATTTGAGTAAGTAGCTCTCTTGAAGGCCCGCCTGCATCAATTGCCTGACCTGCGCTTTGCACAAGTAAGCTGCGCTGCCTTGCATCTGTTAGATAGGGCATCATTTTTGCATAGGGGTCATCTCCTTCATTAATCTCAACTGGTACAACATCAGTACGTTGGTAGGTGGTGCGGAGCCGTTTTCTATAACCTCTGGTAAGAGTATTGCGTAGATTTTGATAGCTATACCGACCTCTACTGCGTTTATACATGTTTTGTCGAAACTTTATACTATCAAAGTGTGTAAAGAAGGAGTTGAATAGCGCACTGGTTTGCTGATGTTCAGCAGGGGGGATATCAGCAAGCGTCTCCAAAATGTAGCGCTTCGTAGTTAGCTGGTCATTTGGCTTTGTTAGCGCCTTAGCATTTTCAAAGGTTGCCAACCTTTCGGGACGAGTCATCTTGGCTAACGAACCAATAGCATAGGTTGCTTGGTAGCCGCTCAGCTCTTTCACCAACTCATCGCACTCCTCCTTTGGAAGTTCGCTCAGTCTTGCAATCGTCGCCTCTCGATCATGCATTTTAGCATTCAAAAGACGTGTTAGCACCCGTGGATTGTTTGATCTCAGGTAGAGAGTGAAAAGCTGCTGTTTCGTCGTAGTACTATCACCTCTAAAGCGACTGTCCATTACATAGCTAAATAGCTTTGTGCGCTGATCTTTAACTGCTTGGATGATTGTTGCTGTCATCGCTTCACCCATCGGAGAAAGATCATCTAGAAATTGTAATACTTCTACCAGATCAGTCGCTTCAAGATCTAAAAGAGCGCGTTGATCTTCACGGGATAGCTTTCTAAGAATCTCGACCTGCTTAGGTATATTTAATGGCCTCGCTTCTCTAAGAAAGTGAATAAAATTAGAGCTTTGTTGGGGGGTCAGGTCCTTGGCTCCAAGTTTGTGATACTGTCGTACTAGTTGGTAACGATCTTCTGGAGTAGCGTCAGTAAAGAGAGGTAAATTTCGAGCTGTCTCAGCTTCAGCATCTGATCTAAAGAGCATGGAAAGCAGAAGGCGTGCATCAGGTGGGTCACTTGGTAGAATTGGCAGGAATCTTGAAGAGATCTCACGGCTTTCTACTGCTGTAACAAGCGCAAATCGTGTAGCAAGTGAATCTCCTTCAACCGTTAATCGAGCTGCTTTTGCAATATTCTCACTACTCTGCTCAGATAGGCTCTCAATAAGTTGGAGGCGCATCTCGGCAGTGTCACTATCGGTAAAAAGAGGGGTTGCTTTTTGATGAAGTTCAAAGGGGAATTCTAATAAAGCTGTCAATGTACCGGGTGAGAAGTCGCTGTCATCCTTAAAGTGTGAGATACAAATTGCTTGGAAGGAATCCTCAGGAATCATTTTTGCAATCTGATTTTTTACGCTATCGCTTATACGTTGCTTAGTCTGTGTACGCTCTTTTGGTACTGGAGGAAGGGGTGTTTTATAGAGGTTAGCATAGATTTCAGGATCTAACTCGACTGCTGAAGTATTAACAACTTCTAATTGACAGGAATACAGTAGGTTGTAGTTCGCGCTCAGAACTCCTACAGTAAAGAGCTGTGGCGAAAGGGGGAGAGCATCAGGTAGGGTGATACCCTCAGCTAAATAGAGTGAAATATAGCATCCCAAGAGTTGCGCTTTTGTTACCTGCTCCTCAGTTAGCTCTTCTATGTGCCTAATAGTCAATCGACCTTCTCCATCATCTTCGGTGATGTCGGCGATATAAGCTGTTAAACTGGCCGTTTGTGATCTAAGTAGTGAGCACGTTTGATCAACAGGACTTCCTTCGAAATAGAAGCGGGGTCTTCTACCTCTATTTTCTAATATAGCTGAGCACATCTGGGGAAAGAGCTCCTCATCTGGTTTAAGAATGATATGCGCTACTTTTCGAGCAGAGGCACACTCTTTATAGTAGTTGCGAAGAGCCGCTTTTTTGGTCATCCAGCCAATCTGAAGGCGACCGACCAATGTGGAGATAGCGTAGAGTGGAGTTGAGTGTGAAACAACGTGGTCTAAAAGGGAGAGAATTTCCATTTTTTGACTATCTTCTAGGTTGGCTAGCTGATCTAAGAGCTCTAATTTCTCATTCCCCTGTCCAGGACCGCAGCAGTAACGTGCAAGAGCTAGCTCTTGGTCTCTCATCTGGCCGAGATAATTAATATGGTCTAGAAATTGCTGACTTTTTGGTATCCTTTGCTGATACAGATATTCAAGAGCTATGATGGTAGCTGTCGGATTTTGTGCTGCGCATAGTTCTCCGAATACATATTCGAAAAAAAGAGGGTCATCCAGCGGACCTGTAAGGTTTGCTGTATATTCTAAAATAGCGAGCCAATGCACGCTATCAACGCTGCGTAAATGGTCGAGCAGTCCATGATTATCACTGATAAATTCAATAAAATCCTCCTGCTGATCTGCTGGTAATCGGTGCAGAAGATTTAGATCCCCCCATCGATCACGTGCTGTATCTCTTGGTTGCAGAAAACGGGAGCATAGGGCAAGAGCTTGTGGGTTTGCACAATCTGCTGTTGCTGCCCAGCGCAGTAGGGTTCTAGTATCACTTAGATTATCAGTTGGATAGATCAGGTTATTGATGTGGGCAAAGCGATCATCTGGGCAGTTTCGAACAGCCTGTACTACCTCATCAAGGTAATCGGTACCTCGATTTGCGATGTGGCGTAAGATGAACAGCCTCTTGGCAACAGGCATCTCATCATTATACTGCTCACGAGCCTGCTCTGCTGCTGCAAGCTCTTGAGGTGAAAGGTGTGGCAAATCAGAAGGAATATGGCTTAGGCCTAGAGCGTGTGCTGTAGCTGCGACATCTTGGGCAGGAATCGGCGCAACGCGTCTCCCGGCAAGTTCGCCTGCAACAGCAGGCTGCTCCTCACTCTCACGCGGCTCACCCCTTCCTCTTTGAACTGGACCAGTCATCTCTATTTTCCCCCGAAGGAAGCCCTGATTAACCCCCTCACCAGATCTTCCGACAATCTTTCTATCGAGGCATCGTTCTCGCCTCGACTAACCCACAAGGGGTTAGACGTTCGGCTCCGAACTTCCCTTCGATAGAAATCTTGCCGAAATCTCTAGCAAGGTACTTAGTCAGTATCTCCCCTAAAGGATATTGTAAAATAAAATAATATGTTTGTTAAACGCTTTTTTAACAGTATCCATCTATTCCGTTTAATTAGTTGTACAGAAAGTTATCCATTTATATATTTGATCAAATCTTAACCTGAGAAGATGGTTGATTGGTTCGAGGGTACTCTCTCTGCTAATTGGAACATTCCTCCTGATCAGAGGCGCGATTTCTTTGAAGCGGTGACCGATCGCTATCTAGCAGAGAATCCCCCAGAGAGGGATGATGATGGCTTTACCTACTTCTTCTGCAGACGTTTGGATGTAGTAGCCACACCAAATTAGTAAGTGGTCCGGATGATCTGGCCGCCAAGTGCGCCAGCCTCCGGACCCATCTCAATCTCATGGTCAGCAGCCGCAATAAAGTCTGTGTTATGCTCAATGACAACAAGTGTATGTCCTTTGTCTACAAGTCCCTGTATTAGAACCAATAGCTTCGAAATGTCATCGGGATGGAGCCCCGTTGTCGGTTCATCCAACAGATAAAGCGTCTTGGCCTGCCGCTTCTTCGCCAGGTCACGCGAGAGTTTTAACCTCTGCTGCTCACCGCCTGATAGAGAGGCGACCTCCTGACCAAGCTTAAGATAATCAAGGCCAATCGAAATGAGAGTGTCAAGGATGTGGCACACCTTAGGGATCACCTCAAAATAGTGGCGCGCCTCCTCAACTGAGAGCTGCAAAAATTCTCCAAAGTTCTTGCCCTTGTATTGGACATTGAGGCTGACTGGATTGAGTCTAAGTCCTTTGCAGTGATCACACGGCACACGTACAGCAGGCATAAATAGCATCTCCACTTTGGAGTAGCCAAGGCCGTAGCAGTGTGTACACATACCACGCTTATGATTAGTGCTAAAGTGTCTTGGTTGCAATCCTTTGGTTGCAGCAGCTGGCAGTTTGGCGAAAAAGGAGCGTAGCTGTGGAAGAAGATCGCAGTAGGTGCCCACATCAGCTCTTGCTGTCTGCCCAATTGGGTTCTGGTCGATCACAATCTTTTTCATCTCACACTTGGCATCGATCATTTGCATGAGAGAGGATTTTCCTGAGCCAGAAATACCGACGAGACAGGTGAAACAGCCAAGGGGAAGTTTTACTGTTACATCTTTGAGGTTGTGTATATTGCAATTTTCAATTGTGTGAAATTCTTTCGCCTGACGCTTTTTAGGTAGTGGCACCCTCTTCTGACCGCTAAGATATTGGCCGGTGAGACTCTTGCTGTTTTTCTTGATCTGCTCCACTGTCCCTGCAGCTGTTATGTGGCCGCCATGGATACCAGCTCCTGGGCCAAAATCGAAGAGGTAGTCAGCCTCCTCGATGGTGAGTGGGTCATGTTCGACTAGTAGGAGGGTATTGCCTAGCTCCTTCAACTTTTTGAGAGCGGCGTTGAGTTTGGCGTTGTCTTTAGGGTGCAGACCGATAGTGGGTTCATCAAGGACATAGAGCACGCCGCGCAGCTGTGAGCCGAGCTGGCGCGCCAATTTGATGCGTTGCGCCTCGCCGTTGCTCAATGTTGGAGCGGCTCTGTCAAGACTTAGGTAGCCAAGGCCGACGTCAACCAAAAAGGTGATGCGAGAAATCAGCTGCTGCATTACCTCTAGGAGTACCTTCTCTTTAATATCCATTTTTTTGAGGAATTGGAGCAGATTTTCAATTGGGAGTTGACAGAGGGAGGCGATTGAGTGTTCCTCAAGTTTGACATTGCGTGCTAGTGGATGGAGGCGAGCGCCATCGCAGCTTTTGCAGCTGACGCGATGTAGAAGGGGAAGCAGCGGCTCTTTCACCTCTTTGTGGCCGATGCGGCCGATCAAGGCTAGGGGCGCTTGTAGTCCGCGGAAGCGCATGCGCACACCCTTTTTAACGGTTTTCCAGGAGCCACCATTGAGAAGGATGGAGAGATCCTCGCGCTTTTCTAGGACGACTTTTTGATTTTGACTGATCCAGTGGTCGAGGTAGGCAAAAGAGGGGTTGATCCAGAGTCTGCGCAGCAGCCCCTTGCAGGAGAGTTTGGCAATTTCATCATTGGCGAGAAGCTGGGCGCCAAACTGCGTGCCCAAGCCTTGACAGTCGGGGCACATGCCGTGAGCACTGTTAAAAGAGAAGGTGTGAGGTGTAATGGGAGGGTAGGATTTTCCAGATCCTTGTGCACAAAAAGCGAGGTTGAAGAAGTAGTCTTCACCCTCAATTTCAGCAATCATCTGCCCCGATGCCAGTTTGGTGGCCTTCTCTACACCCTCAGAAATGCGCTTTTGATTGGCGGGGGAGATTTTGACTCTGTCGATGACAAGAGCGAGTTCATTTTTCCTCTTTGCATCAAAGGGAATGGGCTCATCCAATTCATAAAGCGTGCCATTGAGACGCAGACGTAAAAAGCCCTCTAATAAGAAGCGCTCTACCATTGATTCAAAGCTTCCTTTCACTTCGAAGGGGGCAAAAAGATTCATCCTTTTGCCATCATGCTCAAGCAGCTTTTGCACCACATCTGCTTTGGAAATGGAGCGAATTGGCTCTCCCGTTTCGGGGCAGAAGGCAACGCCCTTTGTGGCAAAGAGCAGGCGGAGATAGTCGTAGATTTCAGTCATCGTGCCAATAGTTGAACGCGGATTTCCAGCTGACGCCTTTTGCTCAATAGAGATGGCGGGGGAGAGCCCCTCAATCGAGGAGAGTTTGGGTTTGGGCATCTGTTTCACAAATTGGCGTGCATAGGGAGAGAGTGATTCGATGTAACGCCGCTGCCCCTCTGCGTAGACCGTTTCAAAGGCGAGCGAGCTCTTTCCGGATCCAGAGGGACCTGTGCAGACGGTCATCTTGCCGCGCGGAATTTTGAGGGAAATGTGTTTGAGGTTATTCTGTTCAGCGCCTTCAATCTCGATCATCTCATAGCGCTTCTGCTCCACCTTTTTGGTTTCTCTCTTCTCAAATTTTTGACGCAGAGCTTGCCCTGTGGCGCTATCTTGTTTGGCAAGCTCTTCTGGTGTTCCCTCGGCGACCAGTTCCCCGCCGTGGATGCCCGCTTCTGGTCCAATATCGATGATGTGATCGCAACATTTGATCACATCGATGTTGTGCTCAATTACCAAGACGCTATTGCCGCGCTCCACCAAGGTATTCAATACCGCTAGCAGCGCTTTGATATCGTGGAAGTGCAAGCCGGTTGTTGGTTCATCCAAAATGTAGAGCGTCTTGCCAGTCGCCGGTCTTGAGAGCTCCTTGGCCAACTTGATGCGCTGTGCCTCACCTCCAGAGAGTGTGGGTGATGGCTGGCCCAATGTGATGTAGCCCATTCCCACTTTCTGGATCATCTCCAGCTTTCGCTTCAGCGTAGGAATATTGCCAAAAAAGTCGAGCGCCTGGTTGACGGTCATCTCCAGGATGTCATGGATCGTTTTGCCTTTGTAGGTGACCGAAAGTGTGTCTGAATCAAAACGCTTGCCGTCACAGCTTTTGCAAGTCACCCACTGATCTTCCAAAAAGTCCATGTCCACTTTGACCATACCCATCCCGCTACACTCCATGCAGGAGCCATCTGCCACATTGAAGCTGAAGCGGCCCGGCAAAAAGCCACGCGCTTGGCTCTGTGGCAGCTGGCAGAAGAGCTGGCGGATTTCATCAAAGATCTTGATGTAGGTGACTGGGTTGGATCTGGGATTGCGCCCAATAGGCGATTGATCAATCGCAATCACCTTGTCGATCTGCTCGACGCCCTCAAGCGCTCTATGCTGCCCCACTCTTTGCTGCGCATGGTGCAGCTTGTTGGCCAAAGCTGGGACAAGTGTTTCGATGACTAGTGAGCTTTTTCCAGAGCCTGAAACGCCGGTGACTGCTGTCATCACACCGAGTGGAATGGAGAGATTGAGCTCTTTGAGGTTGTGGTGGCAGCAACCAGTGAGGCGCAAAAAGTGCTCCGCTTCGCGCCGCACATTTGGAATTGGAATCTTTTTCCTGCCGGTCAGATAGTCAGCTGTGAGCGTATTGGATTTCAGTAGCTCCTCAAAGCTGCCATTGACCTCGACCTTGCCTCCCAATCTGCCGGGGCCGGGACCAAAGTCAACAATGCGATCAGCAGCGCGGATGGTCTCCTCATCATGCTCCACAACGATCACTGTATTGCCCTGCTGCTTGAGCTCCTTCAATGTCTGAATGAGTCGGCTGTTGTCGCGAGGATGGAGGCCTATCGAAGGTTCATCCAAAACGTAGGTGACACCAACAAGACCGTTGCCAACCTGTGAGGCTAGACGAACGCGCTGCGCCTCACCACCGGAGAGTGTGACAGAGGTGCGGTCGAGCATCAAATAGTTGAGACCAACAGAGAGAAGAAAATGCAGCCTCTTGCGCACCTCTTTGACTACCTCACCTGCAATGAGAGTTTCAGTTTCATCGAGCTGCAGCTTTTCGAAGAAGGCAAAACACTCCTCAATGGTCATCTGGCAGATTTCAAAGAGCGTCTTGCCACCCACCTGCGTGGCAGCTGGATAGGGGAGCAGCCTCTTGCCCTCACACTCTGGACAGCGCTGCCTCTTCATTAACCTCTCTTTTTTCTTTCGATAGAGATCGCTTTTCGCCTCCTGATACTTTTGACGCGCCTCATGCAAAACACCCTGCCATCGGATGTATTCGGTCCAGCTCTGCCGCTTTTCGGGATGGACAAACTGCATCTTGGTCCACTTCTTCCGGTTGCCATAGAGAAAGATCTTTTGGGCGCTTTTGGAGAGCTCACACCATGGGGTGTCAACATCAAAATCGTAGAGTTTGGCTAAGTTGCGGTAGATATTGCCGTGGCGCACAGTCAAATAGCTGCTGGCGACAGAGCAGCAATCTTCGCTGATGCTTCTGTTTGGGTCGATGACAAGGTCGAGGTCAAATTCCAATGTTTCGCCTAGTCCCTGGCAGAGAGAACACATACCGCTTGGGCTGTTGAAAGAGAAGTGGTGCGGCTCTAGTGATGAGTAGTATTGCCCCGACTTTTTGGAGTAGGCAGCTGTGGAAAAGAGCTGCTCTTGATTTGTAGTGAGGTTGCAAAGAAGCAGCAGTCCATTGCTTTGATCAAGTGTAGCCATGATAGCTTCGGCGATGCGGCTTTGATTCTCCTCACTGACAGTGAGGCGGTCACAGACCACCTCGATTGTGTGTGCTTTGTTCTTGTCGAGTTCGATCTGCTCTGTCAGTTCTACAAAATTGCCATCGACGCGGGCGCGCATGAATCCTTTCCGAAGCAGATGCTGAAATTCATCTTTGAACTCACCCTTCTTGTCGGAGGCAATGGGGGCTAGGAAGATGAGTTTGCTCTTTGGTGGTAGAGCTTGAATAGTTTTGATGATACGTTCGCGACTCTGAGGCATCACCTGCTCACCTGAGATGGGACAGAAGTTGGTGCCGATTCTAGCGTAGAGTAGGCGTAGAAAATCGTAGATTTCGGTGAGGGTGCCTACAGTGGAGCGCGGATTTTTACCAGCGCTTTTCTGTTCAATGGCAATAGTGGGGGAGAGACCTGAGACAGATTCTACATCGGGTTTGCTCATGTCTCCAACAAAGCGTCTGGCGAAGTTAGAGAGCGACTCAATGTAGCGGCGCTGACCCTCGACGTAGATTGTGTCAAACGCCATGGAAGATTTTCCCGATCCCGAGACTCCTGTGAAGAGGATGAGTTCACCAGATTGCAGGGCGAGGTCTACTTGTTGGAGATTGTGGACAGAGACTTTCTTCAGAAAAATATCCATAGCGATCAGTATAGCTTTTATTCTCCATTAGTGGTATCAATTACTCTACCATGGAAACGCATACCAAAATTGTCTGTACACTGGGCCCCGCAACCAGTGATGTTCGCAGTATCCAAAATTTAGTTTTGGCAGGAATGAACATTGCGCGGCTCAACTTTAGTCATGGGACGCTTGATGAGCATCAAGCTCGTATTGAAGCTGTAAAGAGGGTGCGTGACAAGTTGGGGGTGCCTGTTGCGCTCATGATGGACACAAAGGGTCCGGAGATCCGTCTTGGTGCTATCCAAGATGGTCAGATTGAGGTGAAGCGCGGTGATCGATTCTGGCTTGTGAAAGAGGATGTGGAGGGGGATCATAATCGCATCAGTTTGACGCCCCCCAACATTGTCGATGCGCTTAAGAATGAGATGTTCCTCTTTTTAGATGATGGCTACATTGTGGCGCACGTTGTGGAGATTTCGCACGAGGGAGTCTGTGTTGAGGTTGATAATGGCGGTGTGATCAGTTCTGGGAAGAGTGTCAATATTCCCGGTGTGGATATGGAACTGCCCTCTTTGACACCTAAAGATGTGGAGGATATCCGCTTCGGTTGTCAGATGGATATTGATATTGTGGCGGCGAGTTTTATGCGTTCAGCGGAGGATGTGATTGGGATCCGCAAGCTGATTGAGATTGAGGGGCGTCATGACATCTTGGTGATGTCGAAGATTGAGAGCAGGCAGGGTGTTGAGAATTTTGATGCGATTTTGAAGGTGTCGGATGGCATCATGGTTGCACGAGGCGATCTCGGTGTAGAGCTACCACTAACGAAGGTGCCCCGTCTGCAGAAGATGATGATTCGTAAGTGCTATTTGGAAGCCAAAATGTCTGTGACAGCGACGCAGATGTTGGAGTCGATGATCCGCAATCCGCGTCCAACGCGTGCTGAGGCATCAGATGTGGCCAATGCGATTTATGACTCTACTTCTGCAGTGATGCTTTCGGCGGAAACAGCTGTGGGCAACTATCCGGTTGAGTCTGTGAAGATGATGCGCTCCATTATTGAAGAGAGCGAGCTTGACTTTGATTACGCTGCCTTTTTGAAGACGGCGGCGGATCGCGCTTATGATGTTGAGTCTTCTGTCGCTTCTGCCTCTGTGCAGACAGCATACACAGCTAATGCGAAGGCAATTTTTGCCTTCACAACTAGCGGTGGAACTGCGCGTTTGCTTGCCCGTTTGCGGCCGAGCATTCCGATCATTGCGATGACGCCTAATAAGAAGGTTTACCATCAGCTAGCAGCCTACTGGGGTGTGATTCCTCTCTTCTGTGACCAGGCACACAATATTGAGGAGGCGTATAAGCGGCTTTCCGACTATGCGCTTGAGAAGAAGCTGGTGAAGCATGGCGATCTGGTTGTGATCACAGCGGGAACGCCTTTTGGTAAGGCTGGAACGACCAATATGATGATTGTCGATAGCATTGGCGATATCTTGGTGCGTGGCAGTGAGGGGTGGGGAACGAAGATATATGGAAAAGTATCGCTCTTTCCAAAGCCAGAAGGAGGCGGTTACCAGGCAAGGGGCAAAGTGGTTGTATTAGACCGCTGCGGACCGAGCCATCAAGCTCTGCTGCAAAATGCCTCTGCTGTGATTTTGCAGAGCCAAGATAGTGAGTCACAAAAATTCCTCAAAGAGGTAGCACAGGATATGCCGGTATTGCTTGAAGCAAAGGGGGCATCTATGATTTTAAGAGATGGCCAGCTTGTAACGCTAGATCCAAAAGAGGGTGCTGTCTACAAAGGCGTCGTGAATTAATCCTACGCCGGTTCGCTTCCCTAAGGAAGCCCTGACTAACTCCCATCCGGCATCTTCCGTCACAATTTTCGATTCGGTGTCATTCTCAACTCGTCTAACCAGCAAGTGGTTAGCGCTCGTCTCCGAATTTAGCCGAATCAAAAATTCTGACGAAATCTGCCAAATGGTAGTTAATCAGGCCTTCCCTAAGGAGCCACTGAACAACTCCCTAGCAGATCTTCCGGCAAGGTACTTATTCAGTATCTCCCTAAGGAGACACTGAATAACTCACTCATTGAATCTTCCGACAATCTTTCTATCGAGGTACCGTTCTCGACTCGACTAACCCACAAGGGGTTAGCGTCAGTCTCCGAATTTCTCAGCGTCACTAATCTTGGCAGAATCTCCAATAACCGAGTTATTCAGTATCTCCATAAGTGCTTCCAAATAGTCTATGTCATGGCTAGATTAGAAAGTGATGTATCAGGGCTAAGGCGACAAGAGGAGCTGTATCTGTACGTAAAATAGCATCGCTAAGGATGATGCCTTCACCGTGCTGTTCCAACCACCTCTCTTCATTTTCAGAAAAACCTGCCTCAGGGCCAATGACAAAGCAAAGTGGCGCTTTGAGCTTTTCCATCCTCTTTCCACCGCGTAGTGCTCCATAGAGTAGCTGACCCTCAACCTGTTTCCACTGCAAGAGGGGAGGCATGAAGCGCACTTTAGGTAGGTGGAGTCTGCCACTTTGCTTGAGGGCGGCAATGAGGAGGTGGGTGACGCGCTCTTGCTGATTTTTAGAGAGGCTCTTTTTTTCAGAGAGGTCGCCGGGAAAGAGCCAGAGCTCTGCCATACCAATCTCGGTGCACTTCTCGACGATAGTATCGAGCCGATTCATCCGTGGTAGCGCCTGTGCGAGGGTGACAGTTGGTGGTGCCTTCTCTTCAACTACTTTGAGAATTTTAAGGCCATGTGTGAGCACCTTGGCGGTAGCTAACTGTCCTTTACCATTGATCAGCTCCACAATCTCTGGGTTGCGCATGACGCGTAAATGGCGCTGCTCCTTTTCATCAAGAGTCACCTCACTGTCAACTAGAAGCGGTGTATCTACGTAAAAGCGATTTTGTGGCATTTTGCTCTTTTCTCAAATAAAGGGGGAACAGCTCATGCAAAGGCAAATTACCTTGCAGCAGTGTCTCCCTTAAAACGGGCTACTGCCTCATCATAGACAGCCTCGTCATCTTTGCAAAGTTTTTCGGGCCATAGAAGTTGTAGAAAGCTTTCATTTACCGTGATGCAGTAGGTGTGCCCCGACTCTTTTGTTTGGAAAAAATAGCTCGTTCCCGGGTTATTCGAACTCAGTGTGCGCACTCCAGCCTTTTGCATCAGCTGTTTAGCGTTTCGTTTAGGGTATTGTGCTCGCGCTGTCTCCACATGAGTAAGGATGCCCTTTTTCTTAAGGTCAATCAGGGTGTAGTCCAGTGCGTAGGTATAAGCCGTCATCCTTCGCTGCTGGCCAATAACAGGCTCAAAGTGCAGGAAGGGATCTAGAAGCGCCGTCAGAGGACCTATATCTAATGGAGAGGGGTTAATTTCAGTATCATCAAGTATCGCACGGTATAGAGGGTCATCACGAGCAGCTAATTCTTGCATTTTGTGGAGGATAGAAACCAGTGCTACATCACTGTGTGTCACACGTTTTTGGACTACTGTCGCTATCTTGTCTATCTCGCTAAAATGAGATGCAGTAGCGTGCGCCTGTTCCATTCGCGTAATAATCATTCCAGTATCAATGTTGAAAGAAAGAAAGACCATCTTTTGAAAGACAAAAGTAACCTTCAATGTATAGACGTTCACCTGACATCCATCCTGTGTCAGAGGAGGATTCATGGTAAACCCCTCCCTTTGTGCAAGCGATAAGACGGACTCTGGAATCAGCTTGCCATAGCAGGTAAAATCGATCTTTGTGACAGAGGTGCCAAACAACTTCTCCAGTGCTTGAAAAACTTGAAAGGTAACTCTTTTAACTTTCTCTACTGGGTAAGTTTTTAAACCGAATGTACTGATGTAAGGTGCCAGTGATTGATCGGGAAGTGACTGGGAAATTAGCTGTAGTTCATTCATGCAAGAAAGTTTACGATGTCTTCTCTTTTTTTACAACATCTTGACAATCGCATTTCACAAGCGTTTCAGAAACGAAGTTGAGATCAACAGGAAGCTCAATTGCGCGCACAGCTCCCAATCTCATGTAGTGCCGTCTCAGCTTTGGTAGTCCGACAAAATCCAAGAGAAGCTGCTGCTTCCAGTCGCGTACAAAAAGCTCGCTTGGGTCGTTATAGTGGATTACCTTTGCCTCAATGTCGACTGGATCTGGACAATAAATGGTCAAGAAGCTGCGCGGATAGATGCGTTTTAAAAGTTCAAAGAGTTCAGGATCGCAATTTTTTGGAGCAATGATTGCCACAAAGCCGTAGCGATACTCCCTCTTCACATGGTCAACGCCTTGCTGTTTCCAGCGGTCATGAACCCACATCCACTGATCGGGCTGCTCACGGATGCTCTTTTCAAATCTTAGAAGCGCCTCATCCATCATGCGAGGCACCTCCTCCTTAACAGGCTTACTCTTATCTGGCCAAATAGGATCACAGACATGCACCTGGTAGCGACTTTTGATCCGCTTTGTCAGCGCTACAATGAGAGGAGAGTTGGTTTTATAGGCCAAAAGAGCGGGCGCTGTTGTCGTCCATGCGCGTGTTCCAAATAGCGGATAGGAGTAGTCACTCTCCGGCAATGCTTGATCACCAACAATGCCGATGAATTCACCACGTCTAAGCGCTTTGAGTCCCTCTTTGAGCGCATTTTTTGGCATCACAATCTTGCCACCGCACATTTCACGTACGCCCAATACCCAATTGTAGAGTCTCTTATTTTTGATAGGCCGCCCAATTGCAATCCCTGGTCCACAGTTATTTGTCACTGCTAAAAAGGGAATCTCCCAGTTGGCCTGATGGCCGCTGAAAAAGACCATACCCTGCTTCTTCTTATAGAGATCAGCAACAATCTGCTCATTAGAGGACAGAATCAGATCGTCGAGATGCTTTTTATCGAGGCGGAAGAATTCGAGACAGGTGATGACTAGATTGCGGAAGGTGCGCTTGGCAATCAGCTTGCGCTCTTTTTCTGAGAGTTCATTTTCATAGGCAACCGCCAAGTTATTCATCGCCTTTTTGCGAAAGGGGGTGTAGAGGTAGTAGAGCATGGAGCCGCTAATACGGCCAAGAGCGTGTATCGCTGAGTAGGGCAGCAGACGCACGAAAAAGCCAAAGAGTCTGACAAAGAAGTAGATCAGCACTGTTCCACAATCCTCGTTAGCTGATTTTCAAAGGTAAGAGCCTTCACACTATTTCGAATAGCGATTGGATCGCGCTCAAACTGCTGAGCACGCATCATGGCAGATGCCACATCTTCTGTGGCAACACCTGAAAATTCCTCCAACACCTCCTTACCTCCATTATTGGGTGAGGTGATCACAAATAGCCCATGGGCCAGAGCCTCCACAGTCACATTGGCAAAGGGATCGTAGAGCGTTGGCAAAACCAGACAGTCTGCATCCTCATAAAAGCGATTCATTTGCTTGCTTGGGCCGACAAAGTTTGCCCGAATTTGCCATTTTTGCGCCAGCTCCATATAGCTCTTCGCATGGCGATCACGCCCCACCACTGTCAGCTGATAATTTTGCATGCCTCTCAATCCTAAAAGAACCTCTTTTAGACCTTTGCGTCTAAAATCATTGCCAACAAAGAGGTAGTGATAGCGTTCATTTTGCTTTGCTGCTGAGGCATTTTCCCAATCAACACCGTTGTGAACCACGCAAACCTTGTTAGGTGCAACATTATAATAATGTAAAAGCTCCTCTTTGACCATCTGGGAGTTGACAAAGAGCTTTTGCAGATCGGGATGTTCAAACGCCTCTTTTTCTACCTGCAGCAGATGTCTGTGGAGTGGATTGAGAGCAAAAGAGAGCCGTTTTCGCAGCCCCTCTATTTTTTTTCGCCTATCCAGATAGGCGGCGTGGATACCACTTCCCGCTCTATAATGCGTCTGAAAACTGTTTCTCTCCATCCCAAAGATCAGATCAGGCCTCTGATTTGCGATCCAATCTTGCGCAAGTGCATCAAAACGTTTGAGGTGGCGCAGGGAGAATTTAGAGCTCTCACATAAGGAGATGGCCTCAAAGGGAAGCTCACAAAGGCTCCCTGTTGTCAGCAGAGTCACCTCACACTTTTTGCCAAAAGCTTCGGCCAATCTTTTAGTATAATTTTCCAAACCGCCAATATTGGCAGCATTGCTCTTCAAGATGGCAACTTTCATGGCTCCTCAAGGGAGATCGTATTGGCATCAATCTCACCAACCAAATTGAGAGGCGTGCCCTTTTCCTCATAGAGATGGAAGGCGCGGATATAGTCGCGGAAGCGCTCCCGAATCGTCTGCTCACTATATTTGGTGAACGACTCATGCTCATCCTTGTAGACCTCCTCCATCTCTTTGAGAGTGGCCATCACATAGCGATTCTCTAGACCTGTTGGGTCGACAAACTGTACACCCCAATCAAGATTGCGTTTCACGCTTTTGGGCTCTGCTACAATAGTAAGAAGTAGATTGTCACGCACACAGTCGAGGAAAAGACGACTTACATCTTTGACATAAAGAGGTTTGGTTAATACCTTGAGGCCATTTTTCTTCTGAATAAAGTCGTTAGTATTCAATGAGTAAGTCTGTGGATTGATGGTACGTGAATACTTGACAGGGAAGAAGATGGTAATGGGCAGCTCCACACCAAGAGGCATCAACTCCTGCTTGAGAAAATCGATGCGCAATAGTTTGGATCTCGGGTCATTGAAGGGTTCGAGAGTGTTGCCTTTGAAGGGGATTGCCACCATCTTCCAAGCGGAGGGGATGAAAAAGCTGATCTCATCAGTTTTACTTTGAGCAGCGAGAGTGTCTAGTTCATGCTGTGTGACGTGGCTGAGATTGTAGGTCACTTCCAAGCCGCGCTGTTTTAGAGTTTTCATCTGCTCTTCTGGGCCTGTCACCTTTTGGGTGAGATATTTCGGCCAAATATCTAAGTATTGGTAGCCTTTTGGTGGATCTCCAAAGGGACGGTTGATCGTCAGCGGGATTTCTTCAGTGACAAGATTACTCATCTTCATGAAGAGATCGTTGGTTGTAACGGAGGAAATATCCTTCTTCCAATCGGGGCTCTCTTCATAGAGGTTGCTGAGATTTTTTTTAGTCACTGGTGCGACCCAACTCTCTTTTTCACCCTCTGCGTTGATTACAATTTCAAGATCATTGGGAACCAAATCTTCAACAGCAGAGCGCACCCCTGTGACGGAGATTGAGATCCTATATTTCATATAGCCATTGGGAAGTAGGCCGAGCACTGTCTTATTTTTAGGGAGGTTGATGATGCGCACAGGAATATTGGAGAGTGTGCGAGAGACTGTGATGGTTTGACTGACCAAGAACCAGACGATGATGGCTGTTGCAAGTGCGACTAACTTGCGCGGCCAGTTCTTCAAAAAGATGCGATAGAGAAGATCTTTCATGATGACCACTTCCACAGTTTTAGAGATTTCTTCAGCTCAGGCGGAGTGAAAATACTGCGCAAAATGCCGCGGAAGCGGTCAATTTTGATACCGCGCGTCAAAATACCCTCACGTGCAATGGAGACCTTGCCCGTCTCCTCAGAGACGCAGATAATCACAGCATCGGTCTTCTGACTGCAACCCAAAGCAGCTCTATGTCGTGTGCCCATTGATTTAGAGAGCTGCGCCGTCTCATGCGCCAGTGGCAAGATGGTGCCAGCTGCCACAATGGTGGTGCCACGGATCACCACAGCGCCATCATGAAGTGGCGTTGTAGTCATGAAAATCGATTCCAACAGCTCAGAGGAAAACTCTGCATTCATCTTCAATGAGGAACTCGCGTACTCTTGATAGGAGTCTTGATTCTCCAAAACAACCAAAGCTCCCACCTCTTTTTCCGAGAAGCGGTAGATGCTAGTGGTGAGATTTTCCAAAAACTCATCAAACTCATGCACTTCTCGAAATTTTCGCCCCTTGATACGAACGCGGGAGAGGGCGAGGCGGATCTCTGGCTGGAAGATGATGAAGATGGTTAAGAAGAGAATGTTGACCATGTGGAGCATGATCTTTTGCAAAACGGGCAGAGCGAATAGGGCTGCGAGGAAGAAGGTAAAGAGAAAGGCGAGGAAGCCGAAGACCACATCCATCGCTCGAGTGCCCCAAAAGAATTTGAGCATATAGTTGAGCATCACCCAGATGATGGTAATCTCAATCAGAGGTACGAAGAAGTGCATTGCTGCCATCACAACCTATCCATTAGTGTGAGAATATCGCGGTGTTCAGCTACATCATGAACGCGGATATATTCAACCCCTTCTATCAGAGCGAGGGTATTGAGTGCAAGTGTTGTGGGAAGTAGCTCAGCGGCGCTTTTATTCAACACTTTTTGCATGAAGGATTTTCTAGAAAGTCCCATCAAAACGGGGAGCCCCATTTCCACAATGGCGTTTAGGTTTCTCAGGACCTCATAGTTTTGCTCAACGCTTTTACCAAAGCCTATACCGGGATCCAAAATGATCTGACTATTGGGTAGCTGAGCAATTCGTTTCTCAAAAAATCGGAGCATGCCTGGGATGAGATCCTCTTCCTGTCTTCCATGCATCAAGATAACGCTTTGTCCATCGGCCAATTCCCGCATTGCGGGATCGCAAAAGCCGGAGACGTCGTTTAAAATGGTTGCACCAGCATCGAGCGCTTTTTCAGCAACTGTAGGCTTTTGAGTATCAATAGAAATGGAGTGACCCTTAAGCTGTTCAATGATAGGAATGACTCGTCTAAGTTCTTCTTCTTCAGAAACTGGCGTATGTCCCGGTCTTGTTGATTCACCACCGATATCGAGAATATCGGCGCCATCTGCGATCATTTTTTTTGCGCGTTGGAGATCATCTCCGGCGCCGCCATCAAAAAAAGAATCGGGAGTACAGTTGACAATTGCGACAATTTTTCTCATAAAGTAGCTCTATTGTACAGAAAAGAGGATGAAATGTCATGGGAGAAATTCTTCTACTTTCCCGTATTCAGTTTGCTTTAAACATCGCCTTTCACTACCTATTTCCCCCATTGACTATTGGTTTGGCGCTGATTTTGGTGATCATGGAGGGCACCTATTTGGTGACCAAAAAGCCGATTTACCAGCGAATGACGAAATTTTTTGTCCACATCTTTGCTGTGATCTTTGCGGTTGGTGTGGCAACGGGTTTGGTACAGGTGTTTGCCTTTGGCACTAACTGGGCACGCTTCTCGCACTTTGTTGGGGATGTTTTTGGTAGTATTTTAGGTGCTGAGGGGGTTTTTGCCTTCTTCTTAGAATCGGGTTTTTTGGCGCTTCTACTTTTTGGGTGGAATCGTGTAGGGCCTAAGACGCACTTTTTTTCCACGGTGATGGTCTGCTTGGGTTCACACTTTAGCGGCCTTTGGATTGTTGTGGCCAATTCGTGGATGCAGACGCCCTCTGGTTACAAAATTGTGGGTGAGGGGGCAACACGCCACGCTGTGATTGATAGTTGGTGGGCTGTGATCAATAATCCATCAGCTTGGGATCGCTTCATCCATGTGATTTTGGGATGTTGGCTTGCAGGAGCTTTCCTGGTGATGAGTATTTCCGCCTATTATCTTTTGAAAAACAAGCATTTAGAATTGGCTAAGCGCTCTTTTGTGATTGCATTGATTTTGGCATCCTTTACGGTGATTGCGCAGGGTGTTTCGGGAGATTCTACGGGTAGGGGTGTTGCGAAGAATCATCCGATCAAGTTAGCGGCGATGGAGGGAGTTTATGAGACAGTGACTCCGACGCCGATATATGTGTTTGGTTCATCGAATCCAAAAGAGGGGAAGACGAATGGTTTGGCTATTCCGGGACTGCTTTCCTTTTTGGTATATCGAAATTTCAATCAAGCTGTTCCTGGGTTGGATCAATTTCCCAAAGAGTTGTGGCCGCCGGTAGGTGTGGTATTTCAGTTTTATCATGGGATGCTTTTTATGTGGGGCTTGATGCTTTTGGGTGCGATTTTGGGTTGGGTGGCTGTTGCGAGATGGAGAAGGGGTAGAAGGTCACCATTTATAATGTGCTACTCGATTGTTTCGGTTCTATTTCCTGAAATTGCGAATCAGATGGGTTGGTATACGGCGGAGATTGGGCGTCAGCCTTGGGTAGTTTATGGTCTTTTGAAGACATCTGAGGGGGTTTCGCTCTCTTTAGTTCCGGGGCAGGTGGTGGCTTCATTGATTATGTTTGTTGTGATTTATGCTTTGATTTTTGCACTGTTTGTTTTTCTCTTGGATCGGAAGATCAAGGCGGGTCCGCCCGACTATGATAGTGGAATGGATCAATATCGTGACCCTTACTTGGTAGGTAGCTGATGGATTATGGACTCGCTGTTTTTTGGTATGCTATTTTTATGGTAGCGATCGCCTGTTATGCGATGTTGGATGGTTTTGATCTGGGTGTGGGGATGTTGCATCTCTTTGCTCGTAAGGATTATGATCGCCGCATCTTTTTGAATGCGATTGGGCCTGTCTGGGATGGCAATGAGGTTTGGTTGATCATTGTACTTGGGGGTCTTTTTGCCGGTTTTCCACTGGCTTACGCAACGCTGCTCTCCTCATTTTATATTCCTGTGATGGTACTGATTACAGCATTGATATTTCGGGCGGTTTCGATTGAATTTCGTTCTAAGATGCCTATGCATTGGTGGCGTTCGATGTGGGATGGCTTTTTTGCAATTGGCAGTTTGGTCATTGCTTTTGGTGTGGGGTGTGCATTGGGCAACTTTATTCAGGGGATTCCGCTGGATGAGGATCAGATCTATCGCGGCTCGATTATGCTGACATTTTTGCGTCCCTACCCTGTTTTGGTGGGGCTTATGGCGATTGCGCTTTTTGTTTCTCATGGCAATCTCTACTTAGTGATGAAAACAGAGGGGGAGCTTTTAGAGCGGCTGAAGGTTTGGTCAAAGCGCACCTTAATTCTCTACATCATGTTTTATGTGGGTGTGACGATGGTGACGCTGATTTATCAGCAGCACATTGTGGATCGTTTTCGGGATCAACCGCTGCTTTTTTTGATTGCATTGGCAAATATGCTTTGTATTGCGAATATTCCCCGCCTTGTTGTGAAGGGGAATTATGGATGGGCCTTTTTGAATTCGATGGCTAATGTGGGGCTATTGATGATGCTCTTTGCTTTTGGGATGTTTCCGGTGTTACTAAGATCTAGTATTGATCCAGCGTATAGTTTGACGGCGATGAATTCATCGGCGTCGGAGAAGACGTTGATTGTGTTGGGAGTGATTGTGGCGATAGGATTGCCGCTTGTGATTGCTTATATGGCTTGGGTCTACCGCATTTTCAAGGGCAAGGTAGTGATGGACGAGCATCACTCCTACTGATTTGTTCAAGTGACAGCTCATTCCTCCTAATGTTCCACTTGTACCGCAAGAGGTTAGCGTTCGTCTCCGAATTTAGCCGAATCAAAAATTCTGATGAAATCTGCCAAACGGTAGTTATTCAGTAGCTCCTTATAGACTCTTTTGAAAAGATCCACTTTTAAGAAATCTTTACTTTCATATACAATTGTTGCGTGACCTTTCCTTCTACCCCTATTAATGAAACAGTGCTGCTTCCGCCAGCTGGTAGTAATGACCAATTGTTAGATAGTCGTGTGAGTAGTGCAGTGTTAGACCTATTGGTTGCTGATTGTGGTTTGGATGCTTCTTTTCCATGGGAAGTTCGACTTGATCGTTCGCCGAGTCCTATGGGGTCTATTCCTTTGAGTAATCGAGCAGAGTCTATTTTGGATAATACTTTGTTGCCATCTGAGCTAGATAGGGGACTGCCAGATATTTTTTCAATGGAGCGTTCGTCTCAGAGCTTGCCTACAGCTGTCCCTGCACAACTACAACAGCCAGCTGTACCCTCACCGTTGCAACTTCCAGCGGCACGCTTCGTACCTTCACTGCCATCTGCACGTTCTGTGCCTGCACAGCCACAGTTTCCAGCTGCTTGTTTCGTACCTTCACAGTCACAATCGCCCTCTTTATATGCTACACACTCTCAGCAGCTGCTACCTGGGTATCCACATCCAGCTGTAGCTGCTGGAATATTGCCTTGTGAACCTCAGAGCTATCCTGTTCTACCTTCCTCATCTGGTGGGTACCCACTATTTTGGCCTCCAGTTATGTTTCTTTGTCCACTTCCAGTTTCAGCTATTGATTCAGGTCAGTTCCAACCTACTCCTGCAGACCAAATTAGATCTGCTAGGCCTTCATCTGTGATGCGTATAGGGAAGCGTTCTAATGCGAGGAATGTGGGTAGCTATATTGATCTAAACAGTGCAAAGACATTTTGCACATTTTGTAATCATTCGATTCCTGAGGGGACGACTATTCAACGTCATTTTCGCAATATGCACAGTCAGCAAAAAGAGCCTTTTCGCTGTAGAGAGTGTTCAGATCTGGGCTATTCCAACTTAAGAGCGCTTCAGAGGCATTATATGGGGTGTCATTCGGGTGTGGATAAGAAGTATCGGTGTGGGATTTGTAAACGGGGCTTGACGCGGATGGATCGCATGTCGAAACATGTACGCGACTGCCATCCCTCTAAAGCATTGGAGGATTGGTCTAAAATTCGTCCAAGGGGTAGACCTGATCTATTTGATATCTCTACTGAGGGTGCTTTCGTTGTGATGAATTTGAAGCAAAAATATCTAGCCCAATCTTAATATATTAGCTTTCTCAATAAAAACGCTGCTAGTCATCTCGGAACCCCTCCATCAGATCTTCCGACAATGTTTTTATCGAGGCATCATTCTCGCCGGAACGTACCGCAAGGGGTTAGATGTTCGGCTCCAAACTTTCCCTCGATAGAAATCTTGCCGAAATCTCTGGCAAGGTACTCATTCAGTATCTCTTTACTTTTAATTAATAAATCGTTACATCTCTTGCATGACATACTCTTCTTTACCATTAAATGGTTTCACCAACCCTCAGCACTTGGAGACCGGACGGGGTATTAGGACATCCACTACCGACTCTTTACAGCAATCATCTGGTGAGCATTCCCCACATGCTGGTTTTTATTTACCAACAGCCTTATCTCAAGAGGGGGGGAGCGTTAATTTCTTTCCATCTTCTGGGGCTATTGGAGGGAATACTTCATTTCGAGTAGATAGGGTTGCTTCTGCTGCATTACAGCGTGGTAGTTTAGCAGGGACTCCGATTGCTTCTGAGTCTCCGCTGGCTGTTAATTTGCATTTTGAAGCTGGGTCTGAGTATGGCAATGGTCAGATGGAGGCGGGAGGGGCTCCGAGTGTTTCTGAGCCTCAGCCGGCTGTTAGTTTGGATTCCGATAGCAGCTATTCCGACCTTGGTGATGGTTTAGAGGGGCAGAGAGGGTCTGAAGTTGCTGGAGATCAGGATTATCCAGACATCAATAGATTCTGTACCTATTGTTCCAGTGAAGACTATGAGGAGATAAGCCTGGGGCGGCACTTTAAGGCTTGTCACAGCGATGTACCCAAGAACAAGTGGTACCGCTGTCCAACAAACTTACGTAAGACCTTTGTAGATAAGAGGGGCTTACAACGACATGTTAATTCTTGCCACACTCCTAACGGAGGGTATGTTGTGTGTGAAGGGTGTGGTAACACTTTTACAAGGTTAGATCGTGCCATGACTCATTTTTTTCAGATACATCCAACGCCTGAGATGGAAGCTTGGCAGCATAGTAAACAGAAAAAGGTTAGTCATTTTTTTAATGTTGAGCAAGGTCAAGATAAGAATATTACTTTCCTATCAGCTGCTGGAGGAAACCCTGATTAACTCCCAGCTGGCATCTTTTGTCACTATTTTCGACTTGGTATCATTCTCGCCTTCTCTAACCCTCAAGGGGTTAGCGTCAGGCTCCGAATTTCCCAGCGTCACAAATCTTGGCGGAATCTCCAATAACCGAGTTATTCAGTATCTCCTTAATCAGGACTTCCTTGAGGTATAGGTATTTTAACATGGTAGCACCAACTAATTTTCAAGTTACATCGTTTGCATTTAGCGCTGATCTAGGGGGTATATCTGCAACAGCGGAATTGACGGATAGCCAGCAGCAGCTGATCCTGCAGCAGCTGTTTGAAAGTTCCTCCTTAGGAGTAGGTAGTCGTCGGCTCAGTAGCGTCAATGCATTGGGAGAGATGTCGGCACAGCCCCCTTTTGTTGCCCAATTAGTACCTCCTGTTCCGGGGATGCAGCCTTACCATCCAGGGATGCAGCCTTACTATCCAGGGGTGCAGCCTTACTATCCAGGGGTGCAGCCTTACTATCCAGGGATGCAGCCTTACTATCCAGGGATGCAGCCTTACTATCCAGGGATGCAGCCTTATGCTCCACTTCCGTTTGTAGGTATGGCGACTCATCCCCAACCAGGAAGATTAGCTTCACAGGGCGCTTTGTATGTAGAGGATTTTGATGCAGGGATGCAGCCTCAATTTCTAGTGGATTCAACCTTTCCGATTACAAATATGGCGACTCAGCCCCAACCAGGAACTCTAGCTTCACAGGGTGCTTTGTATGTAGAGGATTTTGATGCAGGGATGCAGCCTCAATTTCCAGTGGATTCAACCTTTCCGATTACAAATATGGCGACTCAGCCCCAACCAGGAACTCTAGCTTCACAGGATACTTTACCTGTAGAGGATCCTGATGTAGGGATGCTGCCCCAATTAGGAACATTAGATTCACAGGGTACTTTGCCAGAAGTTGTTGAGCAGCCTATCACAATCACTGTTGATGATAACTATGTCGATCCGAAATGTGCTGATACCTACTGTACTTTTTGCAAGAAGGATTTTTCTCCACCTCTTTTTCGCCATTTGGGTAGTGCGCACGCATCTGAGGAAGAACCATATCGCTGTAAGCTGTGTCCCGATGTAAGTTATAAAAAAGTGAGGGGACTGAGGAGGCACTATGAATCTAAGCTGCACTCTGGGGGGGGGTACAAGAGGTATTGTTGCGGTCATTGTGACCTAGGGCTATCGAGAATAGATAGAGTAAAAGACCATATGCTGAAGTTTGGCCATTTTCAAGAGGGTGTATCATGCAAAGGTAAGGGGATGGAGGCATTGTTTGATAAAAAAACTGGTCCAAATGGTATCCAGACTATATTTACAGTGAAGAGTCAGTATCGCGCACCATGCTTGAACGTGGTTCGATCTTGAGTTTGTTCTAGTAAAAGGGCAACCCCTGCCCCGAGGGGCAAGAGTTTGGCGATTATTCTACCAAAAGAACGTAGTAGGCGGGAAGGGATCAATCATACTACTTATAGAAGCTCTGATTAACTCCCATCCGGCATCTTTCATCACAATTTTCGACTCAGCGTCATTCTCGACTGAACTAACCCGCAAGGGGGTTAGTGCTCATCTCCGAATGTAGCCGAATCAAAAATTCTGACGAAATCTGCCAAATGGTAGTTATTCAGTGTCTCCTTAATCAGGGCTTCCTTAAAGGCAAGGTTGTGATAGACGATCAATATTCCTGTTGTTTGTTACTGATTATTAGTTGCTAAAAAAAGTTTAATATTGACTTTTTGTTTAATAGTTGTCATACTTAGTATATGACAATACCTTTGTTAAAATTAAATGATATTATTTATTCTCAGATTTTTGAGAGTGACTGGGGTATTATAACATACGCTCCTTACTCTTATTTAGACTCCTATCTAAGCTCAGAGTTTAAGGAAACCCTGATTAACTCCCATCCAGCATCTTCCGCCAATCTCCGTGCCGCTGCATCATTCTCACCTTCACTAACCCGCAATGGGTTAGCGTCAGGCTCCGAATTTCTCAGCGTTGCAAATCTTGGCAGAATCTCCAAAAATCGAGTTAATCAGTATCTCCTTAAGTATGGTAGCCGTGAGTTAGAAGCGGCTGTTAGTTTGCATTCTTGTGGCTACCCCGACCTTGGTAATGGTTTAGAGGGGCGGCGTGGTCAAGGCAGCGTAACTATAGTATCAGCTCAACGATCTACTTTTAAGGTATAGGTATTTTAACATGGCAGCACCAACTAATTTTCAAGCTACACCGCTTCTATCTATCTCTGATCTAGAGGGCAGACCTCTAGTAAACGAGCATCAGGATAACGATCTGCAGGCGGTACTGCAGCAGCTGCTTGACAGCTCCACCTTAGATTTAGAAGGGCCTTCTGAACCGCTTTCTTTTGTAGCCGATGTAGCCAAATCAGCATTGCCTGCAGGGGAACAGCTTAATTTTTTGGATGGATTGCCCTTGTCGATTTTAAGTGAGCCGGTTGCAGCATCAACAAGTATGCCAATTTTGCCTCAACCAGGAACTTCAGATTCAGAGGTTATACAGCCAGCAGAGACAGCTGCTGCAGGGATGCAGCTTTCGATTTTAAGTGAGCCGGTTGCAGCATCAACAAGTATGCCAATTTTGTCTCAATCAGGAACTCCAGATTCACAGGTTATACAGCCAGCAGAGACAGCTGCTGCAGGGATGCAGCTTTCGATTTTAAATGAGCCGGTTGCAGCATCAACAAGTATGCCAATTTTGCCTCAACCAGGAACTTCAGATTCAGAGGTTATACAGCCAGCAGAGACAGCTGCTGTAGGGATGCAGCCGTACCATCCAGGGATGCAGCCGTACCATCCAGGGATGCAGCTTTACTATCCAGGGATGCAGCCTCATTTTTTAGGGGGCGTAACCATTATGATTCAACCATCTGTTCTGCTCCAGATTCCAAGTATGCCGATCGCAGTAGCAGCAAGTATAGCAACTCTGCCCCAATCAGGAACTTTCGCTTCACAGACTGTACTGCCAGCACAGCTACCGGGTGCGGGGATGCGGCCTTCACCAGTCACGGTAGATGCTAATTATATCAATCCGAAAAGTGCTAATACCTACTGCACCTTTTGCAAAAGGGATTTTCCTAAACCTGTTTCTCTTCATTTTGCTGGTGAGCACGCATCTGAGGAAAAACCCTATCACTGTATTCTGTGTCCCAATAAATGTTTTCGAAAAGTTTCGGGACTGAAGGCGCACTATGAATCTCTACAGCACTCTGGGGGGCAGAAGAAATATTTTTGCGGTCATTGTGGGACAACGCTATCGAGAATAAATAAATTAAAATCCCATATGAAGACTTTTGGCCATTTGCGAGAGGGTATATCGTATAAAGGTCTGAGATCGGAGGCATTGTTTGATAAAACAATTGGTCCAGATGGTATCCAGACAGAGTTTACTCTGAAGCCTCAGTACCGCTCAAAAGTTTCGAGATAGTTTTTCCTCTCTAGGAGCTATCAGCTAATAGCAAGATGGTTACTGATCTCGGTACTCACTCTTCGGAATATAGAAAATTAGACCATCATGCTCAAAGGTATCAAATAGGGTGGGTTTGGATTGAAGATCTCTCCATGCTCGCAACTTAGCTGTGCTATGCATGCGATGGAAGTGTAATGTAACATACTCGGATCTAGTAAGTAAGGGCAAAAAAACAACTCCTGCCCCGAAGGGCAGGAGTTTAGAGATTATTCTACAGACAGAACGTAGTAGGCGGGAAATGCAAAGTGGTTGTTGGGGCGAGGTGCCACGCGAACGGTCACATTGCGGCCTACCATCTTAGATAGGTCGACTCGTGTGCTGTAGAGGAAAGCAACAGGCTGGCTTTCGCTCTTGAGCATGAAGTCACCGGGTAGGTTCTTCACTGGTCTATTGTAGGGCTCGATCATACCGCTGATGTAGATGGCGTGTAGATCTTCAGCGCTGTAAAACTCTTCAATAGAGTCTGCATCGTTTGCCGCAGCCCATAGGTGGAAGAGAGTCTCTTCAACCGGCTTCCAGACCTGCATTTTGTCTGTGATCTGCTCATCGTTTAATGTGGCTGCGATGCCCATAGCATTTGCAGTTCCTGCTCCAAGATCAGCAAGAGCGTTCTCTTCATGCACAGCTTGTACTGAGATGCCTAACACTTCTAAGCGCTCTAGGTGATCCTGCTTGAAGGTAACAGTTGATGTGCTGTTGCTCGCTTTACTTTCCAAGAAGGCGATCTTCTTTTGTGTATAAAGTTCTTGCATGAGCTCTTTGGCTTCTGTTGCGTGAGCAACGATATCATTTAGGTCTTCGTACTTAGAGCAGATCTCATCAAACTTTCCATTGAGATGAATGATCTCGATTTGTGGGAAGCTCTTTTGAATTTCGCTCTGTGCGAATAGGAAGGTGGCTCTCAATAGGTGAGAGGCTTCATGGTGGCGCATTTCGTGCTCTTTGACAAGGGCAAGATCGCCTTTTTTCTCGATGTATTCTTTGGCGATGTAGAAGTGAGAGCTATCGGGTAGATCAATTTCCAACCACTTGCTATTGATGTCACTGACGTGAGCACTAACGCGATCACCGGTGTTGAGTCTAGCAACAACAGGGGCTTCGATGTCAGGGTATAGGCGGACATTAACACGCTCGCCTTCGATCACATTTTCGAGAACGAAAGTGCGAAATACGAAGCCTTTAGTGCCACGCGGAGGTTGAACAGCGAAGTAGTCATTCTCTTCACCGATGATGCCGAAGAGCTGTCCTGCTGTTGTTTCACAAACGACATGTCCTTCGAGATTGGGTTGAGTGCGCAGGCGCACCTTTGAGCCCAAGACGGAGCCAGTAAAGCCTTCGAAGTCTTGAGCGTGTAGGCTCAGTGTCACGACAGTGAGTAGAGCAGCAACATATTTAAACATGGAATTCTCCCCTGCTATAAATCCTAAAGCAATGTTGTATCGCTTCTGGCTATATTCTGCAAGGAAGAAGTTGTACCGATTTTAAGTTGCTTTATCTTGATCTCTGCTTTATGCTCTCTCTTCATATTTTATTCACGAGGTTTCTATGAGAAGGACATGGCTATTGCTTATACTGGGGTTATTTACATCGCTATATGCTGAGGATTTATCGGTGCACACATTTCCGAAATCAGGAACTCATTTCCTTTCAGCACTGTTTACCGAATTGCAGCTCCACCTTATTGGTGGGCATGCTGAGGAAGTCTTAAAACTATCTGACACCGAAAAATACTGTGTTACAATTCGTGACTTTCGTGATTTTTGGATTTCGCTTCGTGATTTTATGGATAAGGTGGCGTTACGCTGCATAGCTACTCACAAAAGATGGCCTGGGATCGCTACAGATAGGAAAACTTATGTTGAGTATCTGCGACTTTCTCGGGAAGAGAGGCTACTCTGTTTGATGCAGATTGGTTCTCAAACTCCTTTTCCGCAATCCAACTTGATGCAGAACCTTCGTGGAGTTGAAAAAGCATTTGCAAATCCAAATGCTTTGATTCTCCGTTTCGAGGATTACATCGGCAGTGCTGGAGGTGAGAGTAATAAGCGTCAGGAAGAGGTGTTAGAGAAGCTTTTCATGCATTTTGGGATAGTTATGGAGCGATCTAATATCCGCAAGGCTGCTGATAAAGTGTGGGGAACTAAAACAACTACGATGAATAAAGGAACGACAGGAAGATGGAAGGAAGAGTTTAATCCCAAGGTGACCAAGATCTTCAAAGAGCATTGGAATCAGGTACTATTAGATTGGGGCTATGAAACTGAGTGGGATTGGGACAAGAACTATGAGTTACCTCTCTAAGGAGACACTGAATAACTACCATTCAGCATCTTCCGGCACAATTTTCGATTCGGCTTCATTCTCGATTCGTCTAACCAGCAAGTGGTTAGCACTCGTCTCCGAATTTAGCTGAATCAAAAATTCTGACGAAATCTGCCAAACGGTAGTTAATCAGTATCTCCTTAAGGAGCCACTGAACAACTCGCTCATTCAATCTTCTAATATTCT
>JAJACG010000002.1 GCA_022601635.1 Chlamydiales bacterium | reverse complement strand
GGGCGATGGGCTGGTATACCCGGAGATCGCAAAAAAATGATCATTCACGGAAAAGGTGGAAAAACCTATGTGAAAACATTTGGTATTCATCCTGTCAGGTTTGGAGGAGATCCAGAGTCAAAAGAAGTGCAGACACTTGCTAAAACCTATGAGGAGCAGTGCATTCAGCTTAGACGAATGTTTAGACGAAAGGGATGTCTAAAGCCAGTTCTTGAAGCTCTATGTGCAACTGACAAGAATACCGAAAGGCAAGTGTATGAACAAAACCAATGATAAGGCCCGCCAACTCATCTAGAACCGAAGCAAGTAAGTTGCTTTTTGGATGGCCATTGCGTAGACTCCTTTTTTTTGGAGGATTGTATGAAAAAGTTCTTGTCCCTAACAGCGCTCGTGCTGCTACCTTTAATCTGCTCATTCGAAAAACCAGTCGAAGGCGCTGTACCACCAAAACCCTTTGTAACCAAAGACTTCTCGAAGTTATATGGCATGCCTGGATTCAGCGATAAAGCGCTCTCCATGCACTTCACCCTCTACAAAGGCTACGTCAAAACCACCAACGCCTTCTTAGAAAAGCTAGAGCAGCTGCGCGCTGATGGAAGGCAAAGCTCTCTTGAATTCGCCGAATTTAAAAGACGCGTTATCTGGGACTACGACGGTATGCGTCTGCATGAACTCTACTTCGAAAATCTCGGTGGCCACGGCACCAAAATGAGCAATGGTCCCCTTGCCAAACAGATCGAAGCCGACTTCGGTAGCATTGCTAATTGGATCGCTGACTTTAAAAAGACAGGCGCTCTTCGCGGAGTGGGCTGGGTTGTTCTCTACAAAGACCCTAAAACTAGCAGACTTGTCAACGCTTAGATTGCAGAACATGACAAAGGCCATCTAGCTGGTGGCAACCCCATCTTGATCATGGACGTCTGGGAACACGCCTATATGGTAGACTATGGCCTAGATCGCAAAGGCTACATCGAAGCCTTCTTCAACAACATCAACTGGCCAATCGTGGAGGGTCGCTTCTAATGGACTTTGAAAAAAAGACAATTGGCGGCCTCAACTGCATCGAGGTTCCAGGAGAAGGGCCAACCATCATCATGCTACATGGTTATGGATCAACCAATAATGATCTAGCACCGCTATCTCGTATCATGCCCAGTGCGCGCTGGCTCTTTCCTGCTGGCCCCGAAAAGATCGTCTTCGGCCCCGACTACACCGGCTATAGCTGGTTTGATGTCGATGTCCCCAGTCTACGTGACGCCGTGCGAGAGCATGACTACCCCTTTTTCGAGAAAGCTCTCGGTAGCGATCTTGAAAAAGCGAGTGCCAAGTTCAGGCAATTTCTAGGAGAGGTTGAGGGAAAAAATCTCGTTTTAGGGGGCTTTAGCCAAGGCGCAATTGTCGCCTTAGATACCGCTCTTACCATGGATGAGCGAATCAAAGCGATGATCCTCCTCTCTCCCTCTTTGGCAAGAGAAAAGGTATGGACAGAGCGCGCTGCGAAAAAGAAGGGACTCCCCTTCTTCATGAGTCATGGAAAAGAGGATGATGTTCTGCCCTACCAACTCTCTGAAAAATTAGAAAAGATTCTTGTCGATGCAGGACTCAACGGAAAGCTACACAGCTTTACTGGACACCATGAAGTTCCATTTTCTTTACTCCTTGAGCTACAGCCCTTTTTAAACTCTATCTTTACTTGATATTCATTGAAAGGCGGCCTATAATCTCTAGTTATGTCTGCTCCTGTACATACAATAACTTCCTTTATAGCCACTCAAAGTTCTTCCCCAAGGTATTGCGACCTCCCTGTTCTGGCTGCCTTTGATAGAGGTGTGAGAGATGAGCCATACTGGGGACTTTTTGAGTCCAAGCAATATTCAGTTCTATGCTTTCGGATCTATACAGACAGACAGTGGCGCACCTACCAAGCCTACTCTTCAGCCCTGCAGTGCGCTGATCCTGTAGATAAGGAGAGCATTCATATAATCCTACAATCTCTTAAGCGCTTTCCCAAAGTGATACGTCAAAAATACTTTCAGTTGTCCGAGGAAATTCAGAGAAAGTTTCCCACCTTTCACCTCTCTACAATCTTGAACGCTTTTGGTTGCATCTCAAACGATAGAGATGTAATAGAAAATTTATTTAAGAAATGCAGCAAGGAGAGCTCGGTCCATGTTCTGATCAATCAGATAGAGAAGCTGTTTCCAATAGAGAAGCCCGCGAATCCGATCACTAAGCAAGAGAAGCTATTTTTACAAGTGACGATCGCCCATCTGATCAAATGCACAGAGCTGTTAGCTCCTGTCTGTAGAAGCGTTGAAGAGCTAGCTGAGGTCTTACAGACAGCTACCTCGATCAGCATAGAAAAGCTTAATCTCTATATCCAATTTCGCGATAAGTTTGAAATCTACAATCTGATCCAATTCCTCGATTTAACACGCGATATCGCCTATCGCGACTGCCTTCTACTATTGCAGAGCTGGCCTGAGCATACTCTTCAAGATGCGTGCCTCTGGCTCACTTTTGTTGCCGATAAGGCGGGTCTTATTCGCCTCACCAGCGAACTCAGTACAACCGCCGAGCGCTACAGGCTGATTTTCGCTGTTATCATGCGTTTCAACCAAGATAGTAAAGATCTTACCGAACTAAAAGAGGGGATCACAAAGAAGCTAAGCCCCCTAAGTAATGCACAGCTTGAAGCTCTTGTTGAATTCAAAGAAGGAGTCCACCTAAGGATGAAAGACCTAGACTTTGCTTTTCATATGAAAAGCAAATGTACAAGTAAGGCCTCCATGCTCCTTGCCTTGGACATCAATTTCAATAGTTCGACAGCCTTTTCTCGAGCAATCAAAGGCATACAGATCGCAAATAACTTCAAAACAACGGCCGAAGAGGTGACCCAGCTTTGGGAACTCTATAAAGAAGTGCTTCACCCAAAAGTGATCTCTACATTTATAGGCGAGACCTGTTCTAAGCTCAATTTCGAACAGCGTAAATTTCTGCTTAGCCTCTGTGAAAATGCCTCATCGCCCAGCTATATCGCATGGGTAATCGAGACCTCGACCAGAGAGGCAATCGCAAGAGCAATTGAAGAGATTAGACCTCTTGATAAAAAAGAGGCTCTAAGAAAATTGGAACAGCTGTTAAGACCTTGAGGAGACACTGAATAACTCGGTTATTGGAGATTCTCCAAGATTTGCAACGATGGGAAATTCGGAGCCTGACACTAACCCCTTGAGGGTTATTGAAGGCGAGAATGATGCAGCGGTGCGAAGATTGGCGGAAGATTCAATGAGCGAGTTATTCAGTCTCTCCCTAAGCAATATTCAAGAGCATGAGAAAATTTCATCCCCCTAGAAATTGCGATGCTCGCCTTTGAGACACGCTCCACCAATGTGGATAGCGGCCGAAATGGCACCTCTTTTTGCGACAAGATATGAGCACTCCCCACCCTCTTCGCCAACTCATCACGCTGCCAAGTCAATAACTCGCCAAAAAGCGCTCTTACTCGCGTCTGATAACGCAACGATAGGGCACCCTCAACCTCTTTGATCATCCCCTCTTTCTGTTTCATCGTCATCTCTTTAGGCAGAGCCCCCAGCAACTCCTTCTCCCAAACTTTGCGCTCCCTCTCCAGCGTCTGCTCAATCTCTTTGATCACTGCACGATTGCCCAAAACTGCCTCATGCAGCTTGCTCGCCAGCGGATCCTCCTGCTTCGCAGCTCGTGGGTAACGGAAGATCTGACATCGAGAGCGAATCGTCGGCAGTAAGCTGTTCTCTGAGCTGCTCGTCAAGATGATCACCGTCTTTTCTGGCGGCTCCTCCAACGTTTTGAGTAAAGCGTTGGCAGAAGTAGGTAGCATACGCTCAGCATCATGGATCACAAAGATCTTTTTGGGCGCCTCTAATGGCACCAAAGCCGCCTGCTCTTGGAGCCGACGCAACGATTCCATCGAATGCATACCACTTTTGCCCTCCAGGTGGCAGTGATGCACATCGGGATGCTGCTTCTTCTTCGACTCCACCAATTTTTCAATGAAAGGAGTAAGTTCATACTCCCCCACTACTAAAATGGCGTGTGGGATATTTTTCAGACGTTCAAGCATAGATAATTCAAAGCGTCTTCAAACACTTTAGCTTCCGATTGTGACGCATCAATCAATTTAATGCGATCGGGATAGTGGTCATGCAGATGCAAATAGCCCTGCCTCACATCGAGATGAAACTGAAACGCCTCACTCTCCAATCGATCGCGCTTGTCCAACCTAGAGAGCCCAACCTTGGGATCAAGATCCAGTAGAAGCGTGCAGTCAGGTGTCACATTTTCACAAACTAAATTACAGATCTTCTCCACCTCTTCAAAGCCAAGCCGACGAGCATACGCCTGGTAGGCTAAAGTAGAGTCGTTGAAACGATCGCAAATAACAAAAGCTCCCTCATGCAGCGCTGGTAAAATCCTCTCATGCAGCTGCTGCACACGCGCTGTCAGATAGAGCATCATCTCAGCCCTCTCACAGATCGGAATCTTAGACTCCGAATCAAGCACAACCTCGCGCATCTTCTCCGAAAGCCTCGTTCCACCCGGCTCGCGCGTCATTAATACCTTGTGCCCACGCCCAATAAGCTCCCTCTCTAACTTGGTAGCCAAGGTGGTCTTGCCACACCCCTCACCACCCTCTAGAGTGATAAAAGTTCCCGAATAGGGTTTACTGTGACTCTTCAACTGCCTCTTCTAACTCCTCTTCCTCGATATCCTGAGCTTCTAACTTCACAAGACCAAGTAGTTTATCGCTACTCTTCAAGTTAACCAGCTTCACACCCTGCGTCGAACGGCCCATCACACGCACATCCGACATCGAGATACGCACCGTCTGGCCACTTTCCGACATCATCACACAGCCATCTTCATCAGCCACTGTTACCGCACCGATCACATTGCCATTTCTCTCACTAGTAATAATCGACTTCACACCGCTGCCGCCACGCTTAGTCTGCCTAAACTCTCCTACAAGCGAACGCTTGCCAAAGCCCTTTTCACAGACAATCAAGACGCTCTGCTCCTCAGAGGAGACAACCTCAGCAGCAATCAGATGATCTTCCGCACTCTTAAGGCGCACTCCGCGCACTCCGCAAGCTGTTCGTCCCATTGGACGCGCCTCTGTGTGATCAAAGCGCACCGCCATACCCATATGTGTGAAAAGCATCGCCTGCTGATCACCCTCAATCATACGCGCAGCAATCAACTCATCGCCCTCTTTGATCTCCACAGCACGCACCCCCTTGCGCCTCTGGTTACTGAACGCCTTGATCTCCGTCTTCTTCACTGTACCATTTTTGGTCGCCATAAGCACGTAACGCTCACCCTCAAAATTTTTGGTGCGTAGAACCGTCGCTATGCGCTCACCCGGCTGAATATCTTCCAGCAAGTTGATCAGAGCCTTACCCTTCGCCCTTCTCTCCCCCTCTGGAAGCTGCCACACCTTGAGCCAATAGAGTCGACCAAAGTTGGTAAAACAGAGCAAGAAGTCATGCGTCGATGCCATATAGATGCTCTTCAAAGTGTCCTCTTTGCGCATATCCATGCCCGCCACTCCTTGACCACCACGCTTCTGCTCACGGAATAGAGAGATCGGCATGCGCTTCACATAGTCATCCTCAGAGAAAGTGATGATCACCGGCTCATCCGCAATCAAATCCTCCATATTGAAATCGCCCTCAGCAAGAGTAATCTCACTGCCACGTTCACAATTCTTCGATTTTTGCAGAACCTCATCCAACTCAGTCTTGATGATACCGCGAACAAGCTCCTCGCTACCCAAAACCTTCTTAAAATAAGCAATCTTCTCAAGAAGCTTCGCATGCTCCTCAGCAATCTTGTCATGCTCCAAACCTGTCAACTGATAAAGACGCAGATCAAGCACAGCGTGCGCCTGCTTGTCAGTCAAATCAAAGCGCTCAATCAGCTGCGCCTTCGCAACCTCACGATTTCCACTCTTGCGCACAATCTTGACCACCTCATCCAGGTTGTCAATCGCCTTCAAATAACCCTCTAGGATATGCGCACGCGCCTCAGCCTTATTCAGCTCATAACGCGTTCTTCTGCGAATCACATCAATTCTATGATAGACCCAAGCCGAAATCATCTGCTTAATATTCATCGTTCTCGGCAAATTCTTGTCGAGAGCCAGCATGTTACAGCCAAAGGTAACCTGAAGATCTGTGAACTTGTAGAGCTGGTTGATCACCACATCAGCAATCTCACCCTTCTTCACATCCAACACAATGCGCAAACCATCTTTGTCCGACTCATCTCGCACATCAGAAAGGCCCGTCATCGTCTTGCTATTGACCAAATCCGCAATATGCTCAATCAAACGCGACTTGTTGACATTGTAAGGAATCTCATCAACAATGATGCGCTCACAATGCACCTTATCAGGATGATCTTCCACACGCAGCTTACCACGCAAAATAATGCGCCCCCTACCCGTATGGTAAGCATCATGGATTCCCTTAGTACCACAGATCACACCACCAGTTGGAAAATCAGGCCCCGGCATCACCTTCATGATCTCATCAATCGTAACCTGAGGATCATCCAACACTAACTGCGTTGCCGCAATCAACTCACCCAAGTTGTGAGGCGGAATGTTTGTCGCCATACCAACCGCAATTCCCGTCGATCCATTACAGAGCAGATTGGGAAATTTAGCCGGAAAGACCGTAGGCTCCATCTTGGTCTCATCATAGTTGGGAAGCATGTCGACAGTCTCTTTGTCGAGATCCTCCATCAAATGAATCGCACTACCTCGAAGACGCGCCTCTGTATAACGCATCGCAGCCGGCGGATCCCCATCAATAGAACCAAAGTTTCCCTGGCCCTCAACAAGCGGATAGCGCATCGCCCAATCTTGCGCCATACGCACAAGCGTCGGGTAGATCACCTGCTCACCATGCGGATGGTAGTCTCCAGATGTATCACCACAAATCTTGGCACACTTACGATGCTTAGCCCCAGGTGACAGATTCAACTGCCTCATCGCAAAAAGAATACGGCGCTGAGATGGCTTGAGGCCATCACGTACGTCGGGAAGAGCTCTGGCGATGATCACCGACATCGAGTAGCGGAGATAACTCTCCTTCATCTCATCTTCGAGATTGCGGTTGATAATGATTTCGTTTTCTCTATTGAAACTCATTTAGATATCCAAATTTTTGACTGATAGTGCGTGATTCTCAATGAAGGCGCGACGAGGAGGCACTTCCTCACCCATCAGCATTGTAAACATATGATCCGCTGCAATCGCATCGGGCAGTGTTACCTTCACTAACGTTCTCTGTTCTGGATCCATTGTGGTCTCCCACAGCTGGTCCGCATTCATTTCACCAAGACCCTTATAGCGCTGGATCTCAACCCCCTTACGTCCATGAGTACGCAAGAAGTCAATCACCTCTTTCAAGGTAAAGGCGTCGTAGACAGGATTTTCACCCTCAAAAAATTCAACAAGCTTCTCGCCAGCAATGAGATACTGGTCTAGCCTGAAGCCAAACTCCATCAAGCGCTCCATCAGCTTGGCAAAGTTCTCCTCTTTATAGAGTTCGACAAAGGTTAGCGGCTTTGGTTTGAAGCTTAAGAGCTGCTCGGTACGCTCCTCTTCCGGCACCTTCTCAACCTCCGCTTCATGCTCCTCTCTTTGCTCCATCTCCCAGACGCGTGCAATTTCCATGAACTCATCCTCGGTGTAGACCAAGTTGGTTCTATTAACCATATATCTAGGGAAACGTCCCTGCTCATCTCTTGATTCCAAAAATTCTCTGAAAGGAATCGCCTTCTTCTCTACAGAGGTGATGAAGTGCTCTACGTCGCGGATCAGCGCTACCATGCGCTCGCGCTCATCATCACTTAGGCGACGATTCTGGCCTACATGCTGCAAAGATACATCTTGAACACCAAGCTCCAGAAGATAGTCATCCATCTCCTTTTCACTTGTAATGTAGCGACTCTTCTTCTTGCGTGACACCTTGAAAAGTGGTGGTTGAGCAATGTAGATGTAGTTATTCTCAATCAACGCTGGCATATGTCTGTAGAAGAATGTGAGTAGCAGCGTACGAATGTGAGAGCCGTCAACATCCGCATCCGTCATGATAATAATGCGGTGGTAGCGCAGCTTCGCCAGATCAAAAGACTCCTCTCCGATTCCGCAGCCAAGAGCTGCAATCATCTTGCCCACCTCTTGGTTTTGGAAGACTTTCTGCAGACGCGCCTTTTCCACGTTCAAGATCTTACCACGAATGGGGAGAATCGCTTGGAAACGGCGATCTCGACCACCCTTTGCAGATCCACCCGCTGAGTCTCCCTCAACAATGTAGATCTCACAATTTTCTGGATTGCGCTCCGAACAGTCGATCAGCTTTCCAGGAAGCCTGGCTGAATCAAGAGCTGTCTTTCGCAGCGTCAGCTCACGCGCCTTCTTAGCAGCCTCTCGCGCTTGCGCCGCGATGATCACTTTATCCACGACAGAGCGCGCAATTTGCGGGTTCTCACCTAAATAGATGGTCAGCTCCTCACCAACAATTTGCTGCACAATCGATCCCACGTCACTATTTCCAAGGCGCTGCTTGGTCTGACCCTCAAATTGCGGATTGGGCACTTTGACCGAAATCACAGCGGTCAAACCCTCACGCATATCTTCACCCGAAAGAGAGATCTTATCGCTCTTCAGCATATTGTTGGACTTCACATAGCTGTTCAAAACGCGAGTTAGAGCTGTCGAAAAACCTGTTAGGTGCGAACCGCCCTGTCTCGTCGGAATGTTGTTGGCATAAGAGAGAATGTTCTCCTTATATGTGCCATTCCACTGCATAGATACTTCAAATTCAATTGGGCCATCATCACCCTCTCTAGCACCCTTAAAATAGACAGGCTCTTCAAAAAGAGGCTCTTTATTCTCATTGAGGTAGGAGACAAATGAGATCAAGCCACCCTCATAGCAAAACTGCGTCTCATTACTCTCTTCCTCTTGACGCGCATCTTTGAAACGAATATCGATACCGCGGTTAAGGAAGGCGAGCTCACGCAACCTCTTCGCCAAAATATCGGCATCAAACTCAGTAACCGAAAAGAGCGTTGCATCTGGCCAGAAAGTAACCTTGGTTCCGCGCTTGTCAGTCTTGCCAACTACCTCAAGCGGCCCTTGCGGCTTCCCACAGGAGAACTCCATCTCATAGAGTACGCCCTCTTTTGCCACCTGAACGTGGAATTTAGAAGAGAGTGCGTTGACACAAGAGACCCCAACACCGTGCAAACCGCCAGAAACTTTGTAAGTATCTTTGTCAAACTTACCGCCGGCGTGCAAGACAGTCAATACAACCTCTAAGGCAGAAACCTCGCGATCCTGCTTTTGCGACTCTTTCTCGTGACGCCCAATCGGAATACCGCGGCCATCATCTTCAATTGTAACGCTGTTATCTTCATTCACCGTTACCCAAATGTGGGAGCAGTGACCCGCCATCGCTTCATCGATGCTGTTGTCCACCACCTCATAGACCATGTGGTGTAGACCAGAGGACGCTGTGTCACCGATGTACATACCGGGACGCTCGCGGACAGCCTGCAATCCCTCTAAGACGGTAATCGCACTGGCGTCATACTCTTTTTTCTTCTCTTCTTTTGTCTCTTCTTTCGTCATCATTCTAGCCGGAATACCACACTTTTAATCGTTGTCTTTGGAAACTTTGCACGCAGATTTTGCACAATACGGGATCTATCTTGTGTCAGAAGTGATAGAAGTGTCGAGTTTTGTACTCGCACCTGTAAAAAGCCATCAGCAAAAGCGACTGCTCTTGCTTGTGGAGCTAGCCTACTACCAACCACTTCAGGCCACGCCTCGACAATCAAATCGGGACGATCTTTAAAGACCTTCCCAATGTTGCTCATCACATTGGGCAGAACGTCACGAATGTGCTTCGATGTGCACGCACACCATTTAGAAACCATGCGTGCACTATACTAGATTATGCGACTGGGAGCAATGTTTTTCTGGTGACATTTGGGGTGGTCAAAAAAGTGAGAAAAGCGGTCAATTTTGGGATTATAGAGCGCTCTTCAATACTACTATGACTCATCGCTACCTGGAACGTAGTTTTGACACTGTTCAGGATGACTTATAGATAGAAAACCTTGGCCACTTACTTCCAAAATATACTTATGGAGATGCTGAATAACTCGGTTATTGGAGATGCTGCTAAGAGTTGCGATGCTGGGAAATTTGGAGCCTGACGCTAACCCCTTGCGGGTTAGTTATGGTGAGAATGATTCAGCGGTGCGAAGAGTGGCGGAAGATGCCAAACGGTAGTTATTCAGTGTCTCCATAAGGAGCCATCTTCCACAACCGACTGCCCAATTGGCAGTCCGCTACCTGCTCCTCACATTGTGACGACTCAGAACATCCGTCTGGGTGAATACTCCTACAACCCTCATTGGATTCCCTCCATAATGGGCAGATCGAGAAACGGCGACCATTAGCGTCATACCAGATTCGCATCCTCCCACTCAACTTTTCAGATAACTCCTGAAGTTGCTCTACTGGAATTCCCATTTTTTTAGCCAACGGCCCCATTGAATTGGGGTCTAACTGCCCATCATAATATCTAATCTTCCGCACTACGGCATCTGCTGCAGTCGCCATATCAATCCTTTTGTGATTCAACGGGAGGAGTTCTTGTTGAGCTTGACTTTGCCAAGAAAGTTCCTAGTACAGCTCCTACAAGCGTCACTGCAGTCAAAACAAAGGCAGCTCCCCCACTAATTGTAGCGGCCCCAAGGGATCTAGTTGCTACAAGAGAGACAAGCAGACCAAGAGCAATCGAGGTAACAGCAAGAGCAACTCCAAAAGCCGCCTGTTTAGGTTTTGCACAAGGCCAATCTAAGTGACAAAATTGATTATTCACACAGCTCAAAGCTTCACTCCCTTCAACAAGAAGCTACCATTGTATAAAACTTTGATTAAGCATCAACTGAATTTCTTTGGAGGATTTTCCACGCTTTAGCCCGATCGGATGCGCTACAATAGGGCTTATCATTGCAAAAAAGCGCTGCAGCGATTGCTGGTAGAAGTGCCAACGTTCCAGATGCAATTGCAAACTTATATGTACTCACACCGCGAATAACCGACGAAGCGCTTAATATTGCCAGCGCCACCAATGTTGCCGCAGCAATAGCGCATCCACCGCCCAAAAATTGACCAACTCTTTCAGAACCACCAATCCTCATATCCCCTCCCTCTTTACAAGAGGGAAAATGATAGCATAGAGATGTTTTTATTTCAACACTATTAAGGAGATAAAGAGTCCGCAGACAGCCCAAAGGGAGGCAAAAAACATCGACCTAGCCCAAACAGCATACTCTTTATTCCAAAAACCGCGAATCGCCGTCAAAATCCAGGCGAGACAGATAATCGCCAAGACGAGGGAGACTCTTGGCCCAGCAATAGGAATCAGTGGGAGACAGAGAAGAGTGAAGAGCAGAACATAGAGCAGCATTTGAATTTTAGTTTTGTCAATCCCCTTTGCTACTGGGTGAACAGGCAGACCGGCCCTTTTGTAGTCCTCAAGTCTGTAGAGAGAGATAGCGAAAAAATGTGGCATCTGCCAGACGATTAGAAGGACAAAAAGTAGTGAGGCAACCCAATCAAAGCGGCCACTTGCAGCAGTGTAGCCGACAACAGGTGGAATGGCACCTGCAAGACTGCCAACGAGCGTGCCGTAGTGAGTCCTTCTTTTGTAGAAGCCGTAGAGTACGATGTAGGTGATATAGCCAAAAAGGGCGAGGCCAACTGTAAGAGGGTTGGTCCAGTGAGCGAGAATTGAGATGCCGCAGATACCCAAGATGGTGGCCAGAAACAGAGCGAACTTCACATTGACATCGCCTTGGACAAAACCGCGCTTCTTGGTGCGCTCCATCAGAGCGTCGATCTTGCGATCGATGTAGTTATTGAGGATGCAAGAGGAGGCAATGATCAGACTGAGACCCACCATAGTGGCGAGAAGAAGTGCGTAGGGCATCTTGCCAGTCACACCAAGGGCGAAGCCGCCAGCAATAGCGATCACATTGCCCATCACAATTCCCGGTTTGGTCAGAAGTGTGTAGGTTTTTACTGCATCCATGGCATCGTCCTCATATTGAGGCCAAACATAATCCAGAGTGTTCCAAAGACGACAATTCCGACAACCAGCATCATGAACCCAAAGAGAATGAGATTCCAGTGCGCTTTAGACTCTTTTCCAAGATGCAAAAAGAATATAATCTGGGTGATGAATTGCAAAATAGCCAGCGTTAGGATCATCGCTGGGCTATCAATCCACTTTTTGTAGACACCCAAAAAGGCTGAGCAGGTAAAAAGCAAGGAGAGTCCAAAACCGATGAGGTAGGTTTTAAGGTCACCCTCCCACTCCTCTTCATGATCATTTTCATTCATGGCAAAACTCCCATGAGGTAGACGACGGAAAAGATGAATATCCAGACGATATCCAAAAAGTGCCAGAAAAGACCGAGGCAGGTGAGCCGTCGAAAGTTATGTTCCGTAACGCCCTTTTTGGCGAGCATTATAAAGGTCATGATCATCCAGATCAGGCCGACTGAGATGTGGCAGCCATGCGTGGCAACCAGAGTGAAGTAGGAGGACAAGAAGGCGCTGCGCTGCCAGCTGTTGCCCTCATGCACAAAGGTAATAAATTCATGCAGCTCCATCGCAATGAAAGAGGCACCGAGCAAGAAGGTGATGACCAGCCAGAAGAGAATCCGTTTGGTTTTTCCAATATGGGCATCTAGTCTTGCCAGGCCGATTGTGAAGCTGCTTGTGAGGAGTACCATTGTCTCCCAAAAGGCGAGAGGCAGGGAGAAGAGCTCCTGTGTGGTGGGACCACCAAAATTGTGAGTGTGAAGCACAATGTAGGTGGCAAAGAGCGTCCCAAAGAGGACGCAGTCTGTCATCAGGTAGACCCAAAACCCAAAAAGAGTTTTGTTATAGAGCTCATGATTTTTGACGATCGCTTTCATATCTCTCAATTTCTCGTGCTGTCAATGTATATTCCACCTCATCCTTGCTCAATCTACAGATCGCCAAAACAAAAATCCCTAGGAAAGCAACCGGCACTAACCAAAAAATCTGCCAGATCAGAGCGAAACAGGCCACAAATCCGCAAAGCGCGATTAAAAGACCCATCGGACTGTCGATCGGCATGTGCACATCCTTATAAACAGGTTTGCCCTGCGGCTTTTGCTTCATCGCCCACCATGCGTCGCGCTCATGTACTTCGGGAGTGACCGCGAAATTGTAAAAAGGCGGCGGCGAGGAGATCGACCATTCAAGTGTGCGCCCATCCCAAGGATCGCCTGTTGTATCGCGCAATTTATCGCGATTCTTGATACTCACCAAAACCTGGATCAATTGGCAACCAATAGCCAGGGTGATAATCAAGCCCCCTAGAGCGGCAATCATAAAGAAGGGCTGCCAACCTGTTTCAGCTGCGTAGGTATTCAGACGGCGTGTTGCCCCCATCAAACCAAGCGCATAGAGCGGCATAAAGGCGACCATAAAACCTAAGAACCAGAGCCAAAAGGCAGCCCGCCCCCACTTCTCATCAAGGCAAAAACCAGTCACCTTGGGAAACCAGTAGGCAAGCGCACTGAAGAATCCAAAGAGGACACCACCAATGATAACTGAATGGAAGTGTGCGACCAAGAAGAGGCTATTGTGCACTTGGAAATCGATCGGCGGAATAGAGAGCAAAACACCAGCAAGCCCACCAATTGTAAAAATTAAGATGAAGGCCAAGAACCAGAGCATAGGTGTTGAAAAGGTGAGCCTACCTCGACAGCTGGTGAAGAGCCAGTTGAACACCTTTACCCCTGTTGGAATGGCAACTGCCATCGTCATGATCGCAAAGAAGCTGTTGGTTCCCGGAGGCGCTCCCATGGTGAAGAAGTGGTGAAGCCAAACAATGAAAGAGAGAAAGGCGATCCCAACAACCGCCCATACCATTGAGGTATATCCAAATAGACCCTTTTTCGAAAAGGTGGCAATCACCTCAGAATAGACGCCAAAAATGGGCAGAATCAAAATATAGACTTCAGGATGGCCCCACGCCCAGATCAGGTTGATATAGAGCATAGGACTGCCTCCAAAATCGGAGGTAAAGAAGTGCATCCCCATCAAGCGGTCGAATGAGAGCATTGCCAAGGTTGCTGTCAAAATAGGAAAGGCAAAGATGATTAGAGTGATGGACCCCAAGCAGCTCCAGACGAAGATCGGCATCTTCATCATTGTCATTCCGGGGCAGCGCATGCGCAAAATGGTGACTAAGAAGTTGATACCCGAGAAGAGGCTACCGAGACCGGCAATCTGCACACTCCATATCCAATAGTCGACCCCCACATCAGGACTGTAAGCCAAGTTGGCAAGAGGCGGATAGCTGAGCCAACCCGCTCCTCCGAAGTTGCCCAATACAAGCGAGAGATTAACAAAGAGAGCTCCCATGGCAAAGAGCCAAAAGCTCAATGAATTGAGGAAGGGAAAGGCGACATCACGCGCACCAATTTGCAGAGGAATGACCAAGTTGAATAGCGCAAAGACTACCCCCATACCGACAAAGAAGATCATGGTGGTGCCGTGGGCGGTAAAGATCTGCTGAAAGTGTTCGGCACCGAGATAGCCTGCATTGCCAGCAGCCATTGCCTGTTGAGCGCGCATCATCAAGGCATCAATGAGCCCTTTGACCAGCATGAGTGCGGCGACTATGAAATACATGACGCCGATTTTCTTGGCATCGACGGAGCAAAACCAATTTTTCCAGAGATGGCCCCACCTCTTTTTGTAGGTGATGTAGATGATCAAGAAGAGCGCAACAACTCCCATAGAGACGCCAGCGCCATATTCAATGGGATCATGTTTTAAGGCGGCGGTTGTGAGCTTTCCAAATAGCGCGTGGCTCATCGTCCTCCGGGGGTTAGAAATTGATCCATCACCTTCTTGAATAGATGGGGTTCGCCCAGTTGATAGGTAGCCATCTCTGTATCTTCACTCGGTTTTGCAAGTTCGCGGTAGCGCTGCCAATCAAGAAGGTCCGAAGCGCGCGCCTTTACCACCCAAGCATCAAAATCACTCTCTTCGACAGCCTCGGCTACAAAGACCATGTTGGCAAAGCCTTTGCCGCTCAAGTTGGCAGAAGCGCCCTTATAACTACCGACACGATCCGTAATGGTGTGGAGTACAGTCTGCATCTTCGGCATCGCATAGATCTGCCCACCCAATTCAGGAATCCAAAAAGAGTTCATCGGAGCATCTGCTGTAATCACAAATTTGACAGGACGATCTACTGGAAATTTAAAGTAGCCCATTGTAGCCACCTCTTGCTCTGGATAGAGAAAGAGCCAGCGCCACTGTAGCGCAACCACCTGGATGGTGAGCGGCTCTTTGTCCGATTCGATTGGTCTATAGGGGTCCAATCTATGCGTTTCAGTCCAAGTAAGCGCAGAGAGAACAGCAATAATAACCAACGGAACGCCCCACCAAAGAGCCTCTAAGGTCAAACTGTAGTTCCACTCAGGGTCATATTTAGCTTTCTTATTGTCTTTGTGATACTTCCACATAAAGACAAAGGTGAGAACAAAGACTGGAATGACGACAATGAGCATCAAAAGTGTTGCAAAGACGAGCAGATTGCGCTCTTTTTCGGCAATCATACCGTGTGGGTGGATGATCTCAACACATTGACTCCAGAAGAAGCCTACTGTGAGCAGAAGAAGCCCCATTGAGATGAGGATGACGTAGATGATTTGGTGTTTTCTATTCATCGGAATTCTTGATATCCCAAAAAGGCCATTCCGAAGTCAAGTTTTATTTCAAACGCTCTCCACTTTCGCGCTGCCACTCCACTTCATCATCGCCTCATCCAAATCTAAGCGAAACTTGACGATCTGCTCCTGCGAAGGCCCACGCCAAAGCAGACAAAAAGTGGGATACTCCGTCGACTTCAAAAAACAGGTTGCAGCATCAAGTGAAGAGACAAGATCAACTATACTCTCCTGAAAAGAGGCGTCCTGCGCCTGAATCACCACATAGAGATCATCATCCTCCTGCACCGAGATCGTATATTCATCTATAAGGTCTGTTTGCAACAGCAGAAGAAAGAGCTTTTGTAAGCTTTCGGCAGGGAGCAAACTGCGCATCACAGCAGGTGTGAGATGATAGAAAAAGTCTTCCAACAGAAAGGCATTTTCCTGACCCGTCTCCTGTAAAAGCTCTCGTAAATGTGTGAAAAGCTCGTTCTCTTTAGAGAGCATGCCGCCGTTGTAATCTCTAAAATCGCCAATGATGCGCGCAAGCTCACGTGAAACCTCCTGGCGCGCCTTATGCAGATCGACGCTGTGATCTTGACGTAAAAAGGGCTTTTTCAAAATACGAAGTCGAAAGACAGTTGCCTGCTTCGGATACTTCTTGCGCAAAGAGCCCACTGTCTTGACACGATCAATTTCACACTCTAAAAAGCTCGCCTTTTGCTTCAAAAACTGCTTAACCGGCTTGATACTAAGGCAGATCACCAAAAATTCAAGCTGCTCCTCAGTCTGTAAATTGAAATGAATGATTACCTGAGGAAGATCACGCACAAAGCGGAGTTGACCCGAAAGCGTCACAATGTCACGCATGATCTCCTCCTCATTTTGCGGCATAAAAATAGGATTGAGCCGCGTCTCAATCGAATTCTTTAACTCCGATGGCAGCTCCTCGATAAGCCGGCTCTCTTCAGCAAGTGAGATGCCCCCCTTGCGCTCAACCTCCAAGTAGATCGTCTCCTTTTCAGAGATAAATGAGTGAGGCACAAGCATAACACGCGGAATCAAACTGTTGATTGCATGCACAATGTGGCGCTCCTGCAAAATCTCATTGTCACGCAAAAAGCTGATACCAATTGCAATGCCTAAGACGCGCCGCGCACCCAGACGGCTGCGCAAAATTTTTACATTGATATAGCGCCTATCAGGAAAGTGCATCAAACTCGCTTTTAGCGACTTTCTAAATAGATAGTGCACGCAGATAATGCGCGCTAAGTGGCGATACTCCCGTTCTCTTTTAAAACTCTCTGTACAGTGGAGCAAGAAATGCTGCATCTCTGTCAAAACATCATAGTCAAAGTCATGCGGCCTATGCTGAATCAAAGAGATGATGTTTTCCTGAATAAGCGCCACCTTATTGTCATAATTAAGCCCCTTTGCCTCCAAAATACGCGACGCCTGATAGGGTGAAAGCATGCCCAAGCGCAGCTCCTTGTCTAAAAGAGGCAGATTCTTTTGCAAAATCTCTAGCTCCTTTTTCCCAGTCACCTCAATCATGATCTCGCCAGCGGTATAGACCTCTTCGCCAAGCTCTGGCATCGAAAAATCACACGCAGCCTGCATAATGAGGTTGACCCGCCTTCCTGGAACAACCCAGCGATTAATCATCTCTGAGAAAAAGCGGTAGGCCCCCTGCCGAAATGAGCAGCAGAAGAAAAAAGAGAGGTTGAAAGGCAGTGTTGAAAAGGGACTCCATGAAAGCGCAGGAAGCTTTGCGCCAAAATCCTCCTCAGCCACAACGTGTGGAGGAAATAGGTGCATCAGGACGCGCTGAATCGATTGAATGTATGAGCTGCCCTCTTCTGGATCTGAATCAAAGGGTGTGACAATGCGTGGGTAGTGGTTCTTCATATCTCCTAGTAAACTCTAATTCAGTTGTCGAAATTTTAGTCCCCCTCCCTTTTAGGCCGCGCACAACAAGCGGCAAACCATTTTGCTTTGACAACAAAAGGGCACGAGGATGAATAATTCCCCCTGTCTTCTCAATAATCTGCAGCGCCTCATCATGCGTCAATGCACTCTCTAATAGCTGATTTTCCGGGAAATCACTGTAGATACCAGGCACATCCTTGATAAATTCAAGCTGCCCACCAAGCGCCACAGCAAGGGCAACAGCAGAGGTGTCAGAGCCTCCCCTCCCAAGGGTTGTAATCTCCCTTTGCAAAGAAACGCCTTGAAATCCCGCCACAATCACAATCTGACCGCGATCGAGCGCCTCTTCCAACCTTTGCGGCCTCACATCGATGATGCGCGCCTCTTGATGCTCATCAGTAGTGATAATCCCTGATTGACTGCCAGTGAAGCTGACCGCCTGCCGCCCCCTCTTAGCAAGAGCCATCGCTAAAAGAGAAATACTGATCCTCTCCCCCACAGAGATGAGCATATCGAGCTCCCGCACAGGCGGATTATCATGCACCTTTTTGGCCATCTCAATCAGCTGATCGGTCATACCGCGCATCGCACTCGCTACAACTACAACACGCTTGCCCCCAATTTGCTCGGCAATTTTCGAAAAACTACTTGAATCCTCTAACACACCCCCACCAAATTTCATGATGAGAGTTTTATCACTTTGGTGTAGACTATCTGGCACTATGCATAACTTTTGTTTGCTAATCCTTTATGTTTTGATTGTCTCAAGTGCCTCTCTATTCATGCTGCGTCTTGGAAAAGAGGCCGCATCTATGTGGTTGGGGCTGTTGAGTGTGGCATTAAATCTCTTTGTCCTTAAAGAGATCACCATCCTCGGCTTGCATACTACTGCAAGTGAGGCTTTGGTCGTAGGGTATCTCTTAACATTAAATTTAATTCAAGAGTTTTATGGAAGAAAGTTTGCGAGAAGGACAGTCATCAACATTTTCATCTTGATGCTTCTCTTTGTTGTGATGACGCGTCTCCACCTTGCCTATGAGGGTGGAGTGAACCACGCTGTCTTTACGCCGCTGCCCCGCCTCTTCTTGGCTTCGCTTGTTAGCTTCTTTGTTGTGCAGTTTTTTGACATCTCACTCTTTTCCTATCTACGCGGTAAGCTCGGAGGCAGATTTTTTCCATTGCGGACAGCGATGACTCTCTTTTTGTCACAATGTTTAGATACGGCTTTATTCACGTTGATTGGTCTTTGGGGCATTGTGGACAATCCTCTTGAGATCATTCTCTTTTCGATCATTATCAAGAGTGTGATTATTTTGATTCAAACACCTGTGACGCTATTTTCGAGGAGGATAATCCATGTTTGAAGTGCTGCACAAGTCTAAAAAAAGTGGCGCACGAGTGGGGCGTATTCATACACCGCATGGTGTGATTGACACTCCCAACTTTGTGGCAGTTGGTACAAATGGAACCCTGAAGGCGATTGGCAATGATTTGGTGGACAAGATTGGATTACAGCTGATGTTTTGTAACACCTACCATCTGCTTGTTCAGCCAGGACCGGAGATAGTGAAAGAGGCTGGTGGCTTGCACAAATTTATGGGCAGAAGCAAACCGCTGATCACCGATTCTGGAGGCTTTCAGGTTTTTAGTTTGGCCTATGGCTCTGTTCATGATGAGATCAAGTCGCGCGGCAAGAAAAAGCATGATGGCTCTGTGGAGAAGATTTCTGAGGAGGGTGTGATTTTCCGCTCTTACCGTGATGGGCGCAAGATTCATTTGACGCCAGAGAGTTCGATTCAGGCGCAAAAAGATTTGGGGGCAGATATCATTATTCCCTTTGATGAGCTACCGCCCTACCACATTGAGGTGGATGATCTGAAGAAGTCGCTAGCAAGAACACACAGATGGGAGATGCGCTCTTTACAACAGCATCTCAAAAGTCCGAATAAGCAGATGATTTATGGTGTGATCCATGGAGGGATCTGCCCAGATTTGCGCAAACACTCCTGTGAGACATTGACAAAAGAGGCGTTTGATGGATTTGCCATCGGCGGCTCTGTTGGAAAGAATAAGCAGGAGCTTTTTGATGTGGTAAAGCATACAAGAAAGCATCTTCCTGATGAGAAGCCTAACCACCTGTTGGGTATTGGCGACCTCCCCTCTTTAGAGCAACTCATTCCACTAGGAATTGATACATTTGATAGCTCTTACCCGACGAAGGCGGCGCGCCATGGACTGCTTTTGACAGATGATGGTGGTGTGAAGATTGAGCAGCAGCTCTACCGCAACAACTTTGAGTCGCTTGAGTGTAGCTGTCCTACCTGCTCGCATTACACTCTTGGCTACATACACCACCTATTTAAGGCAAAAGAGGTGACTGCGCAGATTTTGGCATCGGTACACAACCTCCACTTCATGGTACACTATATGGAAAGGGTGCGTACAAAGATCATGAACGATCAACTATAGTGGCCGCATCTCGGAAGTTGATCCGGGAAAAACGCTCTCCCCTCTGCTCTTGATCCCCAGCATAGATGACATAGGGTGATACCGCCCGTTCGCCTACCAACTCCTGAAAAAACTGCAGATTTTTTAGAAATGAGCGATTGAATGTTTGGGATGACTTGATCTCAATAGGAATCAAGTTTCTCGCCTGAGACCAAATCAAATCCACCTCATGACCATGCGCATCTCTAAAGAAGTAAAAATCTGGATCCTGCCCCTGATTCAAGCGCTTCTTGAAAAGCTCCAAGGTCACAAGATTCTCAACTAGCTGCCCCCGAAGAGGGTCGCGCTGCACTTGGTTCAGATCTTGTATCCCCAGTAGGTAACAGGCTAAACCGACATCACAGAAGTAAATCTTAGGTGACTTGACCAAACGTTTCCCAAGGTTTTCATAGTAAGGATGTAAGGTGAACAAGATATAGGAGGCCTCAAGAATCGAAATCCACTCCTTAACTGTGTGAATAGAGACTCCCACTTCAGAGCCGATCGATGAAAAATTGACCAGCTGCCCAATTCTTGAGGCACAAATTTTAACAAAAGTTTGAAACTGCGCTAAGTCTTTGACCTTAATCAATTGACAAAGATCTCTCTCTATATAGGTTTGGAAGTAGTTACGATACGCCTTCGTCGGATCTAGCTTCTCTTTATAGATACGCGGATAGCCCCCATTTAAAAGCAGCTCATCTAAACTGAGATCAAAGGCTGCATTCTCAATCTCAACCAGACTCATTGGCATCAGCTTCAGAAGCGCCGTTCTACCTGCTAATGACTGGGAAATAGCACTATGCAACTCTAGCTGATGACTACCTGTCAGTACAAACATCCCCTTTTGATCACGCTCATCTACAATCAATTGGATATAAGAGAGAAGCTGTGGGCAGCGTTGGATCTCATCCAGGATGGCTCCATTTGGGAAGCGTGCTAAGAACCCCCTTGGATCATCAGATGCAAGCTGTCTAGTATCCGGTGCTTCCAAGTTTTCATAAGGCAAATCTGGGAAGACGTGTCTCACCAAAGTGGTCTTTCCCGACTGTCTAGGCCCCATCACCGTAACCACAGGATAGGAGGCAAATAGCCCCTTTAGCTCCTCTTCGATCTCTCTTTCAAACATAGCAAAACCCGGCAGATGTGAAGTTCAACTTCATATCTGCCGGGATTTCACTTTAAATCAACACTTCTGCTGCCCATCAGGCCATTTCAATTTTTCTTTCGATTAAAGGAAATTTTTCTTTGAAAAAAAAGCAGACATCCTATTAACCTGGTCTTTACAAAAGGAAGCCCTGATCAACTACTGTTTGGCAGATTTCGTCAGAATTTTTGATTCGTCTAAATTTGGAGGAGATCGCTAACCAATTGCTGGTTAGTAAATTCTATAATGACACCGAGTCGAAAATTGTGACGGAAGATGTCGAATGGGGATTAATCAGGGCTTCCAAAAGGAGATGCTATGTTTACTGGTTGCTGTGGAAGAAAGGGAGCTATAGCTCAGGAAGTTTCGAGGGTTAGAACTGCAATGCATAATCTCGGTTCGCTTGTGGATAGAGACGATGAACAGCAGGATTCCTCCTCTCAGAGATACAGTCCACCCCAAGCAGCTGCTCTATACATAAGGGATACAACGGGAAGCTTTGCTACTGGATCCTACTCCCCCCCACCAAAGTCAATGTCTACATCACGCAGAGTGAGAGTGATGAGCATGGTGCGAAATACAGAAGACACTGGCCATATTGAGAAGAGGCTTGTCAGTATCCATAAAGCGATCATTGAATTGCTTTCAACCTATGGTGAGGCAAGAAATCAGCACAAGGTTGATAAGAGGGTCAGTGGCTTTAGAACGCTTCTACGCAATGCCTATGTACGCAAAGCAGATCTGATGATGCAAGCAGTGTCAGACTTCAATATCACTTACAATCAGATCCAACTACATTGGCAGGAAGCGGAATGCTACGGTTTTAAGAACAAAGAGGATCGTGAGGAAATACTCCAGCAGATGATGCACGACGAGGAGGTTTACCTAAAGCAGCGCGCCCCTTTGTCAAACCCAGATGTTTTAGAAGTGCCTAAAGAGGAGAAGGGTGTAAGGCCAGGTGTTCCTGACTACGTTGTTTGGGTTGATGAGGCGGCTTTAGCGCGCAGCTGCTGTCGCAGAAGAGACGTGAACAAGTTGGCTAAACTTGATGGAGTACAGCTCTATTTTAGTGATGAGAACCCCTCGCTTCTACAGATAGTAGGAAGCCGTACTTACAACGCACTCTATATCAGAAGCCCACTTGAGCCCGCCCTTGTGCGCTCAACAGATCTTGAGAGCTACCTTGACCGCACACGAGTGGGACAGCTGCTCCGTTTTCTACGTTATATGGGAGCCGAGAAGGTGACCTTTGAAAAGAGCAATTCCAATAGTTTGAGTACCGAGCTTGCTGCTGGTATTACTGAGGCACATATAGATGCCTCTGTTAGCCATTCCAACACACATAATAGCTCAGATAGTCAATCTGTTGTTGTAACATTTCCGGCCAAGCAGCCTGGCTACAGTATCCCGTGGCGCGAGATTGAAAAGCTAGTCTGCTATCAGCAGGATCGCGAATGGCAGAGGATCCGCGATTTGAGAGAGGAGGGATTGACAAATGCAACGCTTAACTTTGTTCATGAGGAGTCTAGGGCCAACAAGACCTCTGTTGCTCTCACTTTGATGAAACATGGCTTTGAGGGCTCATACAACAGGGAACATAAATCGACACAGAGTGTGAAGTGCCAAGTGACCTTCACGGATATGAAGAAGTATGACACAGCAGACTCAGTCTCTTTGGATGAAAAGGGCTATAAGAGGTTGCTAGTTCTTGATAATGCACAGGATCAGATACAGCTCTTTGCTAGACGCTATATGAGGCAGCACAAAATCACCATCCCTTCTGCAAATGAAACGCTCTTGTGTAAGGCGCTTAGTAGAAGTGTGGCTAGCAAGCAGGGGTTTTCCTCTTTTGAGGAGCTTATCTATATCCATCTGGGTCATAACCCTGAGGGCCTTCTCCACGTCCTTGCGTTACAAAAGCAGCGTGTATTGGAACGCTTTGTCTTAAATTCACTCAAAGCAAAGGATACGATCTCTTCTGACCAAGAAGCGATGGTTGCTGATGCAATGGGCAAACTACTCACATTCTTCTCACTCTATGCAGAAGTTCAAAGCGAGGGACTGCAGATCTTTCAGATTCTGCTCAACTTCTCAGATGACCTTCTTGCGAAGAAGGTAGTCTATTCTAGGAAGCGCGGTGAGGTGATCGACTGCAGCCTGAAGCCTAGCAAAGAGACCATCCATTTGATGGAGCAGAGCTGGGATGCCCTCCTCTATCCTTCTCAGCATTCAGGTGAGTACTCACCTATATCGACCCGAAGCCTACAGCTGTCCCCTCAACCATCCACAATACCGCTTGATGAGAGGTTACTAACTAGATCTTCGAGCAAAGTAGTTGAATCTCGAGTTTAAACTGTAAACTTTCTGACAGTTAGACAATTGAAGTGATGACAGTAAGCGAGAGATTGGTCAAATCGTACCAAAAGACCACTCAAACTCGAACCCCTTGCGGTACGTTCAGACGAGAATGATACAGCGGCGCGAAGATTCAATGAGCGAGTTATTCAGTGGCTCCTTAAGGAGATACTGAATAAGTACCTTGGCAGAGGTTTCGGCAAGATTTCTATCGAGGGGAAGTGCGGAGCCGAACGTCTAACCCCTTGCGGGTTAGTCGATGCGAGAACGATGCCTCGATAGAAACATTGTCGGAAGGTCTGGTAAGGGAGTTGTTCAGTATCTCCTTAAAATATAAAGCGATCCCAAGGGCCATACCTCTCTTCAATGCGGCGTCCTTTGAACAGTGACAAGACAGCCACTATTGCACCAAGTGAGCAGGCCCAGATAATCTGAGCCGAACCACCCCAAAGGCAGGTCGCAGTGATAAGCCACGCCATCAGTAGAATATTAACAAAGCGGATCGCTCTTAATGGCTCCGCCCAAGCAATGATCGAGAAGACCACAGTCAGCGCTCCCATCACATCAGCATTATCCGACAAAACCCCTTCAAATCCAATCCACTGATTTCCGAAAAGAAAGAAGGCGCCAATTGCCGCTGTCACAACCAGATTCCAAGGAAGCGTCGCCCCCCACACCATCGCCTTGAAAAACTTGCCAAAGCCAGCTGAGATTTCTGGTGTGCGATCATCCTTCTCATCCACAGTATATTGCGACCCCTTGAAGAAGGTGCGCCAAAAGGGTTTGCCCTCTTTTTTTGCCTGATGCAGATATTGGCAAACAGCAATCACCTCGTCCACCTCAAGCGCCAGCATAATCAGCATACAAGTCGCAATGATTAAGCAGAGGAAGCACCACGCTCCAACAATGATCGGCTGGCACATCACAAGCAGAATTGAGACAAAGCCAAGTGGTACGACCAAAAATCCAAAGGCGACAACAAGCCACGGCATCGTATGCCATCTGCGCACTCCACCCTTTGCGCCCATGATCGCCTCCAACGAGTAAGCCAAAGCGCCAAGGCCCGCATCTGGAACAGGAAAATTGTGAGCCACCATCGAGGTTATCACCTTCTCAGTTCCCCCATCCAATGGGCTCCACACATAATCAGTATAATGCAATTGATAGGCCGCCAAATAGCGCGCCACAAACCAGCCAACAGTGCCAAAAAAGATCACCGGTACACGCTGCTGCCAAGAAGAGGGATTGTAACTCCATCCCCTTGGAATTTGTGGGCCAATCTCATGCTCTTTGGGACGAAAGGGAACTAGAACGCAGAAGGCAATCGCCAAGATTCCAATCAGCGTGTCGTTGACATAGATCACAGGATCAGGCGCCCAGAAAAGAAGCGGCGCCATCTGCAGCCAAATCCCCACAGCACAAGTACCCCAAATCCAGTGGCGCGCCAAAAAGAACATCGAGAGCAGACCAAAGAAGATCAGCGCTATACCACTTGCCCAATCGCTATAACCCAAAACAGTGTTGTCATAGCCAAAACTCTCAGGGGCTGTCAGAAGCCAGATCCCCAAAAAGATCGACCCAAAACGTGTCCACATCATCTTATTGTGGAACGCCCTCTCAACGGCAGCATTTTCCATTCTTTTTCACCTTTGATGGCACAGGAATACCATGCCTCTTATACCAGCAGAGCGGGTTTTGTTTCATATTTTCAACAATAGCGGGCAGCGTCTTGCGCAGATTGCGTTTCGGCTCCCACCCCAAGATATCACGCGACTTTTGCATCGAAAATTCATAGTTGTCATCCGCAAGATCAACCATCCACGGCTTAATAAATGGCGGCGGCCCAAAAGGGATTAAGTTCTGCACGAAAGCGCCAAACTTGGCAAACCACTTCGGCACCCAGAGCATTGGATACTTCTTCGTGCCATGCACCAAACGACCGATCTCCGTCTGCAACTCTCTATATGTGATCGAATCCTCCTCACAGCAAAGAAGCGTCAAATCCTTCGGCAACTCCTTTCTCTTTGCAATCAGAAGCATGATCTGATCCATCAAATCATCAAAGTGCGTATAGGGAACACCATTATTCTGATTACCAGGAAAGACAAGACTAGCTAGCTGCTTCTCATAGATCCTAGCAATATGCTGCGAAACAGGCACGCAGTTGCACGTCTCATCATAACAGCCACCAATTCGGATAATCGCTGTCGGAATATCTCCCTTAATCTCATGAATCAGATGCTCCGTACGCGTCTTCGACGCAGGATAGTGCCACTTACCACCAATCGGAGAGTCCTCATTTTGAATTTCACCCCGCTTGCTCGGATTGTGAACCAGCATCGTCGATGTGAAAATAAACTGACCCACCTCAAACTTCTTCGCCTCATCAAAAAGCCTGCGCGTCCCCTGAACCGTGATCGCTTCATACAATTCGAGATTACTACCCGTAAAACTATAAAAAGCAGCCAAATGAACAATACAAGCGATCTTGTTTCCATAGGCGTGCCGCACGCGATCAAATGCGCACTTCACACTCTCATCCGAAGAGAGATCGATGAATACAAACTCCATCTCCGCGTGATGCGATGTTTTCCCAATGAAATCCATACCTATCGGCTGGAAATCTTTGAGACGTTCAATAACTCTGGTTCCAATTCTGCCAGAACTTCCTGTGACAATGACAACCTCTTTCATAGTTCTATCTTAGCATGAGTTGAAATAATGATATAATTATTTTTTAACATTATTATAGAATAAAACTCATGAGAACATGCGCTATAGTTTATGGTTTTGTATTTATTACATTTGGAGCATTAGGTTTCTTTGGATGGGGCCTTCCATTTTTGGAATCAAACATGTGGCTCAATATCTTCTACTTAGTCATTGGTGCACTGGCGCTTTTCTGCCTTCTATTTCACAGGACTGCTGTACGCATATACTTTCAGATTGTGGGTATATGGCTTGCAATCATTGGGATAGGAAACTTTGTCTTTTTAGAGCGCAAGATGATGCTTTTTGTAGAGAGCAATGCCTTTAGCACTTGGGTGATGATTACTGCAGCTGTAGTTGCGCTACTTTTAGGATTTGGGAGCAAAAATGAAAAAAGATGAGCTTTGCATCAATACAATCAGAACCTTAGCGATGGACGCAGTTCAGAAGGCTAAGTCGGGTCATCCCGGTACACCAATGGGCTTGGCACCTGTTGCCTACACTTTGTGGCAGAACTTTTTGCGTTTTGATCCAAGCGACCCCATTTGGCCCAATCGCGACCGCTTTGTGCTCTCTGGAGGACACGCTTCGATGCTGCTCTACTCACTTCTACATCTAAGTGGCACCAAAGCTGTCAATGCGCGCTATGAGACGTTGGGTGAGTCCTCTGTAACGCTTGATGACATCAAAAATTTCCGTCAGCTCAATAGCAAGTGTCCCGGGCACCCAGAGTATCGCTGGACCTCTGGTGTCGAGACGACCACAGGGCCGCTGGGCCAGGGTGTGGCTAACAGTGTCGGTATGGCAATCGCCTCACAGTGGATGTCTGCTCATTTCAATAAGCCTGGCTTTGAAATGATGAATTACAATGTCTATGTCACTTGCGGCGATGGCGATATGATGGAGGGTGTTTCGAGTGAGGCGGCATCACTTGCTGGTCATCTCCGTCTGCCTAATCTCTGCTGGATCTATGACAACAACCACATCACCATTGAGGGATCGACCAATCTCGCCTTTACAGAAGATATCGCAGCAAGATTCATGAGTTATGGCTGGAATGTCTTGCGCGTCAGTGACGCCAATGATCTCAATCTGGTACAGAAGGCGTTTGATATCTTCTTGCACACCAACGACAGGCCCACCTTCATCATTGTGGACAGCCATATCGGCTATGGGTCGCCACACAAGCAAGATACTAGTGCTGCGCATGGAGAGCCACTTGGTGATGAGGAGATCCGTCTGACCAAGCGCAATCTCGGCTGGCCTGAAGATAAGCAGTTTTATGTCCCCGATGGTGTCTATGAACACTTTCAAGAGGGTATTGGCAGCCGAGGCCATCAGCAGAGAGAGGCGTGGATCACCCTCTTTAATGAGTACAAAAAGCAGTATCCAGAGCTAGCCGATCAGCTCTACAAGATGCAGCATAGGCAGCTACCAGAGGGTTGGGATCAAGGATTGGAGCTTTTTGCTCCCGATGAAAAGGGCATGGCTACGCGCGCTTCAAATGGCAAAGTGCTCAACCAAGTTGCTGAACATCTCCCATGGCTTATCGGCGGTGCTGCCGATCTCGCCCCCTCCACAAAAACTCATCTAGACCATGAAGCAGATTTTTCTGCTGAACATCTAGAGGGACGTAACTTCCACTTTGGAATTCGAGAGCATGCGATGGGATCTATCCTTAATGGCATGGCATTGAGTAAGATTCGTCCCTTTGGCTCTGGATTTTTTATTTTTAGTGACTATCTAAGACCAACCATTCGCCTCGCAGCCATCATGGAGATCCCGGTGATTTACATCTTCACCCACGATTCGATCGGCGTTGGTGAGGATGGACCAACACATCAGCCAGTTGAGCATCTGGCCTCTATACGGGCAATTCCCGGTGTGACAACGATTCGCCCCTGTGATGCTAATGAGGTGGTAGAGATGTGGCGCTACACGCTGGAGCATCAGCATGAGCCCACTGTAATGGTGCTCTCGCGCCAAAACCTACCCACCTTGGATCGCGGCAAATATGCTCCTGCAAGTGGACTAGCTCAAGGAGCCTATATCTTGGCTGATTGCAACCAAAAGCCCGATCTGATTTTGATCGGCACCGGAAGTGAGGTGCATCTTTGTCTAGATGCCTATGAGCAGCTGACAAAAGAGGGTGTAGCGTGCCGTGTCGTCAGCATGCCGTCATGGGAGATCTTTGAAAAGCAGGAACAGAGCTACCGTGATCAAGTCCTTCCCCCAGATGTGAAGGCGCGCATCGCTGTGGAGCAGGCAGCAACTTTTGGATGGGAGCGCTATGTCGGTACAGAGGGTGTGATTGTTGGTATGAATACCTTTGGAGCCTCAGCACCTCTCAAAGGATTGCTGAAAAAGTTTGGCTTTACCCCTGAAAATGTGATATTAGAGGCTAAAAACCTTATCACTCGTCATGGTCAAACCAGAAAAGCTTGAAGCACTCGCAAAACGGATGGAGAAGTTGCAGATCGATGATAAAGATCTGACAATCAAGTATATTCTCGGCTCTGGTTCTGGTGGCCAAAAGGTCAATAAGAGCCACACAGCTGTCTACATCAAACATCAGCCCTCTGGTATCGAGGTCAAATGCCAAAAAACTCGCTCTCAGTCGCTTAACCTTTACTATGCCAAAAGCTCTCTATGCGAAAAACTAGAGGAAAAGCTCCTCGGTGAGAGAAGCAAAAGGCAGCAAGAAGCAGCTAAAATCAGAAGGCAGAAAAAAAGACGCTCTAGACGATCTAAAGATAAGATGTTGGATTCCAAGAGGTTGCACTCGGAAAAGAAGCAACTGCGACGCCCTCCTGATTAAAATATTTAGTTTATAAAATACTTACTTGATATACTTAGAAAGGTATGACTCATTTTGATGTTCAATCCAATTTTGATCAGTCCCATACGATTGTGGCTGGTTTTACAGGTAATAATCGACTCGCCTTCAACCAGAGCACCGGTCGCTTTGTAGCATTGGCAGATAGGGAGAGCGAATCAGCCGATTATGTCACCGATATTGCAGATGTTTCGAAGCTTGTGATGGAGTACTTGGATGTCAATCCCGACTTTGTCAATTCTAAGCAAATCATCAACGCTTTAAGAGGACGGAGCTCACCTCCTCTAGCAGGCAGAATCAAGCGGCTGGTAAAGCGTGATGTGTATGAGTCTGATGCTCTTGAAACTCTTGCTTCTTGTATCCAAGAGCGTTATGATGAGCGCTTAAAAAAGGGCATTGTTCTAGAAGAGAGGAAAACAGCTCATCTTCTAGAGGCTACACCAGGTAAGAGTGAGCCGATTGGAAAGAGGGTTTTTAGGCTTCAATGTTCAGAGATCGAGCGCGGTGTTCAACCCGGCATGAAGCTGATTGTAGAAAATGATCAACTGCGCGCTGTTGAAATCGAAGATGGACGAAGCACCCCTAAAACGAGAATCATAGAGACATTTACTAAGTTACTAGAACGCAATGCGCAGCATGGAGATGTGATTCAGCGCTTTGAAGATAGTCTTAGCGAAGCCTCATCAGAGCTTGCGAGCAGCCTACGAAGCTCTATTACCAGCCCTCCCCTTCTCTCTGGAAGCCCGGTAGGCAGCAAGGAGCGCCTTGTCTTTGAAACATATGCCACCGAAAGACAGTGCTATGAAATTGCCCTGGGATTGAAAACAGGCAATTACCTTGCTTACAATACAAACTATCAAAACTTTGTTAGCCATACAGGCGCTTCAGCACAATTAGAGGGCGTTCTGTTTGACAAAGAGGATGTTTACCCAAGGCTTTATGACTATTTACAGACAGTGCCGCGGGCACAATTGACCTCTCTGCGCAGAATGCTGCGTGAAAATCACAACGAAGAATCCAATAGACTGGCTCGCAATATCAATGAGATGTTGCTGGAGCAGATTCCAGGCGAGTTAATTAAAAAGCCCTTTGATCAGATTCAGAATGAAGTCAGTAAGTGGCTACAGGGTGGCCATCAGCTGGTATATAATACTATGTCTGACACATTCATTGCCATCCCCGCTGATTCCGTTCACCTACTTAGTCATCTTCCAGATTTGGATATAGAAGAAGAGGATGTTTTGGCCAACCTAGTATGGGAATTGCAAGAGAGTGATGATCCCAATGCTACAGCGCTTGCTCGAGAAGTGCAAACTAAGATCGACGAAAAATATTCAAAATAATTATAAGCTAGAATATGGATCGTTTTCCCCCACGCATGCTGGTCTTGATCACCGTTGCTTTGCTGCTGATAGTCACAGGCGGCGTCTTTATTGCAGCAAAGTCCCATATGGCACCTGCTGTCACGATCAACTACACCAGTCATCCAACGATTGGCAATCCAAAAGCGCGTGTGCATATCGTCGTTTTTGAAGAGCCCAAATGTGTCAATTGCGCCAAACTCAATGACGAACTCTTTCCAAAGATCAAGCGCGCCTTTGTCGACAGCAACAAAGCGACCTACACAGTGATTCCCGTCTCTTTTCTCTCTGGATCGATGCCTGCTGCAACGGCGCTTTTATGCGTCTACAACCAAGATCCTCTCTATCCCAATAGCGAGCTCTATTTCGACTACTTGGACTACATGTATAGCAATCAGCCGCCTGAAACAGAAGATTGGGCAACAACTGAGCGTTTGATTGCGATGGCTAAAAAGACATCACCGGCGATCAATCCGGGTCAGCTCCGCAAATGCATCGATGCACAGACCTACCGCATTCGTATTCAGAAAAATACTGAGCTTGGCAAGAAGGTGATGGGGGGATCGATTGCGACGCCGACTATGTTCATTAATGGGGTTGAGGTGAAGAGTTTGACCTTTGATGAGATTGAGGAGATGGTGGAGGAGATCGCGCCATGATCACTAAATATGGCCTCTATTTTGCCTGGCTTTTGGCAGCTATTGGCACTTTGATTAGCCTCTATTTTAGTGAGGTGAAGATGATGGAGCCCTGCCATCTTTGCTGGTATCAGAGAATCTGTCTCTTTCCTCTGGTGATCTTGCTTGGAATTGCTGCCTATCGCGGCTTTTTGGGCATTGCTAGTTACGCTCTTCCATTAGCAGCTTTGGGCTTTATGCTCGCTCTGTATCAGGTGATGATGCAGGAGATTCCTGGTTGGAATCCGATTGATATCTGCGGCGGTGGTCCCAGCTGTGATGATGGTATTACTGTTCTGGGGCCGATCACCATTCCAATGCTGTCAATGGCCTGTTTTGGAGTGATTTCGGCACTACTCTCTCTTGTTTGGTATCGCAGCTGTCCCTCTCACGAAATCCATTGATTGCATTTTCCTCTTTTGCTACTCTTCTCACCATGAAAGAGATTGTAGCAAACTATATTGATCGACTTTGGAATGAGAAGGATCTCTCTGTAATTGATGAGGTTTTTGCGCCAAATGCCAAATTGCGCAGCCCTTTGGGAACGTTTGACTCCCCTGCTGGGATGAAGCAGATTGTTGAGACGTGGCTTAAGCGCGTTCCTAATATGAGGGTGGAGCAGCTTCACTTGGTGGAAGAGGGAGATGTGGTGATTTCTCACTGGCGCACGACGGGTGATGATATGGACTATCAGGGAGTGACAGTGCATCGTCTTGAGGGTGGTCAGATTGTTGAATATTGGGCATACACAGACCGGGTATAATTTTGAGAAAGTATCTTTTCCTATTTATTTTATTGGCTTTCCCCTTTACACTTTTAGCGATGTCAAAAGCGCATAGTGATAAAACTGTTGTTATAATGTTAGGGGCTCCTGGTGCTGGCAAAGGCACTCAGGCGGTGGGGATTTCTGAGAAGTATGATCTGCCTCACATTTCGACTGGCGATCTTTTTCGGGACAATATTCGTCGTCATACAGAGATTGGCGAGCGTGTAAAGGGTTTGATTGATTCGGGGCAATTTGTGCCGGATGGGATTGTCTTGGAGATGCTTTACGATCGCATTGAGCAGTCAGACTGTGCGAAGGGATTTATTTTGGATGGCTGTCCGCGCACGGTGAATCAGGCGCAGGAGTTGGACAAGCATTTGGCATCGTGTCGCATTGTGGCGCTCAATTTGGATGTGCCGGATGAGGAGATTGTGCGGCGCATTGAGGAGCGTCTTGTTTGTGAGATTTGCAGCACGCCTTATGATCCAGTGATCCATCCTCCGCAAGTATCGGGGCAGTGTGATAAGGATAGTGGAGCATTGGTCAAGCGGAAGGATGACAATGTTGAGGTGGTAAAGGACCGTCTTGTTTTGTATCATCGTGAGAGTGCACCGCTGAAGGATTACTACAAAGATAGTGGCCGTTTTATTAACATTGATGGAATGCAGGGCCGTCCTCAGATTTCAGCTGCTATCCAAAAGACCCTCAAGAAGTTTATCTGATCGTTTTCCATAATATTTGCTATCTAATTTTAAATCTTTTAAAAGTAGGGTAGAGATAAACCCATTTTTAGAAGGTAATTATGGCAACAGGACTTTGGAGAACGACATTCATCGGAGGATTCGTCGCGTGGCTATGGATGCTGGTATCTTGGATGGTGCTACCGTGGCACTGCAACGTGATGGAAACATTTCCAGATGAAAAGGCGGCTGTTGAGGCAATCAACACCCAAACAAAGGTAAGTGGCGTATACAGCTACCCCTCAATGTGTTCAGAAGAAAAAGACAATAATGTTCGTATCTTCTTGAGCGTTTCAAAAGTAAATGAAGCAAGCGGCTTGATGATTCCAATCGTCATCTCATTGATCACCTATTTCATCGGTGGCCTGTTAGTTGCGTTGATTGTGATGCCAATGGCGGCGGCGAGTTATGGGCGGAAGCTCTTTTCGGTGGCGCTGATTGGTCTTGTAATTGGCTGTATGAGCATGCTTCCAGCGTGGAACTGGTGGGGTATCCCCTTCAATTACACATTGATTATGATTGCTGACAATCTAATTGCTTGGCTTCTTGCCGGCTTTGTGATTGCTGCGTTTATTCATGAGAAGCATCATAGCTAATTATTTTCGTACGATAGATATCGTCGACAACAAGCACCTTTGTCTCTTTCCGACCAGGTAGGGCAAAGGTGTTTGTTATTATACGCTTATTTTTCAAGACTTTGGCTAATTTTTCCATGGCTCCTGGATAGAGATAGCAGACGATGGTGTCATATTGGGAGAGCTCCTCTTCAAAAAAGTTCTTTCTTTGCACAGAGACGCCGCGCAATTTTGCGATGAAGTAGGGAATGGGAGAGATTTCGAAGGCGTCGACCTGCAATCCCTTTTTTTGAAGTTTGAGAGCTAGACCGCCAAATCCGCAGCCAAGTTCAGCCACTTTTCCATCGGCGAGGGAGCAGATTGCCTTGCAGCATTTTTTTGAACTGGGCATTGGTGAAATGCCATATTTCAAAGAATAGGCCACTATTGATATAATGGTTGCCAGTCCAATAAGGAGTATGAAAAAAATCATATGATTAAGTTTTTGCTCAATACAGTTGCTATATTCCTGACGAGCCTCTGGCTGCCGGGTGTGACTATTGATAGCTTTAGAACGGCGCTACTTGTGGCGCTTGTGCTTGGAGCGGTCAATAGTGTGGTGCGTCCTATTATCTTCATTTTGACCCTTCCGATCAACATTATGACGCTTGGTCTTCTCTCTTTTGTGATAATGGGTGCTTGCGTCTCGCTTGTCTCTAAGATCATTCCGGGTTTTGTGATTACAAGTTTTGTCTGGACCATACCATTTGCTTTTGTGGTTTCATTACTGAATTGGGCCTTTACTAAGTTATTTGTCAAAAAGGTGCGTATATGAAGTTATTAGAGAAGCTAGCGCTTGATTTTCCTGACAGCTCGAAGCGCACGCTTTTAAACTGGATCCGTCATGGGCGTATTTTGGTGAATGACAAGCCGTGTAGGAAGCCGCATGAGCTTGTAGAAGAGTACAGTTTGAAAGAGTCGAAGCAGGAGATTTTTGGGATTCCCATTCTTTATCGCGACAAGCAGATCATTGTGATCGACAAGCCAGCTGGTCTTCTCTCTGTTCCTGCAAACAGCTCTGAGCCCTCAGCTTTGGAGTTGCTCTGCCGCCACTTCAAAACCAAAAACATCTTTGCTGTGCACCGTATTGACCAAGATACATCTGGCATCTTGCTCTTTGTTTGGGGCCAGGAGGCGCAGGCGCGCTTTGATGCTATGTTTGCTGCGCATGATCTGCAGCGAGAATACATTGCTATTGTCGATGGCAAGATGCAGCAGCAAGAGGGTAGCTGGACCTTTCCTCTTTTAGAACTGGAGGATTATAGTGTTGTGGTACATCCAAAGGGGCGGCGCTGTTTGAGTCACTATAAGGTGTTGAGGAAGGGGCCGAGCACAAGTTTCTTATCGTTGAGACTTGAAACGGGCAGGAAGCATCAGATTCGGGTGCACTGTAAGGAGGCGGGTCATCCGATTATTGGGGACCGCCGTTATGGTCGTAAGAGCAGCCGTCTCTTTTTGCATGCTAGGCTCCTCTCTTTTGTACATCCCTTTACGGACAAAGAGATGAGATTTGAGTCAAAGATTCCCAAACCATTTATTCAAAGAGGTTTTCCACTATGAATGCTGTTACAAAAGATTATGTGATTGGGGCACTTTTTGCTGCATCAGTGACGACGGTTGTGATTGGGCTATTGCACTTCATGAACATCCATAATTTTGTTGGTTTGACGGAGCAGAAGTCCTGTATCATGATGGCGATGGGTGGTTCTGGAGTGGTTGCTTCCACAATCCTCAGTCTTGTTTGCTGTGGGACAAGGCCTGGCCAGCATGCGTAAAGTTAAGTAGGTTGACCCCCTGAACCATCTGTTCCTCTTTGCCTGCATAGATCAAAACTGGGTCTTGAGAACGCTCCCCTGCAAGCTTCTCAAACCGTTTGAGCCCATCAAGGAATGATCTGTTAAATGTTTGCGATGATTTGATCTCGATCGGGATAAGTTCGTGGCCGCGTTGAAAGATAACATCCACTTCATTTTGTTTGGAATCTCGATAGTAGTAAAGTCGGTGCTCAAGCCCTTGATTCCAACGGGTTTTTATTAGCTCTAATAGCACGAGATTCTCAAAAATATTTCCTCTTAAAGGGTCTCTTTCTATCTGTTTGATCGTTTCGATGCCTAGCAGATAGCAGAGAAGTCCAACATCGCAGAAGTAGAGCTTGGGTGATTTAATCACCCTCTTACCAAAGTTTTCGTAATAGGGAGGAAGCAAAAAGATCAGATAGGATGCCTCCAATATTGAGACCCAATGGCCAATCGTTTTAGCTGAAACTCCGACCTCTGCAGCTAGGCTCTCTTTGATAAAAACCTGGCCAACGCGCCCAGCACACAACTTGAGGAATTTCTGAAAGAGCTGCAGATTTTTTAGTTCTATCATCTGCCGTAAATCTCGCTCGATATAAGTCTGTGCATAGTGCCCATACGCTCGAGTTGGATCTTGTTGCTCTTTATAGATCCGAGGAAAGCAGCCCTGATAGAGAAGATCGTCCAAAGAGGGAGTGATGCCAGCATCAGCTAGTTCACCTATGCTCATTGGAAGTAGATGCAAAATAGCAGTTCGCCCTGCAAGCGATTGAGAGATCGCTTCTCTCAATCCAAGCTGATGACTACCAGTCAAAATATAGAGACGCTGCCCTTCATCAACACGCACCTGAATTTCAGAAAGTAGCTCCGGGCAGCGCTGGATTTCATCCAAAATCACCCCATCAGTGAAGCGGTCCAAGAAGCCGATCGGATCTGTTTGAGCCAGTTCACGAGTTCTAAGTGACTCTAAGTTGGCATAGGCTAGATCGGGAAAAACAGAACGGACAAGCGTGGTCTTGCCTGTCTGGCGAGGACCAGTCACAGTGACTACGGGATTCTTTTTAGAAGCCTCCTTAAGCTCTTGAACCATGCGCCTTTTATAGAGGGAATCTGTCATACCTCTACAATAGCACAAATCATTTTTTGGTGCAAATCAGGAGTTCAACTCCGGATTTGTACCAAAAGTAGCTCATCTTGGAAGTTCCAATCGGCGGGAATGGGCTTGGTTGAGTAGATCACCCTACCAACTGGTTTATGGTGACACTCTCCCCAAACAAGAAGGATGTTCAGCACTCCCCTATTTGTTGGATATTCCCATGACAGCCAGCTCTCTCCCCGATCAACAACCACATTTTCAGATGTCACCTCTTTGGGTGTAAACTGCTTGCGAATTTCAAGCAGCTGTTTGTAGGCAACAAAGAGCGCTTCATCTTTTTCCCATGAGAGTTTCGAATTTTCAAAGCTTTCTTGGCCTGGGTGGGGCATTTGTTGGGAGTGGAATTCTCTTTTGCGTCCTTCGGTGACTGCCTCCATCAATTTTTGATCTTCAAAGTCGACGAAGTATTGGAAGGGATTTTGTTCACCATACTCCTGGCCCATGAAGAGCATGGGTGTCATGGGTGAGAGAATATGAATTGCAGCTGCGATCTTTTCTCTCTCTTTTGAGACAAGCTGTCCAAGTCGCTCACCTTCTGGTCTATTACCGACTTGGTCATGGTTCTGAATGAATGAGATGAAGTGTGAGTAGGGAACATTTTTGCTGCTATTGCCCTGCCTTTTTTTGCGGAAATTTGAGTAGTTGCCATCATAGACAAGGCCGCGGTCGAGACAGCGCGCCAAACTTTCTAGCCCATTGAAGTCGCTATAGTAGCTCTGCTTTTCACCAGTGAGAAGAGAGTGGAGTGCGTGGTGAAAGTCATCATTCCAAAGGGCGAAATTCTGATTGCGAATATATCTGCAGTCATTGCGTTCATCTTCAGCGATGATTTGGCAGGGAGAGAGTTCACTCAACATGGGGGTGGCGCTAAAGTCGTAGATGCCGTGGATGGCATCGAGGCGCAGTAGATCGATGTGGTATTCCTGTACCCAGTAGTTAGCGTTGTCGCTGATAAAGCGACGCACCTCGTCGCTGTAGGCGGAGTCGTAGTTGAGCGCCTTTCCCCATGGCGTCTGATAATTTTCATGGAAGTAGGGGCCAAACTCTGCCAAGTAGCAGCCTTCGGGCCCAAAGTGGTTGTAGACGACATCGAGGCAGACAGCGATACCTCTATTGTGACAGGCGTTGACCAATCGTTTCAAGCCATCGGGGCCGCCATAGTTTCTGGAGCAGGCAAAAAGGGAGGCTCCATCATATCCCCAATTCCAGCGGCCAGGACATTGCGCAACAGGCATTAACTCAATGCAGTTGATTCCAAGTTCAAGCAGATGGTCCAACTTCTCAATGACAGCATCAAAGCTACCCTCTTTTGTGAAGGTGCCGACATGTAGTTCATACAAGATGAGTTTTGAGAGTTGTGGGCAGCTCCAGCTCTCATCGTTCCAAGCAAAGCTTGGATTGACAATCTCTGTCGGCCCATGGACACCTTCTGGCAAGAGGCGGGAGACTGGATCTGGCCTCAATGTACCATCTTCAAATTGCAGGAAGTAGCGCTGACCCACTTTGGCATCTGTTGTGAGGGTGTGGTAACCACCCTCCTGCTCCATTAAAATTGGCTCTTGCCCCTCTATTTTGAGAAGCAGCTGCTTGTGAAAGGGTGCCCAAACGGTAAAGGTGGTTTGACTACCGTGCGTTTTGGCGCCCAGCTGCAGCTCGAACTCTTTGCTTTTGACTCTTGCCATAGAGATAGAGGGCTGGTTGATCCCCCAAAACCTCTTCTACATCGATCTCTCCTTTCGCTTCAATCTCCTTTTTTGCAAAGCAGTCGATCAGCTGGCCAGAATAGGTGAGCTTTCCAAACTCTGGAGTGGAGGCAAAAAAGCGTCCTGCAATAACGAGTAGCTCCTCCTCTTCAGTACGTCTGATAAACGCAATCACATTATTGGATGATTCAACGGGGATATACTCTCCTTCTAGGAAGAGTTTGGGATGTTTGAGGCGCATGTGCAGCAATTTCTGTAAAAACCTGCTTTTTTGGGAGCTCTCATGCAGCTGAAAGGGTGAGCGGTTGTCGGGATCGACTAGCTGGAAGTTCCAGGTTTCACAGCCTTGGTATGTATCGACAACGCCTGGCAGGGCTATTTTGATGGCAAGTTGTGAGAGGCTGCTTTTTTGGACATAGGGTTCGATCTTTTCGATGAAGGGAATGAAGTTTGCGAGAAAGTCTGAACCTGGAGTGAGAATTGTATGGAGGTAGTGATGCACTCTTGCTTCATATTCGCTATTTGGGTTGAGCCAATCTGTGTGCTGCTTTGCCTCTCTTATAGATTTAAGAATAGTGGCCCAGATGCGCTCAAAAAAGTGTGGCCACTGAGGTCCCTCATGTGGCCATGCGGCGACAAGAGTCTGATAAATCATATAGGCTGTATTGGGGTCGATGGAGTTATCGATCCATGTGCAGACCAATTCTTCCCACTCTTTGGTGAATTCAGTGAGTAGGTTGAGGCGCATGCGGGCATCTTCGCTTCGTTTTGTATCGTGGGTGGATGTGGTGATGAGTCCTAGGGGCCATTTTTGCGCTTTCAGGAGCATTTTTTTCTGAAACTGCTCTTTGGATGTCCCGAACTGAGCGGGGTTTCCGCCCACTTCATTCAAAGAGAGTAGGCGGTTGTAGCGATAAAAGGCGGTATCTTCAACGCCTTTTGCCATGATGGGGGCTGTGAGCTGCTGGAACTGTAGGATTTTGGGCAGTAGCTTGTCATAAAAACTATCAAAATTGAGATCGGGGCGACTTTTGACAGCCTTACTGATTGCCTCTTTGATTATCTGCTCATCTCTTTGTGAGGGAGTATCGATAGCGTAGGTACGGTAGATGGGGAAGTGGGCGATCACTTCGATGAGTTGCTGTTGGATGCCATCAAACTGATTGATTTCCGCAATCATGTAGTTTTTGGCGAACTCTCTTTTCGACTCTAGGGCGACTTGGTGAAAATCTTTGCTGCCTGCTAGCTTTGCATAGAGTTTGGTGAAGGCAGCTTCACTCTCTTCTTTTACAAAGAGACCATTGAGGCTGTTGAGGTATTCGTAGCCGACTGTACCATCAACTTCCCAGTTGGGAAGCTGCTCATCTCCTTCCAAAATCTTTTCGACGACTGTGTAGAGCCTCCTTTTTTTACGTAGGGCAGAGAAGTATGCAGCTGGTAGAAGGAGGCCATCGGGGTGGTCGATGCGCAGACCATCGATCTTGCCACTTTGCATGAGCTCAAAGATGAGCTTGTGATGGGCTTCTAAAACGTCGGGTTTTTCGATGCAGATGGCGATGAGTTGCTGGATATTGAAGAAGCGGCGGTAGTTGGGGGGTTGTTTCCAGTGGCAGTAGAGTGCGTGTCCCTTTTCTACAACTTTTTCATCGCCGAGTATGGGGAGGTGGATTTTACCATCTTTCCATTGAATATCGAAGAAGTGGGCATATGGGGATGCTTGACCCTTTTTTATGGTCTCTTCGAACCAGGGGTTGTTGCCATCGACAAAGCCCATGTGGTTGGGAACGATGTCGAGGATGATGAGCATTCCATGTCTGTGTACCTCTTCACAGAAGTGGTTGAAGTTGCTGAGATAGGGGGCTATTTGGTTGGGATTGGTGATGTCGTAGCCATGGTCGGAGATGGCTTGAAAGATGGGGGAGCAGTAGATTGTATCTATCCCTAAAGATTGGATGTAGGGTAGGGAGCTAAGAGCATCTTGGAAGGTAAACTGCTTGGAGAGTTGGATACGAAGTGTGGAGTTGATCATACTTCACATATAGAGAAGGCAGCTGTAAAAATACAGCTGCCTTTTGCTCTACTAACTCTCGCCCATCCTTCCAGTGTCGGTTCTGGGTGTTCTGTTGCTTTCAACTACAGAAAGAGCTCCCATAATAATAAGTGGAATTATAAGGAGTACAGCTATCCCGGTTCGGCCCGCTCCTGCTATCGATAAGGTAGCTTCCTCCTCATCGTTCGTTCCAATATCAAGGTCGACAGACTGTGCTACAACCTTGTAATCAGCCTCTGATTGAAAGTCACCACCCTGGTTCGCAAACGTTCCCTCAACTGTTACTCTATAACTTCCAGCAGGAAGCTTTATGGCAGTTGTACTAGTCAGTGCGGGCTTATCGGTGTCAACTACCTGACTAGAAGGGCCCACATTGGTGGTACCTGTTTGTATAGACTCATACTTGATAGTGCCATCACTCTCAACAGTCTTGGTCTCGACTTGAATGCGATATGAGGTGGTCTGGTTGCCCGTTGCTTGTAGCGGCATATTAACTAATGTTAGAGCAAGGATTAATATTGATGAAATAGACTTTTTCATGATTCACCTCCGCACTCTTCTAAAACCAAGATCTTGCCACGCTTCGGCGTCAAACACATATTATCTGGGATCGTCACTGTACTACCACCGCGCTCTTGCACCGTGATCCGCACTTCGCCTTCAGACGTAGTTGTCCTACTCTCTTCTAAGGTCTCCTGACGGTAACAACCATCATCATCATAACCTTCGATCTCTGTACCCTTTTCATAAGTTAATGTTCCTGGCGGCAATACAATTGTCCAACCGCGCTTGACATGCACCTCTTTGGCAAAAAGAGGGCTCATCAGCAGACATAATATAAATAAATAGCGCATCTATCCTCCATCTTCGAATAAATAGTCACGCTATCAGGAAACTCAAAAAAAAAAGAATTTATTTGGATGCAGCTGTAAAAATACAGCTGCCTTTTGCTCTACTAACTCTCGCCCATCCTTCCAGTGTCGGTGCGAGGATCTTCGCCACTATTGGCTGCAAAAATAGCTGCCGGGACAATAAACAGCGGTATCCCTACGAGGAGAAATGTAGAAATTCCCCAATCATCTTTACCATCGTTATCAGCATCTACCATCTGCCATGGCGTAGTTGTCACAGCAACCTCCTCGCCAGGAGGAACAGTTACAGTCACCTGTTGGGACACATCTGGTATTAACTGAATCAGGTTTATCTCCGCCGAATAGTCTTTCACCCCAGTGAAAGTATAAGTCCCTTCTTTAAGTTTAATGGCTGACCTGACCCCTTCAAAATCTTCTCTATCCAAGACCTCTGTCGAAGTTTGTCCCTCTTGCCGTTCGACGGTAAGATTATAGTCAGTTACGCCAGACGTGTTACACCCAGGAAAAACTAATGTCAAGACTAAGAAGGCCGCTACTGCTTTAAAAAGCTCTTTTTTCATCATTACCTCTCCCTCTTAATCAATAAAATTCTACCGCGCTTAGCCTCTAAGTAGTATCCATCTGGTACCGTAACCGTCGAGCCTCCAGGTGTGTTGACTGTCACACGAAGTTCACCACCATCGACTATCTTTGTATCCCCTACAACAGCTCGAGACTCCATTCCTGATACCTCCACCCCCTTCGGGATCGTGACTGTTGCGTCGGGAAAAATAATGGTCCATCCCTGCTTGACATGCACATCTTTGGCAAAAAGAGGGCTCATCAGCAGACATAATATAAATAAATAGCGCATCTATCCTCCATCTTCGAATAAATAGTCACACTATCACGAAACTCAAAAAAAAAAAAATAATTTATCCAAAAGAGCAGCAATTTTTGGATGGCTTGAAATATCTCAAGTAAGAGATCTACACTAACCTATTGCACCTTAGCTCATAATAATTACCTACGAGCTGAAGCCGCTCCAGCAAAAGCCGTCAATGTAAATAAGCCACCAATCACCGCTGCCGCTGGAAGATAACGCATATTCGAAACCACATAGTAACCACCAGTCCAACGATTATAGACAGTCGAATTCGTATAGGCTAATGCTAAACAGGTCCCAATTGTCGCCAAGCCAATCAAAATCCCAAGCGCTATCCCAGTCGTGCGATCCGCAGACGCTACCCCTCCAACAGACCGAATACAAGCCTCAGCACAACATGCACACGCCACCGCCGTACAAGCATCTACACACACATCATTCGCCATCTATACCCTCCAACTATGTTAGAAGAAAATTATAACAGATGGTTAAGATTTAGTAAATTTAAAAATATTGTTGCATCCAGTTGGACGCCAGCGCAGCAACCTCATCCAGCGCAGCAATCCCCTCAAACTGATAGTCAGCACCAGCTACCAACTCAAAACGCTTCGCACACTCAAGCTGGTCTAACCCCTTCTCATTGATCTCAATCGTTCCAAAATCTTGATCCCCCACAAGCAAAAGCGTCGGCACCTTCACCCGTTCAAGCGCTTGCCCCGCTAAATCACAGCGCGCTCCGCGACAAATAACAGCCTTGATACCTTCCAGCTCACTCGCCGCTATCAAAGCCGCAGCAGCTCCCGTTCCCACACCAAAATAGGCAATTTTGGCTGATGGCAACTCCTCTTTTTTCAACCAGTTGGTAGCACCCATCAGACGATGCGATAGAAGTGGAATGTTGAAGCGCAGCTCCCGTGTTAAGCTGTCCTCTTTATCCTCCTCTTTCGTCAGAAGATCGAAAAGTAGCGTTCCAAAGCCCGCCTCATTCAATCGTTTGGCTACATGCTGATTTTGCGGATTGCGGTGGCTACTGCCACCGCCGTGTGAAAAAAGCACAACAGCCTTTGCACCTTCTGGAAGCGAAAGCTCGCCCTCCAGTTCAACTGAGTCCACAAGGACCAAAACAGAGCGCGTCTCAATCGCCTTCTTCACACTAACCTCCATCTGAAACGAGATAGGCTACACCATAAATGGTAAGCGCTACAGCGCTCACAAGCCAGATCCCTGGACAGCTTTTGACTGAATTGCTCACACCACTTAATGGAGCAGGCACCTTGCGCTTCTTTTCAGGCACCTCATAGCACTCCTCGCTCGGACAGCCACACTCCTGATACTCCATCTGTTTTTTAGCAAAAAGTGGAGAGAAAAGAAGCGAGAAGATCAATAAATATCGTATCATGCCGCCATCTTACGATCTACCACGCAGGATGTCAAGAGCGCCCTACTTCAGCTGGCGGTAGCCATATAACTCGGTTATTGGAGATTCTGCCAAGATTTGCGACGCTGGGAAATTCGGAGCCTGACTCTAACCCCTTGCAGTACCTGCAGGTAAGAATGCTGCAGCGGCGCGAAGATTCAGTGTCTCCTTTAGAAAGAGAGTTAAAATACATTTATTCGTACCAAAAAATGTGAAAATCAACACTTTTTGGTACGAATAAATGTATTTATGGGATAAAATGAGAATATGAAAAGAAGAATGATGAACAAGCTCTGTGAGTGGCAGGAGCATTCAAAAAGAAAGCCTCTTCTCCTAATGGGAGCTCGCCAGGTTGGGAAAACCTACCTACTAAAAGAGTTTGGAAAACTAAAGTATACCAATACAATTTACCTTAACTTTGAAGACAACCCCCGATTGAGCAAGCTATTTGAAGCAAGCTTAGAACCAAAAATGATTCTCAAGGCTTTAGCAATCGAGATGAATAGCGAGATTGTTGAGGGAGAAACCTTAATCATTTTTGATGAAATACAAGAGTGTCCAAATGCACTCAACTGCTTGAAGTATTTTTGTGAAGCAGCCCCTGATCATCATGTTGTAGCAGCTGGCTCTCTGCTTGGCGTCAAGCTATCTCATGTAAAAGGTTTCCCTGTTGGCAAGGTAGATTTTCTAACTCTATATCCATTTAGCTTTTCAGAGTTTTTAGAGGCTTGCAATGAAAGTTCATTGAAAGACTTTATTCAAGAGTTAGACCACGCAATGCCTCTTCCTCCAAATTTACATGAGAAGCTAATCATGCATTTTAAGGAGTATCTCTTTGTTGGTGGTATGCCCGAAGCTGTTGCTGAATATATTACCTCACAAAGCACCTCCAAAGTGCGGGATATTCAAAGAGCGATCCTAAATGCGTATAGCCTTGATTTTGCAAAGCACGCACCCAAATCCGACGTAATGAAAATCAATCAGGTTTGGAACTGCATTCCAGCTCAGCTTGCAAAAGAGAACAAGAAGTTTATATACTCCGCTATCCGCACAGGTGGCAGAGCAAAGGAATTTGCAGGAGCTCTGCAGTGGCTTGAAGAGGCTGGCCTCATCCATAGGGTTCGTCTGATTAGCATGCCTAGAGTTCCTTTGGCTGCCTATGCAGATATAAGCGCCTTTAAAATCTACCTAGTAGACGTGGGTCTACTTGGTGCAATGACCAATCTTTCGCCAAAAGCGCTGCTCCAGGAAAATGAGCTATTCCAAGAATTCAGAGGGTCAATCACCGAAAACTACATTGCGCAGGAATTGATTCATAGTGACTATCAGCTCTTCTATTGGACTAGCAAAGGAAAGGCAGAGGTTGATTTCATTATAGAGCATGAGGGAACCGTCTACCCTTTGGAGGTGAAATCGGGGAGCTCATCTAAGAAAAAGAGTCTGAAAGTCTATCAAGACAGCTATCAACCCACTCAACTAATTCGCAGCTCTTCAATGAATTTGCGCCAAGATGGAGACCTCTTGAATTGCCCGCTTTACTTAATTGAAGAGCTACCAAAGTTCCTACGGAGCCACTGAACAACTGCCGTTTGGTATCTTTCACCACAATTTTCGAATCGACTAACCAACAAGTGGTTAGTGAAGGTAAGAATGATGTAGCGGTGCGAATATTCAGTGAGCGAGTTGTTCAGTATCTCCCTACTTTAGCTGGCGGTAGCCATTCTTTGGCGTACGCGATGGCGCCTTATACGTCGGATGAGGCGATGTCTGCGTCCGCGGCTGATACTGCCTCTTAGTTGGACTTGAAGGCTTATAGGTCTGTGGAGCCCTTCTTGGCTTATACTCCTGACCATGTGGTTGGTAGCGCGGCTTTGGACTATAGCTCTCAGAATGAGGAGGACGCACACGTGTGTTGTTGCGCGGCACCATCATGTGGGGAGGCGCCCTTCTTGGCTCCCTTTTCGGAACATCATGATCCACATCCACTTCATAGCTCCTAGGCTTGCTCCTAACTGGCGACTTTGGCTTCACAACATGAATCGGAGGTCTCTTAACTTGCTCAGGATAGGTTGGCTGTGGCGTCTTCCTCGTTGGCTTCGAAAAATCACTATTTTGCGGTCCAAAGAAGGGCTTAGATGGCATCTCAACCTGCTTACTGTCAGCTGTTGGCTTCAATACACGCGTTGGTCTTCTTGTTGGATTAGCCTCCTCTTGAATCTGAAAAACAGATTCAGGACTCGATGGCAATATTGGCTCCGAATGGCCCGTAAAATTCTCAATCGCATGAACCAAATCCTGTAGATTGATCACGCCGCTAGGAGTGATAAATGGCAGTGGCTCTAAAGATTGCATCTGATGCAAAATCAAAGCGTTGGGAGGCAGTATCATCGCAGCTAACTGCGGCGTAATAAAGAATGGATGGGCAAAGCCAGGATGGGTCCACCACCACCAAAGCCACCACATATCAACACCATTAAAGGCCCACCAAGCAGGCCAGTCCCACCAAACAGGCACCGCTCCCCAACCAAAATCAAAATCAGGATGAAAGAAGCACCAGTAGTGAAAAGTCATGTAGTAATCTGGCCAGCAGGGATAGTAGATATGACAGATCTCATCAGTCGATAGATGCACATGGGGCAGATAGGAAATCGTTGCAATCTCATCATGCGGAATCTCCACAGCAGCATAAGCTTCGCCACGCTCGTTCAGATTCCAGTCCCAATAGCCTTCGATAAAGATGTAGCCCTTATCACGCCACACATAGTGCGCCGGAACATATTGCCAGCTCTCATCAAACTCCTGCCATCTGCCCGTATACCAGACAAAATCGCCCTCAGACTCACTGTAGATCCAATGTCCTGGCAGCCAAAAGTAGTTTTGGCCCGGAGGGTTTTGGACAGCCTCATCCACGCGATCAGGAGGCGGACGGCTAATTGCACTCAAATCCTTCTCAGCATGCGGCGACCAGAAGCCGTGCAGCCAAACCCAACCCTCATCATAATGCTTCCACTTTCCTTCAATCCACTCATGCCCAGGAGGCGGCACACGCCTAGTACCACTTATCCAAACATAACGATCATGCTCCCCAGACCAATTCCAGTAACCGGGAATCCAAACAGCATTCTTTATCTCACTCTTCGGGGTGCGTTCAGTTATATCTTCTGGTGGCTTAATGGGAACCGCCTGCAAGATGATCTGATCTTGCTCCGGTGGCAGAAAGGCCTCATGAACCATGTGATCTCTTAATGCACTCGCCTCAGCAAAGAGTTGTATTGGCAAAAAGAATAGAAGGAGAAAGTATCGCATTTTAATTCCTTAATCGTTTCACTCTATTTTTCCATAAAAATATTTATATTTGCAATAGTAGGGAATATGAAGCTCTATATCGTCAGACACGCCGATGCCGTCGCAGCCAGTGAAGATCCTTTGAGACCCCTCTCTCCACATGGAATTAAAGAGGCTACATTGATGGCATCAAAGGTATCTTTCAAAGGGTTCGAAGTTTGGCACAGCTCTAAACTGCGCGCAAAACAGACAGCTCATATCCTCGCCCCCCACGAAATCTGTATCCAAAAAGAGGGACTCAATCCCAATGACAGCAAAGACTCTATTCTAAACGATATAGCAGCAGTTGATTGCGACCTTGCACTTGTCACACATCTCCCCCTTGTCCAAGAGATTCTCTACGCCTTAGATGCAAGCAAGCCGGTCCATTTTGAAACTGCAACTATCGCTTTTTTAGAGCGAAAAGATCTTAGATGGAAACTTTTGGATATTTATACTCCAAATAATTTTTTTAATCATCTATAATTGTCTATATGGACAAAGAGGTTGTACTTGTAACAGGTTCAGCAGGGCGCGTTGGTGCTGCTGTCATCAAGAAGCTGGGAAATGAGCGACGTATTGTTGGCTTTGAATTGATGAATGCGCTGTATGCCTCAGCCAATGAAGAGCTTGTGCCTTGCGATCTCTCTTCAGATGAGAGTGTAGCTCAGGCGCTTGCGCATATTCGCAACTTCTATGGCAATAAGATTGCCTCGGTGATTCATCTCGCGGCTTACTATAGTTTCACCAACACCAGCATGGATCTCTATAATAAGATCACAGTTGAGGGGACAAGGCGTCTTTTGCGCGGTCTTCAGGATTTTGAGGTGGAGCAGTTTATCTTTTCTAGCACAATGCTTGTCCATGAGCCATGTGCTGTGGGTGAAAAGATTACAGAAGAGTCGCCTGTCAATCCAAAGTGGGCCTATCCCCTTTCCAAAGTTCTGACCGAGAAGGTGATCGAAGAAGAGAGAGGTAATATACCAACGGTTGTATTGCGCATCTCTGGTGTTTATGATGATGATTGCCATTCGATTCCTATTTCTAACCAGATTCAGCGCATCTATGAGAATCAGGTCAATGCGCACCTTTTTGCTGGGGATATGTCGCATGGCGCCGATTTCATGCACAATGATGATCTGGCCAACTGCTTGATTCAATGTGTTCACAAGAGAAAGGAGCTGCCTAAGCAGACCACATTGTTAGTGGGAGAGGGGCAGACTTTGAGCTACGCGCAGCTTCAGGATCAAATTTCGCATGAGCTGTTTGGCCATGGGATCAAGACGCTGCCTCTACCAAAACCGCTCTGTAAGTTTGGCGCCTGGTTTGAATCGCTACTCCCCTTCTCTAGCAACAACTTCATCCTCCCCTGGATGATCGATCTCGCTGATGATCACTATGATTTAGATATTTCTAAGGCCAAAAAGCTACTCGACTGGGAGCCAAAGCATCATTTAGAGCAGACTCTGCCTCTGATGATCGCTGATCTACAAAAGGATCCCGAAGCTTGGTACAAAAAAAATGGGCTCAAGATGAGCAAACAAAAGGGAAGGATCCATGCCTAAAATTGCCACAAAAACGCGCGGCTTTGCTGCAATGAAGCAGGGGGCTGAGCTCCAAGAATTTGAATTTGACCTTCCGCAGATGCGTCCCTTTGATGTGATGATCGAGATCACTCATTGCGGTATCTGTCACAGTGACATCCATTTGATTGACAACGACTGGAATAATGCCAACTACCCGCTTGTGCCTGGCCATGAGATTGTGGGCAGGGTGATCGAAGCTGGACCGATGGCGCTGCACGCTGTTGGAGCGCGAGTTGGTGTGGGCTGGCTATCGGACGCCTGCCGCAGCTGTAACTTCTGCTTACAGGGGGAGGACATCTACTGCTCTCAGCAAAAGGCGACCTGCGTTGACGGCTTTGGCGGTTTTGCCGAAAAAATTGTGGTCGATAGCCGATCGGCCTTTATGATTCCTGATCAGCTGAGCTCTGAAAATGCAGCTCCCCTACTCTGTGGTGGAGCAACTGTTTGGGGCCCTCTGACCACCTATGAGGCAAATGCGATCAAGAAAATTGCTGTCGTTGGTGTGGGCGGTCTGGGTCATCTTGCTGTGCAATTTGCCAAGGCGTTTGGTGCAGAGGTTTTTGCCCTCTCCTCTTCTAAAAACAAGAGGGAGAGCGTTTTACAAATGGGAGCGGACCATTTTATCATGCCTGATGAGTGGAAGAGCATTGAGGGCTGCTGCGATTTGGTGATTAGCTCGGTCAGTGAGGGTACCGATATTGACAAGCAGATTTCGCTGCTCGGTCCTGAGGGTGTTTTATGTTTAGTGGGTGCACCTCAAGATCAGATTCAGACGCAGGTGATGACACTTCTGATCAACAGGCGCAAGATTGCGGGTAGCTACATTGGTTCGATGAGGGAGATTCCGCAGATGCTTGAGGTGGCAGCGCGTCATGAGGTGGTGGCAAAGACGGAGCTCTTTGCGCTTGAGGATGTCAATGAGGCTATTGCCAAGGTGCGTGAGAATAGGGTGCGCTACCGCGCTGTCCTTAAGATCGGCCGCGGCTAGTGTGATACAGTAGTAGAAGCGCTCCTGCGAGGGCGCTAACTACTCCACCAATAGCAATCTGTGCCCGTACTCCAATATAGGGAAGGGCGTTGGTCATCAAACCGGCGATAACAAAGCCAGTGGCTACGCAGCTAGCAAAGATACCCATTGCCCATCCTTGATGATCTTTATCCACATGCTGCGAGTAGTAGCCCAAGTAGCCGGTCCAGGCAAAAATATTGGTGATACCAAAAATTGCGGCGAAGATAAAGGTGACAGCTAAGTTATGCACCGCGCCCAAGAAGAACATCGCAACTGCCTCACCAAATAGGCCAACTGCTACAACTGTGACTAGATGGAAGCGTCTCAAAAAGGCGGGGTAAAAGAGAAGCACCCCAGCTGCTAAAAAGAAGCCGATATAGCCATAAAAATAGCCTAGCTGGCTGCTAGAAAAATGGTATTGCTCTGCCAAGTAGATGGAGAGCATCTGATAGACCAACCCAACTGAAATTTGGAAGAGCAGTAGGATGATTACTAGTGGGCGCAGCAGCGGATCTTTGAAAGCATCCACAAAGACAAAGAGTGGACGCAAAAAGCCAATTTTCTTCTCAACCCGCTGGGTATAACTCTCCTTGAATCCAAAACAGAGCCACAAAAAGGTGGCTAGTGCCAAAATACCGACAAAGAAGAAGGGGTAGATGTAGCCTCCCCTTTCAACAAAAAAGGACATGGTGAAAAAGCCAGCAATCAGAGGGCCAACGATCAATCCAAAATCATTGGCAAGGGAGATTAATCCCATGCTCCACTTCTTCTCCTCTTGGGTCGAAACATCAGCAACAACTGCTTGAGCCAGAGGCTGGCAGCCAGCGAAAAGGCCTGAAAGTGCACGAGCAACAAGGAAGAGAGGCAAGCTGTGAATCATCAATGAGTAGCCCATTACTCCATAGGAGAGAAAGATTCCCAAAAGAGAGAACTGCAAAATATGTTTGCGACCATATTTATCAGAAAGATCACCCAATATTGAGGCGCCGAAGAACATCGCAAGTGGGTAGAGCAGGTAGGCGAGGCCCTGCAAAAAGTTGTGCGCATCAACTGTGGCAAACATCCCCCCTTTGGAGCTAAAAAGCGCAGTAACCAGGGGATAGACAAGTCCATATCCCGCATAATCAACAATGATGGCAAGCAGGCAGGGAGCAACTCTTGGAAAACGGCGGACGATCTCTTTCATAGTTTTGCAAACTATACTATAGTGCAAAGAAATGAAAGCGCAAATATTTGAATCCCCCAACAAACCCCTGTATATCAAAAACATCGAAACACCCGAGCCTGGTGATGGCCAGCTTGTGATCAAGGTTATGGTTTGTGGTATTTGCAGAACGGATCTGCATATTTTTCGTGGGGAGTTGAGGGAGCCGAAGTTGCCGCTTGTTTTGGGTCATCAGATTGTGGGGCGTGTGGAGAGGAGGGGTTCTAAGGTTTCCACCTTCTCTGTTGGTGACCGTGTTGGTGTTCCTTGGCTTGCGGGCAGCTGCCAGGAGTGTGATTACTGTCTATCGGGTAGGGAGAATCTCTGTCGAAGAGCGCGTTTCACGGGTTATACGGTCGATGGTGGATTTGCTGAATATTGTGTGGCTGATGCTAGTTATTGCTTTGCGCTTCCTAAGAGTTACTCTGATGAGATGGCGGCTCCGCTGCTTTGTCCTGGATTGATTGGCTACCGCGCACTTGGAATGTGTGAGGGGGCAAAGAAAATTGGCTTTTTTGGTTTTGGTATTTCTGCGCGTATTTTGATTCAGCTGGCTGATGAGGTTTTTGCATTTACGAGGCCTGGGGATGTCCAGGGGCAGGAGGAGGCGAAGCGGATGGGGGCTGTCTGGGCGGGTGATTCGACAGAGCTGCCACCCTGTGAGCTTGATGCAGCGATTGTTTTTGCCTCTGTGGGTGAGCTAGTACCGCAAGCATTGAGGTCGCTAAAGCCGGGTGGTGTTGTAGTGACAGCGGGTATCCATATGAGTGATATTCCCTCTTTCCCCTACAGTGAACTTTGGGAGGAGAGGCAGATCCGCTCTGTTGCCAATTTGACACGCAAAGATGGTGAGGAGTTCTTAAAACTGGCAAAAAGCAACCCCATTGAGATTGAAACGAGCCTCTACCCTTTGGAAAAGGCGAATGAGGCGCTGCTTGATTTTGAGGCGGGCAGATGTAAGGGAGCGGCTATTTTGAGGTGCAATGATGAGTAAGATTTTGGTGATTGGTGCTGGACCAACCGGGCTATTTTTGACCTATTTATTGAAAAAAAGAGGCCACAATGTGCGCTTGATCGATAAGGGATCAGGGCCATCGATTCATTCCAAGGCGCTCGGCATTCATTCGCGTACAACTGAGATCTTTGAAAAGGAGGGATTGGGGGAGATCTTTCGTGAAAGCGCGATCCATGTGAGTGGTCTGACCATTCACTGCGGCCATCTCAAAGCTGAAACCTATTTGAATGATCTTGATATCACCTATCCCTACGTGTTGGCGCTGCCACAGACTGAGACAGAAAAGATTTTGCTCGATGCTCTTGGTGAGCTTGGTCAGGAGGTGGAGTGGAACTGTGAGGTGGAAGGCTATAATGGAACCATTCCGTTGATTGGTGGGACAGAGGTGGAAGCTGACTTTGTGATTGGCTGTGATGGGGCTCACAGTTTGACACGCAAGAGCCATCCCTACACCTTTTTAGGCTCCCCTCTTCACCAAGAGGTACTGCTTGCCGATGTGATGGCTGACTGCCCCTTTTCACAATCGCGCATCACTGCTCTTTTTGCAGGGAAGAAATTGAGCATGATTTTCCCTATGAAGGGGGGCCGTTTCCGCATCATGTTCACTCACAAAGAGGGAGTCTCCTACAAAGAGGGAGAGTTAGATCGCCTACTTGAAGAGTATGACTTTCCAAAGAGTTTTAAGATTAAAGAGGTGCTCTGGTTCAACAACTTTCATCTCAGCGAGCGGATGGTGAATACATTTCGTTACAAAAACATCTTCATCTTGGGGGATGCTGCTCACATCCACAGCCCTGTCTTGGGGCAGGGTATGAATACTTGCTTCCAAGATGCTTATAACTTGGCATGGAAACTGGATCTTGTGTTGAAAGGGCAGTGCAATGAGCAGCTGCTCGACTCTGTTTCTGCGGAGAGATTGCCTGTGGTGCGCAATATGCTGCGCAAAACAACGGCGATGACCAAGCTGCTGACCAACCAAAAAATTCCTCTCTCCTATGTCATACGTATGATGAAGGTGATTCTACACTTTAAGGGAGCTCGTCACGCTTTGATGAAGAATATGTCTATGGTGACACTTGGCTATAAAAATAGTGCAATTTGCTACCAGCCGTCGACGGATCACAGCTGGCGCGCTCCTAGGCTAGGTTTCCGTGTCGACAACTACTTGCTTGCGGATGGGGGCTGCCTATTTGATCACCTAAAGGGGCATAAACATCTGTTAGTGCACTTCAATCCAAGCAAGCCGCAGCCTAACTGCGCTCTTTACGACACTCTGCTGATCAGCGATGAGCTGACTAAAAGAGCTTTTGCCGCCAGGACTGAATCGCTCTTTTTGATTCGTCCTGACGGTCATCTTGGTATGCGCTGCCAAAGTGGCAGTCCTGATGCACTTAAGCAATACCTAAACAGGCTTTACTACAGTGAAAATAGTGAAAGGGTTGTGCTCGATATATGAGTCTCCCAATCCTTTCTGTCCACTTGGCAAGCCGGCGTTGTAGATGCGATGTTTTACGCGTCCAAAGAAGCAGGGTCTTCTGATCTCCTCACAAAAAAGGCCTACTTGATTGATCGCAACTAAATACTCCTCATCATTATGGAAGTAACTCAACTTCACACCATTTGGCTCTTTGCGCCAAATCTGTTCACCCAGCTGTAGTTGCGATGTATCTTTCACTAAAACAAGACGGCCATCGCGATGGACAAAGGTTGCTCTGTTCACCTCGGTTAGCTGCTCAAGCTGTTTGATGATGTGATCTGGCTCTTTTGATGCACCAATCTTGCCCAAAATGCGCTCAATTTTTGCATTAAGATCGTCAAGACCGAGTGTACCATCAGTGAATACCTGATCAAATGAAGCGGGTGCTACAATCAGCATCCTTCCTCCACGCTTCATCACACGGGCAAGCTCTTCACAATGCATTGCTAAGCCACGGGTATCCTCTTGGTTGAGGTAGATCGTAGAGGGAAGCTCCGATCCAATATTGAGACTCAATAGTCTTGCAATACTCTCATTATCGAAGGGAAGGGAGGTAACATCGCCCTCAACACAGGCAAGAGAGCATAAGGGAGCCTCTCTCTTTTCTGGCACACCCCAGATACCGGTGGAGCGACCTGCATCAACAATGATTCTGTCCGTCAATTCGCTCAGCTCCTGCTCCAAAACTGGATCCAAAAAGAGCTGCTCATCGGTTGTCTGTGAAATATAGGCATTCACATCCCGTTTCGCATCTTCATAGCTTAGCTGCTCCGCAAAAAGAGGGGCTGCGGCTAATAGTACTATCAGTAGTCTGTTCATAGTTATCTCCTATGTGTAAATACAGAGAGCGCCTTTTGCCATGCCGGGTAAGGAATTTGGTCACATTCTCGGCGCGACAGAGGCGGCTGTGTAATAAATAGCGCGCTCTGCCCCTGTTCAATATGGGGGTAGAGCTTGCCTAGCAAAAAAAACATCTCACTCGTGAGTATGCAGAGGTAGGGATGCAACTGACTTTGCAAATCCCACTCTTCAAATGATTGAGCTCCCTCTCGCTGCCACCTTTCGAAATCATCTGCCATCACAAGATTGCCAGCTTCTACTTGCGCTTCGATCACCAGCTTGGCCCAATTAGGGTCAATGCCATTTGTTGCTGCCAAGTAGGAGAGGTGGTCTAATAGGCGTTCTTCTTGCGTGAGATCGCTCTCAATAAGGCCGTGATTCCATTTCCATTTTGCCATCTCATGCATACCTGAGAGCCACTTTTGCATCAGAAGCATGTAGTGATCGAAGGTACGGAGCGCCTCACACTGCTCTTTTGATGCACAGCTAAGCAGGAAAAAGGATGCAATCAAGATCAGACGAGATAGCATAGGCGTTGACCTTAGCTTAAAGAATAAATTAATTCAAAGAAATCTCTTAAAAAAAACAGCGATATAAGTGTTATTTAGTCCCATCCAGTCAAGGAGACACTGAATAGGTGGTCCCACATGGAGCCCGATAAGGATCGGAGCACGGTTACGCTTTAGGAGTGGTTGTATCATTCGGTTCTTTTAATGGCAGTTTGTGGTAGTTGCGCTTGGAATCCATGGTTCTTCAGAGAGGGGGATGCAGGGGCCGTGAGGGTCATCAAGCGTGTTATAGGAAATCGTACCGTTTCCTAAAAATACACAATTCACATACGACAAATAGTCTTCAACGGGAGGTGCTGCACCAAAAAGAAAAAGTAGTACAGCCTGTCTTAAATTCTCTTCATCCCCAAACCATTTTAGCATTTCTGGGTTTGATACAACTAACTGGAACAATGTATTACCTAAGTAGCTTACTTGGTCCCTTGCCGAGTCGAGAGTAAGAAGTTCATCTGTCTCAAACACAATCTGTATAAGAGTAATCTTTCCATCCTTTACACCACCACCAGTACCGATAGGCCTAAGTTCAGGATATTTTTTTTCTACAATCTCAATAAATCTAGAGCATATTTCTTCACGTGCAACACTTATTTCACTTCTAGGGCGATTCTTCATGCATCCAGCAGAGAAGGAGGCTATCACAGTGATAACCAGTAAAACTTTTATCATTTTTTCCATGTTGGAACCAGTTTGTTATTATAATGGGATATTTCTGACCGCAGGGCTTTTTCATACGTAGGGCTATTAAAGGAGTGGTCCCACCATTTGCCTGTAAGTGATTTTAATACTGTGGTGTTATGTCGATTGCGTTTTAATCCAGCACGGTCAATCTTTGGAACGATATCGTTTTCCACACGATAATGCTGGACACTGTGGCAAAGCTCACGGTCTATGTAGGCAGCGGGAGCAATTGCGACCACTCGCACCCTCTTGCGTACCTCCTCACTACTACTCATCAATGCATTCCTCACTAATACCGCCCCCTGACTATGACAAATCTGTAAAAATACCGCATCATCAGACGCACTCTTAAAAAAATCATCCCACGTACGATGCAAATGCCCTAAATTTGCAGGGTAGCAGTCATTCTATAGGTTTGGAGATGGGGTGTTTGAAAGGCAATTTTGTTCCTTAACTAGGAGTCTGGCCTCTTCGAAAGGTTCTTCTAGGATATTGGTTGGGAGACGGTCCTCGTCCTCATATATTCGATATCGAATGTCACCTTGGTACATGCTTGTCTGTACAATTGAGCAAAGGGGGTAGATCTCTGATCTTGCTGCAATAATTGCATGATCAAAAGTAACAACAGGTGAAACATCAGGATCGAAGAACTTTAGATATTCTGGATTTTCCAAAATAATCTTTTCCATTTCGATTCCACATGTAACGATATAGGAGCGGGCTTGTAGCAGGGTGATTGGGTGATCATCTTGAAATACAACACCAATAACCGTGATTTTTCCATCTCTTACACCACCTCCAGTACCGATAGGTCTAAGTTCTGGGCATTTTTCCTTCATGATTTCGATGAAACTAGAAATAATTTCTTCACTTACAATGTCGAGCTTGCTTCTTGGGCGGCTCTTCATGCATCCAACAGATAAGAAAATTATCACCACAGTTACTATGTTTGGAATTTTGATTATCGCGCCCATATTGGAACCAATCCCTTAAAAACAACCCAAGTTTAGCTTCAAGCACCTCTTTATAAAAGGGCATATAGAGGGTTACCAGCTCATAATCCTTTTATTCATTTCGTCTTGATTTGGACAGCCTCCATGAATAGAGAGATAAAGTGTACCGAGAACGGCTTCTTTATTTTCAAACCAAGCAAGAAATTCTGGAGTTGTTAAAATTATGTTTTCCAGGTCTTTAACCAGTTGTAGCATGAGTCTACGACTCTCCTCTATGGTCAGGAGGGAGTCTATTTGAAAGGCAATTTGTAATCGCGTTATTTTTCCTCCAGCAACACCACCTCCTGTACCGATGGGTGTAAGTTCTGGGCATTTTTCTTGCATGACCTCAATAAACTTAGAACATATTTCCTCGCGGGCCAAACTGATTGCGCTTCTAGGGTGACTTTTCATGCAGCCAGCAGGCAAGAAAAGTGTAAGTAACACTATGAATATGTTGAGAATTCTGTTTGTCTTATCCATGTTGAAACCAGCTCATAATCCTTTTATTCATTTCGTCTTGATTTGGACAGCCTCCATGAATAGAGAGATAAAGTGTACCAAGAACGGCTTCTTTATTTTCAAACCAAGCAAGAAATTCTGGAGTTGTTAAAATTGTGTTTTCCAGGTCTTTAACCAGTTGTAGCATGAGTTTACGGCCCTCATCTATGGTTAGAAAGGAGTCTATTTGAAAGGCAACTTGTAATCGCGTTATTTTTCCTCTATCAACACCACCTCCAGAACCTACTGCGTATAGCTGAGGGTGTTGTTGCAGAACTTGTTTGATAAATGTCGCACAGATGTTATCACTGGCTTTACTTATTTCGCTCTTTGGATAGGTGGTGCAGCAGGGTAGAAATAGAAATAAAGAAAGTAAACACGATAGACTAATCTTTTGTTTCACAAGCGCTCTCAATTTTCTGTTGCGCTTCATGTAGCGATTCTTCATGTACAATGGGGTAAATATCCTCTGAGTTAGGGGCACACTTTCTATAAACTAGAGTTTTGTTGATGAAGATCACGGCATCAACGTGCTGATCTACAACGCATGTCTCCTTAACACTCCCGCCGGGTATTGCAGCCAGTAATGAAAACATACTAGTAAGAATTAACATATTGGTTTGCCTCCTGAATAAAAGTTCTGATTTCGTCCAATAACACAGTTTGGTAAGAGGGGCTATTGAAGGAGTGGTCCCACATGGAGCCCGATAAGGATTTGAGCACCGTTGTTGTGTCTCTGTTACGTTTTAATCCAGCACGGTCAATCTTTGGAACGATATCGTTTTCCACACGATAATGCTGAACAGTGTGGCAGAGTTCATCATCTATGTAGGCAGCGGGAGCAATTGCGACCACTCGCACCCTCTTGCGCATCTCCTCACTACTGCTCATCAATGCATTTTTGTTGTTCTTGAACTAAGAGTCTAGCCTCTTCAAAGGATTCTCTGCCTATTCGAGTTGTTCCATAGAAGGGTTCGTCCTCATTTAGAAATGGGGAGCAACACTCCTCTAACTGTGAAATACTGTATCCAACAAATCCATTGTACATACCAGTTTGAACAATAGAACATTGAGGATAAGATTCAGATCTAGGGGCCAGGATTGCATGATTAAAAGTAACAATAGGTGAAATATCTGGTTCGAAGAATTTTAGATATTCAGGGTTTTCTAAGATGATTTTTTCCATTTCGATTCCGCATGTAACGATGTAGGAGCGGGCTTGTAGCAGGGTGATCGGGTGATCATCTCGAAACACAACGCTAATGAGCATAATTTTTCCATCTTTTACCCCTCCTCCTGTTGCATTCGGCCTAAGTTCTGGGCATTTTTCTTTCATGATCTCAATAAACCTAGAACATATTTCTTCACTTACAAGATCTATTTTGCTTCTTGGACGCCTCTTCATACACCCGGTAGAGAAGGAGGCTATAACGGTGATAACCAGTAAAGCTTTGATCAATTTTTCCATGTTGGAACCATTTCAAT
>JAJACG010000019.1 GCA_022601635.1 Chlamydiales bacterium | reverse complement strand
CATGAACTGCGCTGCATCAGCTCCATCTACCACGCGATGATCTGCAGAGAGTGTCAGAGTAAGCCTCTTTCCTGGTACTACATGGCCATTTTCTACAACAGGCTCCTCTTCAATCCCACCAATCGCCAAAATTGCCGCTTGAATATTCTCGGCTGTCGCTTCATTGCAATCTGCTCGACGCAGGCGCATTGGCTGTCCATTCTTGAGGGTGATATAGGCAACCAGGTAGGAAGTACCGTCCTCTGTTACAATCTGAGATTCACCTAGATTCAAGCCTCTGGCTATTTGAGTAGAAGAGCCATTAACCGGAGCAATCACCTCAGGTATAACAAAGCCGTTTGGATTGTGGTTGTAAAGGTTGTAGTCATAGATCTTACCTGGATAGTAGGCGCGGGTGATTTCATGATCACGATATTCCACCTCGCCCCACGGCATCCAACAGCCAGTCCAGTAATAGGCGTGTTGACCCAATCCTTCAGGAGTGCCACCGCCCTCAAACTGGAAATGCTCGGAAGCTGGGACTATTGTCCAGAACGATTTCGAACGCTCCACACCACCCATCCATTCATGGGAAACAAGACATCCTAGTTTACGTCCACCCTCAGGATCAATGAAAGAGTAAAAGGCAGAAAATAGGTAGGCAGTTGCATAAAAAGGAGTGCGTACAACCTGGAGAAGTGAAGTGGCCATCTGCTTTGAAATATCTTTGAACTCGAACTTTCTGCTGTTTTTACAAGCAGGTTCCTTTGAGTAGGCCCCTTGTGCCATACGCCCCAAAATGTAGAAGGGGATCACTACTGTTCGAACTGTGTTATAGGCCATCACTCCCACCGCCATAAAGGGGGTGACTAAGATCGCTGAGGTGCTAATCAATTCATGATCTCCATCAGGCTTTTTCTGTGTCATGATTGCCTTGCCACTCCCATTTTCCAGTGTGGAGAGATCGACTAGCTGAACTTTGGGATGCATGTTTTTCCATTTAACCCTACCAGATTGGGGCTCTGTTTGTTGAGCAATCACAGGGACATAGTGGCCTGTTCCATGAAATTTGCCCTGCTTATGACTCACCTTTGCAATAACAAAAATTGCGCCGCCTAAAAGCAGGCCTACACTACCTATCACAACGCCCCCTTTCCAGCTAATGGATCTCTTCAGAAGAGAGGAAATGTGAGAGGGTACAGCTTGAAACTGGGTTCCTGTACAAGCTATTGAAAAGGAGATGATTAAAAGCGCAACCAACATTACTTTGATAGCGCGCAAAGGGTAGCAGCGAGAGAGTGTTTTACGATCTAAATCAGTTTGATGCTGCTTCAGTTTTGCAGGTATGTCGAGAGATTCTCTAAATCTCTTTTCGTCGGGGGAAATATGGTAGATATTACTCATCTTTTCCTCCATGGCTTCTGCAAGAAGAGGCTAGCTGAGAGAATAATAGTCTATATGGTGACTGATTTTCAGCAAGAGTGGCCGTCCAGTTTTCCCCATACCCACTGGGAGATCTAACTTTTTGAAGAATATTGTTTTTAAATACCAGTACAGCAGTCGGTTGAAAACAGCCCTCTACAAAGAATCCTGTATGCTGATCACGTCCTAAATCTATTCCGCTCATTGGTGAATCTGTATCCTTGGCACACCTTCCGCACCAGGCAAGAGCAAAGCCATTTTGCACCAGCGTTCCATCATTCCAATCACGCTCAACATTGGCAACCAGCTTTCTTCCATTGTAGGGATCAAACAAAACAGCGAATTGAGCGATGCAGTAGGCAGCAGCATAAAATGGTGCACGGATCACCCGCCAAGATGCCCTGCCAAGCTCATATAGAGGTGAAGTCCCATTTTTCTTAGCTGCAGGAATCCAACCAATCGTCTGGTAGGCCACCTTCCCAATCAGCTGCAAAGGCGTGCCTAAAGCGGCGCTCTGTAAGGCAATGGCCTCAGGGTGTAGACTTGGTTTCCACATATAGGCAAAACAGGCGCCATTTCCTTCCTTATCAAGGGTCGATGTGTCCATGATGTTGTAGTCTTCACCACGTGTGCGATTGATAATAATTGGAACCCAGTAACGACTCGCAGTAAACTTTCCCCGAGTTGGAGCCACTCCATGTATCTCACGCAGCTTCTTGGCCGCTTTATCCTCACCATAAACAGCACGATGCAAAATAGCTAAGACAGGTCCTGCTGAGAAGGTTATACCGCCCACAATAGCTACGCTCTTCCAAGCCACACTCTTTTGCTGGAAAAAGTTTTGCACCTTTGTCCATGTTATATGGCGCAAAGTCACTACTAGGTAGCCTATAGCGCCCAAAGCGGCAAGAATAACCAGCGCTCTAATCGGCCTATAGGTGTTATAGCCCTTCTCGGAATAGTCAGTAGTATTCAAGTTAATAGACATAATACAACTATTGTACCCTCCATAAGTTAAATATTCATTAAGAAATGAAACCTTAACACAGTCCTTACATTAAAAATACATTTTTTTACTCGTTTAAAAAATAGGCTATTTATCTCTTCTCCTAGGGGCTATTTTCAATAGCTATAGGAGAATTTTTTGTTTGATAAAAAAAGTAGACTTAGTCCTTAATACCCCCTTAATTGGAAGCTGCTAGAATAGGTGTATATGAATATTTTTGGACCACAGTTCAATCCGCCCCCACACCGCATCCAGCCGGTTGATGATCATCCTGATGATCAGGAGAGCGATTCTCAGCGCCGTCGTCAGACACGTCATCGTGGTCGTCTCTGGAATCAGAAGAAGAAGGGGGATGTAGAGCCAACCTTTCCAGAGAAGCCTGCTGTCAAAGAGGGCCACGGTATCTTTAATGGTTCAGGCAAAGTAGAGGAGGCAAAACGCCTTTTCGCCAATCTTCTCACGTTGGAGGAGAAGGTAGCGCAGCTGTGTTTTTATCAGACGGAAGCTGTCTACGACACTTCAATTCAGCAGCATGTAGAGCTTTTGATTCAGGCGTGGCAAATTGGCGGACTTCTCTTTACGAAGGGCCAGTATCGTCGTCAGGGCTATTTAATTGAGCGTTATCAGGAACTTTCTAAGACGGCTCTTCTTATTGGAAATGACTTTTTGCATGGCCTCTCCTTTTACTTTGAGGGGGAGAAGATGCCCGACCTTAATCAGCCTGGGCTTGAGAAGCGCTTCTCCGACCTTGGCAAGGCTGTAATGGGGCTGAATCGTCGCCTATCGGTGCACTTTCAATTTGATCAGCAGCGCAGTCATGAGGCGGGAACGACAAAGGAGCAGATCGGCGCATTCCGTAAGGGTGTGAGGCAAGCTCTTGGTATTGTAGCTAGGCATGCGCCTCCTAAAAAGAGAGCGCCTTCGCGCACTCTGGAGAGTTCGATTTCAGTTTCACTTGATGGAGCTCAGGAGCATATTGGTTTAAAGAGCCTCAACTTTTTGGATCTGACTGAAGAGCGTATCTATGAAGAGAAGTTGGTGAAGGCATTTAAAGAGAGCTATGATGTGCTGCTTTTTGGGTCTAATATTCAAGATGCAATTCGCATGATCTGTAGAGTGGTGAAGAGTGGGCGCATTTCGGAGTCGGAAATCGATAGGCGCGTCATGAAACTGCTTATCTTAAAATCTCAATACACTTAGAAATAGAACCTGTTTAATTTAATTGACTTAAACATTATTCATCTATACTCTTCTTTTCTAACAAGGAGGAATAGGTGAAGAAAGTATTATCCATCATTTCAATGTTCGCATCATTGACACTGTTTGGTGAGCGCGTTCAGATGGAGCTGCCAACACAGATTGACGCCTACTTAGAACAAGACAATGGAGATTCGATTACCTCTTATTGGACCTCAAGTGAGGGGCAGGCTATCGTGGCTGAGGGTGTCTCGCATGAGACTTTTAGTTGGGAGCCGGGCCAGGCTGATTTAGTGGGTTCGTGGGGTGTATATCATATTGAGACGACCTGCTCAGATTGGACTCCCTACCTTGAGACGGCAACTCTTGTTGAGACATACAACCCTAACTTCTATCGAGGTCACAAACTCGCTGTTGATGACTCTCTTGATCGTTTCATTTATATTGAAAGTACTGAGGGCTCCGCCGAGTTCTATAGAGATCCACTTTCTGAGGAGGAGCTTCTTGTAGAAAACTCTCCTCTACAAGAGAGGACTAATATGTCAGATCCATACTTTCCAATGAGTTGCAGTGCTCTCTCTTATCTCACAGCTGAGTGTGAAAAAGAGTTGATCTCACAAGGGGAGAATGATTTTACAGTGAGGGTATTGGTTGATCAGAAGGAGTTTCCGGAGGTTCTCTATGTGCGCTGCTTTGCGCTGCCAGAGTCGGTCCATTTGGCCACCTCTAGCTCTCTATCTCTGCTTGATTTCGTTACTATGTAGGTAAAGACAGCTACGCCTTTCGGCCAGGGGGGCTGTTATCTGTTTAAAAAAAGAGAGGATTGCGCTTTCCAAGAGAGTCGAAGCGTTACCGATCACAACCCTCTTCTAGCGCTTTGACTCGCTTCAAAAGCCTTTTGAGACCACGAAGCGCCATAAAGTGCTCCTTGAATTCATGGTCGATCATCGCTGGAGTGCCATAGTAGGTACCGCTCTCTTTAAGTGTCTTGCTTACAGCTGAGCAGGCCGCTACCTGTACGCCGTCGGTGATCTCAATATGGCCTGCAACTCCAGTCTGTCCTCCAAGAACGACATGTCTACCTGTCTTGGTCGAACCTGCAATACCCACTTGGGCTACAATGACATTATCTTCACCAAGCTCAACTTGATGCGCTATCTGTACCAGATTATCAATCTTTGTCCCGCGTTTGATGCGAGTCTCCTTAAATCTAGCGCGATCAATGGTTGTATTGGCACCGATTTCAACATCGCTCTCAACAATAACCGTACCGAGCTGCTTGAGCTTTTGGTGATGCCCCTTCTGATCTGTAACAAAGCCAAATCCACAGGAGCCAATCACAGCGCCAGGTTGCACAACCACACGCTCTTCCAAGGTGCATCCTTCACGAATTGTTGCATTAGCGTGAATATGGCAAAAGGCGCCCACTTTGGAGTCAGCCCCAACAGTGACGTGCGGTCCCAATACAGTGTGATCAGCAATAATAGCGCCGCGATCTAAGACGCAGAAGGGGCCTATTGTAACCCCCTCTCCAACAGTTGCCCCTTCCACAATAGCGGTGGGATGAATGCCAACAAATCCACTCTTAGGCTGCTCACAGAAAAACTCTACAGCCTTTTGGAAGGCAAAAGAAGGTTGTGGGTGGAGTAGATGGTCCCTCTCAAGGGGAATGTTTGTAAAAATTACGCCCGCCTTTGAAGAGGCGCTCTTTCTTGCATAGCGCTTATTCTCCACAAAGGCGGCGTGCTCAACCTCAGCTGCTTCTAAATCTTCAACGCCGTAGATCTGGCGAGTAGGATCGCCATGCAGTTCGGCACCAGTCAATTCACTAAGCTGCTTTAGGGTGAGGCTTTTAGTCATTCAAAGCTCCATTTTCAAGCTCATAACGGCGGTTCATCTCATCGACGACTGCTGCTGTCACATCAAGAGAGTCAGAAAAAGCAAAGACTGAATCTTCATTCAAGACCAGTGCAAGCTCCTGCTTTTGACGCACCTTCTCAGAAGCTGTGCTCACCTGCGTGTGCAGGGTTTGCATCATCTGGAAGTTGGCTTGGTTGAGGATTTGATAGTACTGGTTTTGGTAGCGTGCAAGCTCCTGGTTCAGTCCTTGGAAGCGCATCTTGAGCTCTTCTTCTGCCGTGGGAGATAGACCATCCATATAGTCTTGATCTTCCAATTTGCCAGCGATCTCCTGAAGCTCTGTCTCAGTCTTCTCAAGGCTCTCTTGCATCTGCGTACGCATCACCTCAAATGAGCCCATCTCCTGCTTGCCCTGCTTAGACTCTTCCATGCAGCTCTTAAAATTAACAAAACCGATCTTCAGTTCCGCTGCATGAAGCGTGCTCACCGTGAGCAACCCAAGCACTATATATTTCAACTTTTTCATTTCTTCCTCCTAAATTAGAAGTTTGTTCCCATGGCAAAGAAGAAGCGTTGAGCGATATTGATCGTCTCACCGTTCACTGTCTGCCCTGAATGGATCGGCCAGCCGATACCAAACATCATTGGGGTATTTTTCATCACCTCAATCCGAGTACCAAAACCAACAGTGGTTACGAGGTCGCGGATGGTAAATTCACTTAAGTTGACAGAACCAGCATCGATAAAGCTGAAGAGGTCGATATAAGGTGCTTTGCACAGATTATACTGTAGCTCCTCAGAGAATAGGAATGAGGAGAGACCTCCCTTAGGCTGGAAGTTGTCATACTTAGGACCGATCTGAAAGGGATAGATACCACGAACAGAGGTTTCACCACCCAAGAAGAAGCGCGCTACCTGAGGAACCTTGCCCTCAGTTGTCGTTCCATAGGTGTGGATAAATTGCAGGTCGCAGCGGATCTTGAAAACTGTATCTCTACAAACCGGTATATAGTAGCAGTTGTAGTAACAAAACTTCATCAGATCCGCATCTCCACCCACTCCATAGAGCTCATAGAGAAAGCTGGATCTAAAGCCCTTTGTCGGTCTTCTTGGATTATCGGAATCATCATAGATGAATAGAATTCCAACAGAGGAGAGTAGACCATCGTTTTGAGGCTGGCTTTGCAACTCAACACTCGATGTCTTACCAACCACCGTCTTTTGATGATTCGCCTTGTAGAAGAGGTCCATCTTCAAGAAGTCATTCAAGATATAGGTGGCGTGTACCGAGCCGCCATAGGTCTTCATCTCATAACCGGTCGAAATCACACGGTTGTTGTCCTTCTCAAGATCGAAGCCCACAATCCAAGGCGTATCGGCAAAGTGCGGCTTGGTCCATTGAAGCAGGTAGGTGGTCTGCTTATTACCCACATTCACCTTCGCGTGGATGTATTCACCACCACCACGAAGCGCTCTCCCACCACGACGGCCAATTTGAGTCAGCCCCAAAATGTTGAAGTTGCGCTCCGAGATCTCAACACCACCAGCTAACTGTTCCAAGCTACTGAATGCCAAGGAGAGTCCAATGCTTCCTGTGTCCGTCTCTTCAACCTCTACAAAGAGATCTCTGTAGAGCTCACCACTATCTTCATAGTCTCGTAGCTGTGATTGTAGCGCATAAACATTGACATTCTTGAAGTATCCAGTGTTTGTCAATCTCTCTTCAGTCGACTTAAGCTTACGCGCATCAAAGACATCCCCAGGTGTGAGCATCGTCTCATGCAAAATGATAGGCGTTTGCGTGCAGCTGTTGCCAAAGACCTTGACAAGGCCCACATGGTAGCGCTTGCCCTCTTCAATAAGGAGACAGACGTCGTAGATTGGTGCATCGTCACGCAGGCTGACACGAAGATCTACAGAGGCATCAATGTAGCCATGGGCTCCATAAAGATCTGTGATGCACTGAACTGTCTCGCGTACACAAGAAGGGGAGTAAACAGAGCCGCGTCCAAAGGTGAATCGATCCCAAATTTGCTCGTTGGTGAAAATGGTATTGCCTTTCATGGCCATGTGGCCAATGAAGTAGCGCTCACCCTTATCAACAGTGATTACTAAGATGATTCCATTTGAGCACTCCTCAACAGTGAGCTCAACATAGGCATCGGCAAAACCTTGGTTCTGGAAGTAGTCCAAGATTTGCAGACGATCATGCTCAATCAAATCGGGATGGTAGCAGCCGCCCGGACCTGGAACCCAAGCAAGCAGAAGATTGTACTTCTTGGTCATCATCATATCGAGAAGATCTCTCTCCTCGCAAGAGGTCAAACCACAAAAGCGAATACCCTTGATCTTGCCTGCTGTTCCCTCGCAAACAGTAATCTTAACATCGACCTGGCTTCCATTATCCACCGGCACCAAATCATAGTCCAACTCACTCTCAAAGAAGCCCTTCTTCACATAGTGCATGCGAAGCTTATTGAATGCGTCAATAAACTCTTCTCTTTCAAAAAGATCGCCCTCTTCAATCTCCAGCTTTTTCTTCAGTTTCTTCTCGTTAATGTGATCATTTCCACAGAAGATAATCTTGCGAATGCGCGGTTTGAACCAGATTTTTAGAGTGATCTGTACCTGCCCATCACTCATATAGACCTGCGGCTCTACACGGTCATATTCATCTGCCAGCATCTTTAGATCGGAGTCAAACTCCTGCTGGGAAAAGAGGTTGCCAACCTTAGTGTGCAGTCTTGTGCGCACTTGCCTCGCGTTAAACGAGACGCCTGGCTCCAAGTTTTGCGGCAAAATGTCAATGCGTCCGATGCGCATCGATTCATAGTTTTGAGCAAAAAGCGTCGAAGTCAGGAGAAGTAAAAATACAAATAGTCGATACATAGAACGTGTGAGCGTAGCAATTGAAATGGTATTATTGCAAGTTGATTCGACCGCTAAGCGCGCGAGAAAGCGTTCCGCCATCTATGAAATCGAGAGAGCTACCCATTGGTAAACCAAGAGCCAACTTGGAAACAACTACTTCTAAAGAGTCTAACTCCTTCTTTAGAAAGAGGGCTGTTGCATCTCCCTCCAAAGTTGAATCGAGTGCTACGATGACTTCTTTTGTTTGATGCTCTTCAATTCGCTGTTTCAATCTTGAAATGCAGGCGCTATCAGGCCCCTCATTGAGAATGGGGGAGAGCAGTCTGTTGATGACATGGTAAAGACCGCGGTATTCGCGCGTCTCCTCTATCATAAAGATATCTTTGGGTGAGCGGACGATGCAGATGCGGCTGCCATCTCGATCTGTACAGAAGGGACAGGGGTCACGCTGAATCATGGCACCACATTCAGTGCAATTTTGAATTTGCGAGGGCGTTTCACTCAAAGTTTTGGCCATCTCCTCCATCTTTTCGGCTGGCCAATCCAAAAAATCGAAGGCAAAACGCTCAGCTGTGCGCGCTCCGACACCAGGAAATTTTTTAAAAGTGGCAATTAGCTTAAGAAGGTGCTCTGGGTAGTCCATATTCTGTCACATCATGCATTTATCTTATTTATTTTTAAAGGTTGTTTTGCTACAATCGCCCATTCCAGTTTTTCTACAGAGGCAAGTGAGTGAGCATTAAGCAGGCAAGAATTGTCGGAATTGGGTCCTATCTCCCCAAGAGGGTGATGACCAACCAAGATTTAGAAAAAATAGTCGACACATCCGATGAGTGGATTGTGACTAGGACAGGTATGAAGGAGAGGCGTATTGCTGCGGAGGATGAATTTGCCTCTGACATGGGAGCAAAAGCGGCTCAAAAGGCGCTAAGTGATTGCGGCAAATCTGTAGCTGATCTTGATATGATTTTAGTTGCCACTTCAACGCCAGACTATCTCTTTCCAAGCACAGCCGCTTTGATTCAAAACCAGCTGGGCGCTAAGGAGATTCCCTGTCTTGATATGCAAGCCGCTTGTACAGGAATGCTTTACGCTCTTTCTATAGCCAAAGCGTATGTGGAAAACGGAGCTTATAAGAATGTTTTGGTGATCGCTTCTGAGAAACTCTCTTCATTTACTAACTATAAGGATCGTGCAACTTGTGTCTTATTTGGTGATGGAGCTGCGGCAGCTGTTGTGAGTGGTGAGGGCAAGGGCTTTTTGATTAATCCGGTCTGTTTGGGTGCGGATGGCAAGGAGCAGGACCTGTTGAAAGTGCGTGCTGGTGGTTCTCGCAATCCCACTTCAGCGAAGACGGTTGAGGAGGACATGCATTTTATTGAGATGCAGGGCAAAGAGGTCTTTAAGCATGCTGTGCGTCGTATGGAGAGTGCGGCGATCAAAAGTTTAGAGGCAGCTGGTATGGAGGAGAGCGATCTCAACTGGGTGGTACCACATCAGGCTAATGATCGTATTATAGGGGCGATTGCGAAGCGTTTCAAGATGTCGGATGAGAAGGTTTATCGTACAGTGCACAAATATGGCAACACATCGGCATCGAGTGTGGGTATTGCTTTTGATGAGTTGAGAAGAGAGCATGAGATTGCTGATCAGGAGAACATTCTGCTCGTGGCGTTTGGCGCAGGCTTTACGTGGGGAGCAACTATCTTAACGAAGGGAGAGTGATGAAGAGGGCGTTTATTTTTCCAGGTCAAGGTGCGCAATTTGTTGGTATGGGGAGAGATTTCTATGACAACTTTGAGAAGGCGCGCGCTATTTTTGATCAGGCGGATGAGATTTTAGGTCGCCCTCTTTCTCGGATCATCTTTGAGGGGCCTGAAGAGGAGCTAACGCGCACGGTGAATAGTCAGCCTGCTATCTTTGTAATGAGTGTGGCGGTTTTGGCTTGTTTGGATCTAAATCCAGATGTAGTGGCGGGTCTCAGTCTTGGTGAGTATACGGCACTTGTGGCAAGTGGTCGCCTTACCTTCGAGGAGGGCTTGCAGCTTGTACAATTCCGCGCAAGTTCGATGCAAGAGGCGTGTGAGAAGACTGAGGGCACGATGGCTGCGATTGTGGGACTTTCGGCTGAGCAGGTGGAAGAGGTAGTCAAGAGGGTGGCAGATCCTGAGCTCTGGGTGGCCAATTTTAACTGCCCGGGTCAGACGGTAATCTCTGGCAGCCGAGAGGGTGTTGAAAGAGGGATGGAGGCTTTAAAGGAGGCGGGAGCAAAACGCTGTCTACCTCTTCAAGTGAGCGGAGCTTTCCACTCTGGATTGATGCAGTCGGCGCAAGACAAACTGGCTGAGAAGATCAATGCAACTGAGATTGCGGATAGTGAAGTTGCCCTTGTGATGAATGTGCCGGGCGACTTTGTGGAAGATAAGGCGCAGATTCGTCAAAACATGATCAACCAAGTGACCTCATCTGTGTGCTGGGAGCAGGGAATTCGCAAGATGGCTGATGTTGAGCTGTTCTATGAAATTGGCTGTGGCAAGACGTTAGCTGGGATGAATCGTAAGATTGGTGCTGCGAAGACAATTAGTATTGGAAAGGTAGAAGATTTGGAGGATGTGGATGCTCAAGGATAAGGTAGCGATTGTAACGGGCGGAACTCGCGGAATTGGCTTTGCCATTGCGAAGCGTCTTATTCAGGAGGGAGCTGATGTCGCTCTTTTTGGTCAAAACCAGGCGCGTGGCGAGGAGGCTGCTGAGCAGCTGAGTAAGGATGGTCAGCGTGTGAAATTCTATGCTGTTGATGTGGCAGATGGCTCTGCTGTTGATCTAGCTATTTCTAAGGTGAGTGAAGAGCTTGGGCCAATTGATATCTTGGTCAACAATGCGGGAATTACCCGAGATGGTCTTCTGATGAAGATGAAAGAGGAGGACTGGGTTGCTGTGATGGACACCAACCTAAAATCTGCTTTCCACACCTGTAAGAGTGTTGTGCGCCCAATGATGAACCCGCGCAGCGGAAAAATTATTAATATCACCTCTGTGGTGGGATTGATAGGCAATCCGGGCCAGACTAACTACGCCGCTTCGAAATCAGGCTTGATTGGCTTTACGCAGTCGTTGGCAAGAGAGTTGGCTTCTAGGGGAATTACAGCAAACTGCATCGCCCCTGGATTTATTCAAACAGATATGACCGATGCACTGAGTGATGCGCAAAAAGAGGCACTCATGAAGCAAATCCCAATGGGAAGGCTTGGTCAACCAGAAGATATTGCGAATGCTGTAGCATTTTTAGCATCAGACAACTCCGCCTATATTACTGGGCAGACGTTGACCGTTGACGGCGGAATGGTGATGTAAAAAATGGTGAGCCGCGCTATAACCGTTTAATAACTTTTTTAGGAGAAACAATGACAGAAGAGGTAACTATGTCACTAGAACAAGAAGTGATCGACATTGTAGTCGAGCAGTTGGGTGTAGACGCAAAGGATGTTGCACCTGAGAAATCGTTTGTTGAGGATCTCAACGCAGACAGCTTGGATCTAACTGAGCTGATTATGACGTTTGAGGAGCGCTACAGCTTCGAGATCTCTGAAGAAGAGGCTGAAAAGCTAAAGACTGTGGGTGATGTAATTAGCTACATCCAGCAGAAGAAAGAAGAGCTGTCGTAAGGCTCTTGGTGTGAGCTGGACGACCTCCAGCTCACACTAGAATTCAATTCTAGATTCCACTATAACTGTTGCCGCAATGACTGAACCTGTAAACGCAACACCTATTTTACTATTCGATAGCGATCCACTCCTTTCACTAACGAACACAAAGGTAGAGAGAGCTAAGAGCAACGCCTTTACCGATCTCAACCAGATTGCTCCACTATCTGTTTTGCTATTCGATAGCGATCCTCCGCCTTCACCAACGAAGAGAAAGGTAGAGAGAGCTAAGAGAAAGGCTTTGACCGACCTCAACCCGACTGCCCCAAAACAATCCGATTTTCGCACCCTCAATCGCGCTACGCATATACCTATTCCTGAGTGGAATGCATTAGAAAGCTTTTTGCGTACTGGTGGTTTAGGCGCTTATATAGATCGCCATGAATTACTAGAAGTGACAAGCTTGGACCTCTCAAACTGCTCAAAAAAGCTACCCATTGGAATCAGTAGATTGACAGCTCTGCGATCTCTAAAACTCTCAGGATTGTGCCTGGGTACTCTGCCCCCATGGATTGGACAATTAGAGCAACTGCGTGTGATAGCTGCGAGTCACTGTGAATTAAAATCACTGCCAGATGAGCTGAGTAATCTATCTGAACTCGTTACCCTCGATCTTAGCCACAATAAACTAAGATCTCTCCCTAAGCGTTTCAATACTCTATCTTCTCTCAGCTGCTTAAACCTTTCTTTCAACAATTTAGATCAGCTTCCAGCTGAGCTAGAACTGCTTACGTTATACTCTCTAGACCTCTCTAACAATGCAATTAAAAGGATTGACTTTGAACGCGGATGTACAACACTGCGTATTTTGAATATTAGCAACAATCCACTGGGGGGACATATTGATAACCTAGCGTGTTTGCGCCATTTAAGAGAAATAGACCTTTCAAGAACAGTATCCAAAGCGTTACCTCCGGGTATTGAAAAGCTGCTCTGTTTAGAAAGACTTAACCTTCATGGAAATGTTCTATACACCCTTCCGTTATTACTTTGCGATCTCTACAGATTGCAAACTTTGGATATTACCAAAAACCCAATCTCAAAGATTCCAGAGGCTCTTTTACTGCTAAACTTGAGAGTCTCATTTGATAAATGCAAGTTAAGCAAGGAGAAAGCTATTCAATATGCTAAAAGAGCTGAACTAAACAATAGCCAGCCTGAACATTTTCGACTGAGTAGAGTAGTTACCTACTTTTCGTTGCTTGCAGAGTGTGACGTGCCTAAGCTGACCTATAATAATGAAGAGGCTGAACCCTGCTCACACCTAAGTCTAAAGCAGATAAAATCTCTCTATTTCTGGCTCAAGGGGCAGATGGAAAGCTTGTCATTTACTCAAGATGCCTACTCTTTTGCCTCCCAAGTTGTGGAGCAGATACAATCTGCAATTGACAATCCTGAGATTTTCTTTGGAGAAATTGGCTCATAAATTTTTGTCGTTTTTATTCGACTCTTGATATATAAAGGCACCTTTAAAAGTTTGCCCTGAGGTTTTTATGTCTTCACCTGTTAGTTCCTCTGCAGATTCATTTCCTTCAGCAGATCTGCCACATGATACAGAACCGGAATCTTCCATTACACAAGTAGCATCAAATGTTCTTTCTCAAAGTGCATCTGGCGGCTTATCTCTGACAGCTTCATTTGAACTTCCACCTCAGGCACAGCCATTTAGTTATGATGGGACTTCAGGTTCAGATTCGGAACAAGAAGCTCCAGCTCAGCAGCAAGTAGATTTTTCACTAAATGCTCTTTTGCAAAGTGCATCTGGCGGTTCATCTCTGACGGCTTCTCAAAGAGGAGCAGGTTCGTCATTTGAACTTCCACCTCAGGCACAGCCATTTAGTTATGATGGGACTTCAGGTTCAGATTCGGAACAAGAAGCTCCAGCTCAGCAGCAAGTAGATTTTTCACTAAATACTCTTTTGCAAAGTG
>JAJACG010000018.1 GCA_022601635.1 Chlamydiales bacterium | reverse complement strand
GTTTGGTATCTTCCGCCACAATTTTCGATTCGGTGTCATTCTCGACTCGTCTAACCAGCAAGTGGTTAGCGCTCGTCTCCGAATTTAGCCGAATCAAAAATTCTGACGAAATCTGCCAAACGGGAGTTAAGCAGTATCTCCGTAGGAAGCCGATCCCTGACGATCAGCTGCTTTTTGTCATTCATGCCAGAACAGCGACTATGGAGATGGCAGATGGCACAACGATCAGCGGAACGCTGAACCTCCACAATGTTAACGATTCAGTCGCCTTTTTTTCTGAGAGACCGGACAGAAGAGCGGGAAGTGTGACTCTAAATGAGTTTCTTGAGAATTGGGATCTAGGGCACAGCAGCTTTTTGCTGCAGCCGCCCAACGCCGGCTTCATCTACTACGCTCCATCCAAAAGCCCTAGAGCAAGAACAGCTCACTACAGCGAGGTCAATCTAGTCTTGCGCAACCCAAAATATGATTCAAAGAGTGACACTCTTAGTTTCGACGTCACGCTGCTCACTCCCGCTATGAAGATTCCAGCTGGTGAGCTGCTTGAGCCCACCCTTTTTATCGATTCGGGCAGTAGAAATAACGACAGCTAGACTGGAGAGCGCCATTGCCGCTGCTGCAAAAAGTGGCTGTAGCAGCCCCAGCATCGCTAGCGCTATTCCTACAATATTAAATGAAAAGGCCCAGAAGAGATTTTGGCGTGCAATCCGCCTCCCCTTTTTAGAAAGGGCTACTAAAGCAGGCAGAGCCTCTAAATCACTCACCACCATATCTGCAACCTGCAAAGAGACATCACTACCAGAGGTGACGGAGATGCCCACATCAGCAGCAGCCAAAGCTGATGCGTCATTAACTCCATCCCCCACCATCACTGTGGTTTGAGTGATGTTTTGGATCACCTCTCTTTTTTGGAGGGGATCACACTCTGCTTTCCACTGTAGGCCGAGTTGATCTGCCACCCTTTTGACCACCTCCTTGCGATCACCAGAAAGTAGCAATCCATTGAGCTTTGGAAAGGGACGTAATCGGTCACCCACCTCAAAGTGCTCCTGATAGCTTCCCCCTTTTGCAAAAAAGAGTAGGCTATGCTCACTTGCAATGGTTGGGACAGTAACGCCTCGCTCCTGCAAAAAGCGAGAGGAGCCAAGAAGTGCATCTTCGAAGATAAGGCCGCGACCAATGACCTCTTCCACCTCAAGAGGCTTGCCTTCAGCTAGCGGCTGTGCAGCTGGATGAATCGTAGAGGCTGCCATACGACCTATAAGAGGATTTTTGGGTGGTTCGCTGAGCAAAGTGAAGAGCCCCTCTGTCACGGTGCCGGTTTTATCGAAGATGAAGTAGGGGTCATCACCGAGGCGAAATAGGGCGTCGCGATTGCGAATCAAAACGCCCTCATCGGCAAAGCGTTTGATTAGCCTCGATTCGATCAATGGAACGGCTATGCCAATAGCGCAGGGGCAGGCAACAAGAAGCACTTCTAGCAGATGGCCTGAGAGAAGTCCCAGCAAAATGACAATCGGAATGAAGATGGGGGTGATGCGATCAATCAATCGCACCTGTTTTTTGCTGCTGAGATCCCTTTCTATAAACTGGAGTATCTGGGAGATGAGCGAACCTTCGCTATTGGCTGTCACCTCAAAATAGAGAGAGCCTTTGCGCACAATGCTACCACCAATCAGCCGCTCTCCCCTCCTTTTCAAAACAAGCCGCGCCTCACCAGTCATCACAGATTCATCAACAAGCGCCTCCCCCTTTGTGACCACCCCATCGAGCACTACCTTCTCACCCAAGAGCAGCTGTAGTTCATCACCAACCTTGATCTCCTTGATGGACACCATCTGCCCATTTCGCCTCCCCTTTTGAGGCAGCGATCTGGTGATGCGGAAAAGAGTCTGCTTTGCTGAAAATTTGGCACGCTGCTCCAACAATCTCCCCAGCAGAAGAGAGACCATCACCATACTCATCGAGTCGAAGTATACAGCTACGCTATTGTGGAAAAGATTCCACAATGAGGTCAAATAGGCAGCTGATATCCCCAGGAAGATCAAAGATTCCATTCCCAAGCAGAGCGTGCGCAGTCCCACAATCAGGCGGCGCCAAGGAAAGAGAAAAAAGAGCGGCGTCGCAATTGCGCAAGAGAGCCATGCAAGAGGCAATTCATAGCCCTCCAAAACTGAGGAGAAGTGTACAGGATAGAGAAACATCATCAGATTGAGAAGGGCAAAAAGGGCAAACCCTAGACGGAGCCAGAGCGAAAAGTGGCTTTTGGGTTTTTCTAACAGAGATCCCGCTTCATACCCGATCCGCTTGATATATTCAAAGAGGGCCTGTTTATCTGTTTCCCGCGGATTATATTCCACAAGCGCAAGATCTGTCGCGTAGTCGACAGTTGCTCGTACAACGCCCCTCTGCCGCAGCAGGAGCATCTGGATTGCCGAGGCGCATTGCGGACACCACATCCCACGAATTTCAAAGTGAGTACGGAGCTTCTCTTGCGCCTCTTTTTGATCTATCTTCTCCTGATTGGAGAGCAGGCCTGCCTTTTGCGCCTCTTTGAAAAGAGGGGCATTTGGATCAGCTTTTCCTAAAATTTTATAGACAGTGGCGCAGCCAGAACAGCAAAAGTGCTCCTCAATTGGATTTTTCGGCAGCGGAAGCTCACATAATTTGCATAAGATCATCTTTTTCATCTATCCTAGTTGCGTGGACGATTTGACACCAGAGATGAGTGAGAAGCTGAGCCAACTCTACAAGTCAGGCGACTGGGCTCTCGATGAAAAAACTGCCGCCATCTACTTGGAGGTGCGCTTTCCCGCGACGCAAGCTGTCTTGCAGCGAGTGATGCAAGAGGCGCCAGCTGGAAATAGTCTGCTCGATTTCGGAGCAGGCCCGGGCTGCGACTTGGAGTATGAGAAGATCACCCGCGTGGAGCACAATCCCCATATTTTCAAAATCGGCAAGAAGCGCCATCCAAAAGATCACTGGCTCACAGCTCTGCCAAAAGAGCGCCATGACATTGTGCTTTGCAGCTATTCACTCGGCGAAAGTCCTCACATGATCGAGCAGCTGTGGGAACTCACCAACGTGGCGCTAATCATTGTAGAGCCCGGTACCCCTGCTGGCTACCAAAACATTTTGGACTTTAGAGAGAGGGTTATCAAGCGAGGTGGCTTTGTTGTAGCTCCCTGTCCCCATGAAAAGAGGTGTCCGATGCAGTCAGGCTGGTGTCACTTTGGAACCAAGGTAGCTAGAACACAGAAGCATCGAATTTTGAAAGGTGGCACACTTGGGTGGGAAGAGGAGAAGTACAGCTTTGTTATTCTAAGCAAAGAGGAACCTAAAGAGCGCAAATTCCGTATTTTGCATGTGCCGCAGAAGCGCAAAGGACACATCAAGCTCACTCTATGTGAAGAGGAGGGCATCTTTGAACGCACTGTAACCAAGAGTAATGAAGGCTACAAACAGCTAAAAAAGGCGCGCTGGGGCGATGGCTACCGCGTACAATAAGGTATAGAGGGCGAAGGCGGTATGCTTGGCGGATTTACTCTAAGAGCGATCAAAGCGTAGCTACTCACAGCAACAACTGCCCCTGGAATAGACCTTCCCCAACTGCGAAAGTGGCGTCCATTGGCAAGCGCCAAATAACTGCTGTAAGAGTGCTCCTTAACCTGAGGATCAACCCGAACTGAAACCTCAAAACCAACCTCAACTGGAAAAGGCAAAATGGCCTCCTAATTTTCGCATAAAGGTGACACTCTCATTTCCCTCCTTCTCTAGATAAAGCACTGCAACATCCCCCTCTGCTAGGGTATAGTCAGGAAACAGCGCCTTCAAATCTTTGGCTACACGTTCGATCGGCACCTCATAGATCTGATCCGCCCGATTGTCCACACAAAGTGCATGGGTAGCAAACTTGCCCACAGCAAAGGCGTCCACTCGCGCACAAATATCACGAGAACCTGGACAGCCAGAAGAGCAGACAAAGACAACAGGCCCTGGAGACTTTGGCACAGGAGAGTCGCAACCAGAGCAGCTGGTGCTCCGCGCTCTACCTATTAAAAAGCTTAATGGTCCATCCGGCCCTGGAGACTTTGGCACTGGATCGCTAGAGCAGCTAGAACGAGGTCTACCGAACAGAAAGCTCAATGCATCCCCCCTTCATCGACACAAACCCCTTCTGCTGAGCTGTCAGATCTGAAAGAGAGCGTCTGAGTTTATGTGGTGCATTCCCATGCGTCAGCAGAGCCGTTTTAGCGCGCAGATAGATCTCATTTTGGCCATTCACAACAACAGAGTGCTCCCACCAATTATCAAGTTTTGCCAAAACATCATCCACCTTTGCTGAACAATCTGATCCACACTTGATCATCTTGCCAACAACAGCTTCATCAGAAATTCCACGATTACACCCTAGACAAACAGACATACGTTCTCACTTTTTTGCGAAAATCATAACTGTGTAAGACTTATTTAGCAATGATTAGTTGTACTTCTTTTTGATCATGCGCAACGCGGGATCAAGAGCAGTGCGCTTCTTACCCTTGACACGATCAATTGTGAGTATACCATTGAGATGATCATATTCATGCAAGAAGTGGCGCGCTAGAAAGTCCTCGCAATGCATCTTAGTTTGATTGCCCTCAAGATCATACCATGAAATGTCGCAAGAGACAGGTCTAACTATTGGGATATAGAGTTCTGGAATTGAAAGACATCCCTCTTCCATTTCCCAAGTCTCAGTCGACAAATTGGTAATCTCAGGATTAACTAACACATAAGGATCACAGTATAGGATTGTCCCCTCGCTATCTTGTCCCTTCACAATCGATACAAAGAGGCGCCATGAAAAGCCGACCTGAGGTGCAGCGATCCCAATTCCATTGGTCTCCTTCATCACCTTAATCAGGAAATCCACAACGGCACGTACATCGTCATTGACCTCTAAGACTGGCTCCGCCTTTTTGCGCAAGACCGGATCACCATAGTAGCGCAATCTCATTGAGAAATCTCTGTCTGGTTCAGCTTACGCTCTTTTGCACGGCCTAGAGCTCCTGTCCAAATAGAGAGCAATACGCAGCCACCAAGGAAGATCACCGCCAAGTAGGCTGTCACCTTCTTTAAAACCTCAGGTGTCGAAGCACCAAAAAGTGAATCACCCGAATCACCACCAAATGAGGCACCCAGACCACTCGATTTGCTCTCCTGAATCAAGATCACAAAACATAGAATCACAGAAACAAAGAGAAAGAGAAAGATCAGTAGGTAGTAGAGTGCTGTCATGAATTAAGATTCCTTCACAATTTTGGCAAAGCTTTCAGCCGATAAAGAGGCGCCTCCTACAAGCAGTCCATCTACATCTTCCTGGCCCAGTAAAGCCTTTGCATTTTCAGGCTTCACAGAGCCCCCATATTGAATTGATACCTCTTCTGACCAACTCTTGGCAAGAAGTTGTCGGCAAAAGGCGTGCGCTCTTTGCGCATCTTCCGGCGTTGCCACCTTGCCCGTTCCAATCGCCCAGACAGGTTCATAGGCAATCGTCACATGTTCCAAGCTCTCAACGCCCTCTAAACTCTCAAGCAGCTGCGACTTCAGCACCTCCTCAAGCCTGCCCGCCTCACGCTCCTCCAAGCTCTCCCCAACACAGAGGATCACCTCTAAACCAGAAGCGAGAGCGCGTTTCACCTTGCGATTGACAAACTCATTTGACTCCCCAAAGATGTGGCGCCTCTCAGAGTGCCCTAAAATGACAAATGTGGCACCACAATCGCGCACCATCTTGGCCGAAATCTCGCCTGTAAAAGCACCCTCTTCAGCGTCATGCATGTTTTGAGCGCCAATAGAGAGCTCCATTCCCATCTGGTCAACCAAGGTCGCCATTGGTAGAAGGGCTGTAAAAGGCGCAGCTATTCCAACAGATGCTTGACTCTTCGGTAAACAAGCTGCTAAATTCTTGACGAATTCGAGCGCCTCATCGACGCTTTTAAACATCTTCCAATTGCCTGTGATCATCGCTTGGTGTCTCATAGTAGGAAAAAGGTGATAGCATAAAAATGTCTTCTAAGTCAACCCCCATCGCCGTAAGCGAACTCACCTTTGCCATCAAGAATCAACTTGAAAGTCGCTATAGAGAGGTTCTCATCCAAGGTGAAATCTCCAACTTCAAAAAGCAGGCAAGCGGCCATCTCTACTTTGACCTCAAAGATTCGCAGGCAAAAATCTCCTGCGCCTTCTTCAAAAACTCGATTTGGCCCGGTATGAAGCTGCCAAAAGAGGGCGACTCTGTCATCATCAAAGGCTCCCTCTCAGTCTATCCTCCCCACGGAAAATATCAGATCATTGTGCGCAAGATGGAGCTCGCTGGCATTGGCGAACTCCTAGCGAAGCTGCAAGAGCTCAAGGAAAAATTGAGAACTGCTGGCTATTTTGAGAAAAAAAGGGAGCTACCCGCCTTTCCCAAAACAATTGGAGTGATCACCTCTCCTACGGGCGCTGTGATCCAAGACATCATCAATGTACTCTCCAGGCGGCTCAAAAAATTTCACCTCCTGCTCCACCCTGTCCGGGTTCAGGGCGATGGAGCTGCTAAGGAAATTGCCGATGCGATTGCCACCTTCAATAGGCATAAGCTTGCTGACGTTTTGATTGTGGGAAGAGGTGGCGGCAGCTTAGAGGATCTTTGGCCCTTCAATGAGGAGGTTGTTGCCAAGGCAATCTTTGAGAGTGAGATTCCTGTTGTCTCTGCTGTTGGCCATGAGACCGATGTGACCATTGCTGACTTTGTGGCTGATGTGCGCGCTCCAACTCCCTCTGCTGCCGCAGAACTGGTTTCTAAAGAGAGTGAGCGTCATTTGCAGCAGCTGGGTCAACTACGCCAACTTCTGGAGCGCACGATGGAGCAAAAGATGCAGTTTTGGCGCACCAAGCTTGAAGGAGCGAAGCGCCATCCCCTCTTTGTCTCGCCCTACAATTTGTTGGCGATGCCTCTACAGCGATATGATGAACTCAAAAATAGTTTAGACCAGCTGATTGGGCGCGCTCTTTTGGAGAAGAAAATGGTGCTGAGTGCCAAGGGACGGAAGATGGCAGAACTGAGTCCTCTACGTCAGCTTGGGGCGACGAAACAGAGGCTGCAGGCGGCAAGCCAGAGGATGGATCAAAAGATGCAGACTAGCCTCTTGTTGAGAAAGGAGAAGTTGAAGAAGGTGGAGAGTCAGCTTCACGCTTTAGATCCAAGGAAAGTATTGAAGCGCGGCTATTCCATCCTCTTGGCTCAAAAAGAAAATTCGGTTATAGTTTCTGCTTGCCAACTCAAGCGGAATGACCGCTTGCGCGCTATTTTGAGTGATGGAGAAAGGGAGCTTGTTGTAGATGACGAAATTTGAGGCTGGATTTGGCCGTCTTGAGGAAATTTTAGATAAAATGAACTCAGGCAAAGTGCCACTAGAAGAATCTTTGAAGCTCTATGAGGAGGCTGACAAGCTGCTTGGCTCACTGGGCGAAGAGCTATCTCAAGCTGAGAAGAAGATTGAGATGTTGGTAAAAAAGCGTGATGCTGAACCAGAAAAGGTTCCTTTTGAGTGATCTAAAAAGCCTCTCTATCGATGAGCTCAAAGAGGAGGCTCAGCGAATCCGCAAGCGTATCATTGATGTGATGGCGCAAAATGGAGGTCATTTGGCTTCCAACTTAGGAAGCGTAGAACTCACCTTAGGGCTGCACTACGTTTTCAATTCCCCACAAGATCGCTTTCTCTTTGATGTAAGCCATCAGACCTATACGCATAAATTGCTGACCAACCGGGATAACGCACAGTTTGAGAAGATCCGCAAGGATGGCGGCCTTTCCGGCTTTGCTCACCCTGCAGAGTCTGAGCATGACCACTTTTTGGCAGGCCACGCAGGAACGGCGCTTCCGCTGGCTTTGGGACTTGCCAAGGCGCGCGATCTTAGCGACAGTAAGGAGCATGTCATTCCCGTGATTGGTGATGCGACGCTCACCTGCGGCCTCTCACTTGAGGCTTTGAATAACATCAAGAAGGATCTTGGTCGTTTCATATTGATTCTCAATGATAATGCGATGTCGATCTCTAAAAATGTTGGAGGAATCACCAGCATTTTGAGTCGTATGTTGAGCAATCCGATGACGAGCCGTGTCTCACGTGAGTTGGAGATGCTCATTTCGACCATTCCGCTTTGTGGAAATCTTTTGTCGAAGAAGAGCAAGGAGTTTGGCACCTCGTTGAAGAATTTGGTGAGTCAGGCGCCATTTTTCTCACAATTTGGTCTCTCCTATATAGGACCAATCGATGGGCATGATATCAAAAAGGTTGTGGCGGTATTGACAGCTGTGAAAGATTTGGAGATGCCTGTAGTACTCCATTTCTATACACAAAAGGGTCATGGTGTGAAGGCGGCGGAGGAGGATCCTATCACCTTCCACGGCGTCAAACCATTTGATCCCAAGACGTGCAAGTTTCATCCCAATCCTAGTAAAAAGCCCACCTTTCCTAAGCTTTTTGGCAAGCAGTTGGTGAAGATGGGTGAGCGGGATAAGACGGTGACTGTTGTGACGCCGGCGATGTCTCTTGGTTCTGGTTTGGATCCCTTCTTTGAGAAGTTTCCCAAAAGGGCAATTGATGTTGGAATTGCGGAGGGGCACTGCGTCACTTTTTGTGGTGGTATGGCGAAGTATCATGATCGCAAGGTCTTTTGTTCTATCTATGCTACCTTCTTGCACCGTGCGATGGACAATCTTTTTCACGATGTCTGTTTGCAGAGGGTGCCTGTGATCTTTGCGATTGATCGTGCTGGTTTGGCGACGGGTGATGGTGCGACGCATCACGGCATCTATGACATTGCCTTTTTACGCGCCATGCCTGGCATGGCGATCTGTCAGCCGCGCAACGGCCAGCTTCTGCGCGATTTGGTGGAGTCGGCGCCTCTTTGGAATCGAGCGTGTGCGATTCGCTACCCTAATATGGCGACTGAGGAGGGCGGAATTGCGACCAACTTCAGACCGCTTGGCAGGGGTGAGCTTCTGGAGACAGGAGAAGACCTTCTAATCATCTCTCTTGGTCACTGCTGTACATTGGCCTATGAGTTGCGAGAACTACTGGCACAGAAAAAGGTTTCCTGTACCATTGTCGATCCGATCTTTGTCAAACCACTTGATGTGACACTTCTTGGCAAGCTATTGCTGGAACATCGTCGCGTGGTGACAATTGAGGAGCATTCACTGAAGGGCGGCTTAGCCCCGGAAGTGGGACAGTTTTTGCATGAGCATCAATTTGGAGATACGGAACTTCTCTCTTTTGGAATCCCTGACCAATTTTATGAGCATGGTTCACATAGAGCGCTGTTAGAGAGGGTGGGCATGCTACCAAAGCAGATGATGAAGAGGATCCAGACACACTTCTCTTTGGGGGTTGGCCATGATCGTGGCACTGTTTGCCAATAGCTTAAAAAAGAAGAGCTTTGATATTGCTAGCGATGTTACCACCTTCTTGAAATCAAAAGGTGTTACGGTTGTTTCACCGGAGGAGGGTCTCAATCTTCCGCCGATGAGTGGGCAGGTGGACTATGCGATAGCTCTTGGTGGAGATGGAGCGATCTTACGCCTTCTGCACCACCATCCGCAGTTAAGGGCTCCCATTTTAGGAATTAATGTGGGTCACCTCGGTTTCTTGACCGATATTCCGCTTAGTGATCTCTACCCAAGCTTGGAGGAGTTCATTGCTGGGCAGTTTGTGATCCAAAAACGGCTGATGATGGAGGGCTCTGTTGCAGATCAGGACTTCTTTGGAATCAATGACATTGTGATCCACCGCGCTAAAAACCCCTCTCTGGTCGATCTTTCGATTCATGTGGATGGGGCCTATCTCAACACCTTTTCTGCTGATGGGATTATTGTGTCGACACCGACTGGATCGACAGCCTATTCACTGGCTGCTGGAGGGCCTATCTTGAGTCCTGAGCTGGAGGCGCTGCTGATCACGCCGATCTGTCCCCATACGATTTCCAATAGGCCGCTTGTATTGAAGCCAAATAGTTCGATTGAGGTACAGAATTTGGGTAGTGAGGAGCCGGTGGAGATCACCTATGATGGTGTTTCACGCTACAGCTTGGGCTCGAATGAGCGTGTGAAGATTGAGATATCACAGAGACAGTTTGAGATGGTAAAACTCAATAGAACTGACTACTTTTCCACCCTTAGAAGCAAGCTAAATTGGTCGGGTCAGGTGCGTTATAGTTCTGTATAGGACTGGTCATCCAACATCGCTTCAAAGCCGATATTCCATAAACTTTCGTTTTTGACCTTGCCCAGCTCGATCTGAAAGGCGCAGGAGTGGGCGAAGAAGTTGACCTTTGCTGCCTTTGTCACCAAAATTGTCTTGCCAGCAGGCAGTGTTTTGCTGCCCGAAACTAGCTGCACAAACTTCTCTAACCGTTCTTGAGGCGCTTTTTTGATCCAGTTCCGCAGATAGCGCGCCGCCTTTGTATCGACATCTGCCTGAATGTTGAGATTACTCAATACATCTTTACGTAGAGTATCTGTTCCATTCAAGAGGGTGACATCGATCCTCTTTTTAAATAGTTGCTGAGCTAGTCTAAAATCACCCTCTCTTTCTTCCAAATAGTCAGGAAGCATCTCATCTGTTATCTGCTCTGGAACATTTCCAATTAGACGCTGATAGAGCTCTTTTTTGTCACTATACTCAATCATCTCTTGAATGGAGTTGCGAGATAGTTCTTCAGCTGTAAACTTGCCAGCTCCCTCTGGAATGCGATATCCTCTTGGCAGCGCAATCCCATTTTGCGCCATCTGCTGCATGAGAGTGCCTAGCTGATCCACCTTGGTTGGATCTGCTCCCTCCTTGATCTGCATGGTGCCAGATGAGCTATGCAGGATATCTGAGAAATAGTCGGGTAGCTCATCGGAACAGCTTTGCAATGCATCACGACTCAATCCTCCAACGTCAACCCCTGGTTCCCCCTCATAGAAAATGCGCATCTTGTGCCCTCCCAATCCCATCAGATAGGGCATAAGCTGAGGGAGCACCGCCTCCCCCCTTTTTATAGCAAAAGCGCGCCTAGAACTACTATCCGAGGATCTCTCCATTAAACGAGAACGCAATGAAGCAACCCCGATACTCTCCGCTACTTGAAGATTACCATCTCTTTCTACAGGATTGAGCCCTCTAATATAATTGACTGCACGCAATACTTCTGAGGGATCGAGCTGTCCTAAGATCGCAATCCAACGATCACGGTTCGTCATATCACCTAAATAGTGAAGGCACTCCCCTCTTGCGGCATCAGGTAGGGTAAAGAGCGTCCAAACTGTAGCAGCTGACATGTTATAGCGCTCCATTATTTCTATAGCCTCTTGCTCTTTACCTAAAGTGACAAAGAGGATCTCCTCATCCGCTGCAAGACGCCGCAGAGTTTCCACATCTTTTGCAAAAAGTGGAAGTTGATCCTGCTGGGGAAGCTGACTTAGCTGAGCGATTAACTCTATCTGTTGCTCGAGTCGCAGGGATAGAAGCCCACTTCTTGCCACTTTGGCTCCCAAGCTTTTCTCTTGATTCGGCAGAGCCTCCATGAGTGCCGTAAAGGCGCGTTCCTGTCCCTGTGGGCAATATAGAGCCATTGAAAGAGCATCTTCTAAGCCTAGTGACAGCCTGTTCTGTAGCGTTTGCGCCAACGGACCCAAACGACTGAGCGTGCTATGATCGAGATTTCGATGCTCCGAACAAAATTTGAGAAGGGTGGCATGCTCTATCCACCCCAGAGTCTGTGCCAAAACAGCGACTGAACTGACACAATCATGGTTATACTCTGCTGGCCAGGTAGCGGACGCCTTAGCAATCTCAGCAAAAAGGCGCATATCTGTGCGAGGAACGCTCAAAAGCATTCTATGCTGAACTCCCTCTTGAGCGTTGACAACCGCCACAATCTCTTCTATTCCGCGAAATGATGGAGAGAGATCGACGATATTTTTGAAGGTTTGCAGGCGTTTAGACTCCTCTACACCAGCTAGTGCGTTATAGACAGTGGTAAATTGAGGCTGCTTCAAACAACTTCTCGTATTGATCGCATCATCAAAAACCCCTCTCAGAGCTGCATACTCAGCTTCAGGAAAAAGCTGCGCAAACTCATGAAAATAGGTGGACATTTCCCCATTTCCAATCACGAGTAGAGGACTCTCCATACGATATTGATAGTTGCGATCAGCATCGTCAGGCGACAAAACAGAAGCTGCAATGGCAAGCTTCTTCAACCATACAGCTCGATCCTCCCCTGGAAGGGGCTCTCTTCGTACCTGCAATGCCCGCATAAAAGAGGCCATCTTAAAATCTTTCCCATTTCTCCAAGATCTGATAGCAGCTCTTGCTATTGTGATGTCATCCGCAGAAAGCTCCGGAGCATGCTCGGACAGTAGATTGGTCCACATCACCACCTTTTCAGGGTCATCACTCATCTCATAAAAAAGCGCCTTTCTAAGTTCGGGATTGCGCAAGAAACGATCCGAGCGCAACCTCTTCAATGCAGAAATCGCCCTCTTCCTATCACTCCTAGTTCCTCCAAAGAGCCTCCTTCCCTCTCCTTGCAACAGCTCCTGCTCACTCTCAATTCTACAACGCTGCGTGATAGGCTCTAAATCTGACCTCGATGAAAAAAGAGAAGAAACCGCTCTGGTGACGCGCGAAGCAATAGCTGGGGATTCACGGCTCACACGCTGTGGCGATAACTCTGTTTCAGCCTCAGGACTACTGCCTAAAGCCCTAGAAACCAAACGTGGAAAAGATATACCACGCTGTGAACGCTGCGGCTCATAGCCCCCACTACCACTCCTGATCCCCCCAATCGGCATACCTCTATTATATATATAATTTTAATAGAGAACAACCAATCCCAATACGCTTACTTCAAATGATTTACAAAATACAACTCATCTAAGATGGCATCTACAGTGATAACAGGAACTAGCATACCTTTGGCAATCAGAGGCAAGATTTCGAGAGGCTTACCCGATTTTGTATCAAAGGGTGCTACAATATTGACGCGGCTATCAGGTTCGATATTGTCGTCAAAAAAAAGAGCATCCCCCTCAATAGGAAACTGTTTTCCAAACTCTTTGAGTTCATCATTTTGATTCCAGTAGTGGTAGTCATCACGCACACCGATCCACTTATGTTTCTTGAAGAAGCTATTCATCTGTTCTGGTGAGTCGATGATCCCCTCTGCTGTGTGGAGCCTTCCCTCTTTATAGTGCGCTTTAGGGATATCCCAACCCATCTCTTCAATGATGCGATCAAGATCGGTACCAAAGGTGCGGAAAACCAGTGTGTAGGGCTCCCCTTTCTGTTCAAGGTGGTCGATCAGTTTTAGAAATGAGGGGAAGATGAATCTATTCTCCATCACGCTGTGCGCCTCATCCATTGTTGTCATCGCCTTTGCATAAAAGGGATGTTTTTGGCTTTTCAGATGATCGATGAAGCCGTGGATGGTGTCACGGCGCACCTTGCGAAGTGCACGGTCTCGACGAGGGCCGGGATAGAGCTTAGTATAGACATAGTCAAAGTAGCTCATCTCTTCGCAGCCCTCTTCCCAGCTGTCGACATACTTCTTCGCAAGCGAGAGATTGACGATCTGCTCGAGGCCTAGGCCCTGCGTGACATCGGAGGCGATAATTGTGCGGTTAATATCCATGTGGATGACCAGATGGCCAAAAAGTGTAGTGGGAATAAACATCATAAATAATAAAAATCTCATAGGGCAATGATGGACAAAAAGCAAATATTGATCTACCCTTTTTCGTATGATTAATTTGACCTTTCAGCTATCTGGAGAAAGTGCCATTTCAAGGCAGCAGCTGCAGGCGCAAGATCCAGAAGCAGAAATACCCACGCATTGGTTTGGAAGGATTTCCCACCTTATCATCGATCTCCCTGACCAACCTCGCAAATTTGCCTCACTCAATGAGACAGACAAGATCTTCTGCTTCACAGATGGACCTGATCCAGATTTACAAAAGATAACATTTACTCAAACTCCTGAAGAACAATTTGTTAACGAGTTTAAATGTACGGTTGCAGGCGATAAATCTATTCAGTATGCAGCTGAGGCAATCCAGACGATGAAGCTGGCACTCTGTATTCTTGACTTCCGCGCTGGACCAACCACCCTCCTCTATCAAGAGGGGGCGAAAATGGTCAAAGGTTTTAAGCAGAATATCCGCGTTGTGAAGATAGATTTACAAACAGATGGCAAGGGCTATACAGACGAGATCGATCTTTGCTGCCGCATCGACCCAACCAAGCTACTCTTTCAGTTTGAGCCTATTAGGGAGTAGTAATGCAAAAACTCCTCTAAAGAGAGCTCTTGCGGTCTAGCACTACAATCGATTTCCACACCATACCTCTTTTTCCAAGTTGTCGACACCTTTTTCCGCCTTCCTTGAAAGGCTGTGTGCACAAACTCAAAGAAGCTCTCTTCATCCACCTTGGGCGGCTCTTTTTTCTCAAAGTGGATCACACAAGAATCAACTGTTGGCGCTGGATAGAAGCAGTTTTTGGAGACTTTGAAGCCATAGCTAGCTTGGCTATAAAACTGTACGAAGATGGTAAAGGAGCCATACTCCTTTGTTCCCGGCTTGGCCACAATGCGTCTACCCATCTCCTCTTGGCAAAAGAGAGTGCAGGTCTGATAACGCGGTAAGAGCTTTGCCATAATCGGGGAAGTTAGGTGGTAGGGCAAGTTGGAGACCACCTTGTCACAACTTGGCAGCTCCACCTTTAAAACATCTCCTTCGATCAGGGTGATCGGCAACTTAGCCATCTCCTGCGCCAATGTACGATCGATCTCCACAGCAGTCACAGAAGCGCCTCGATCAAGCAGTGCCCTTGTCAAGATGCCGGCTCCAGGCCCAATCTCCAAAACGTGATCGCCCTCAGAAATTTGGGCCATCTCCATCACGCGCTGCACAATGTTTTGATCAATCAGAAAGTTTTGGGAGAAGCGCTTTAGTGGCGCAATATCGAGCGAAGCTAAGAAGCGTTTCAGTTCTGCCGGCGTCATCGAAGTGCAAAGGGCTGCAGATCATCAGGAACAAGCGAAGAGAGATGCTTGTCAGTCAATCCAAAGCGTTTGCGTAGCCAGGTACGATACTTCTCATTGTAGGCGATGATCTCCTCTTGCAAGACGCGATTTTTTAATTCCACCTCCATCTCAGCAAAGGCGGGTAGCTCCTGGCGCTCAACATCAGCCAACTGAAATAGGTAGCAGACATTCTTTCTCTGAACAGGGGGGCTCACAGCTCCCACTTCCATCGCCGAAAGCACCTGCTTGTGCGCTTTGGAAATATCCTTCTCATTACGGCTATACTCTTGTGACAGAGAAGCCCCCTCTACATGGTCGGGAACCAGAGCAAACGCAACCTCACCAGAGGTCAAAAGCTCATGAGCCTTTTTTGCATGCTCCTGCGCTAACTCCCCTCTAAAAGAGAGCACCTGGTAACGGTAGAGATCTTGTGGTGGGTTTTCACGCTGCATCTTCTCATAGAGCTGACGCATCTTCTTTGGATTGACTCCAGTCAACGCCTTCGCATGAACCATCCCACCTGTTAACTTCTGCACAATGAGATCGGTTCTCACCATCTCATACGCCTCCTCATGCGTTACGCCCAACTCATCCAGCTTGATCACCGTGTCTTGACCGAAAATGCGCTCCATCGACTCACGTATCTCTCCATCAGAAGCCGTTACCCGCTTATCTTTTGCATCAGCAACGATCAGCTGATCATCAATCATCGCCGCCAAAATGGTATTCCAGTTGGCTTGGTAGAATTGGTAACGCATCTGGGTTGATCCCACTAAATTTGGATATTGCTGGAAAAAGATCATATCCATCTTACGCACCACATCCATGACAGAAAGCGCCTTGCCATTAATCTTTAAAAGAACACGATTCTGAATCACAATGTGCTCATCGGGAGTCATACTCACATCAGAGCCAGGTTGCAGATCGATCGCGAAGAGCTGAGCTGCAAGAAGTAGAGGCAATAACTTTTTCATCGCGCTTATAGTAGCACGATCAATCTATTTATCAAAGTGCTCTTGTATTTTCTCTATAGATGTCAGCGGCTCTTGGCAGCGATCACTATAGCAGATATAGAGAGTTGTCTTACCGCTAAGCGTCTGTTTTTGGCGCACAAGCATGCTCAAATCCTGCAACTTCCTATCCTGAGCACGCGACCAGATCACCGCCTTATTAGGCACATAGTGATCTGCAAGGATTTTTTTGATCTCCTCTATGCCCTCCTCCTTCTCATTCAAAGCAATCAAATAGGTGGGGGCATCCCTGTCATAGTAGCGCAGAAGCGCCATCAAATTATAGCTAGCGCCAGGCGGATACATCTCTATATGCTCTGCAGCTGCCTCAAAAAGCTCCTGCGCCCTTTCAAAGTAGTCACGATCTGCTGTGATCTGAAAGAGTCGTAATAAATTCTCCGCAGAGACTGCGTTGCCAGAAGGCTCCGCCCCATCATAAAACTCACATCTTCGCAGAATCAGGTTGGGATCACGCCCATTTGTCAAGAAGTAGGCGCCATTGTCCGCCTTAAATTCACTCTCAAGCGTCGAATGTAGCTCCAGAGCCCATTCCAAATAGATACTTCCACAATCTGCTTCAAAAAGAGAGATCAGCGCCTGAATCATAAAGGCATAGTCATCAAGACAGCCATCAAACTTCGCCTCTCCCTCACGGAATCGGCGCAGAAGCATCCCCTCATGTTGCAGATTCTCCCAGATAAACTTAGCGCATATCTGTGCGCCCTCCAAGTAGTCTTTGCGCTCAAATGCAACTCCAGCAGAGACAAGAGCACTGATCATCAGAGCGTTATATGAGGTGATCACTTTATCATCTTTGGAAAGATGTGAGCGTTTCGAACGAGCACCAAGTAGTGTTTCACGCATCTGTTTGAGTAGTGAATCTAGCTTCCCCTTTTCGAGACGGCGGTATTCAGAAAACTCTGCCAAGCTGTAGGGCATATGCAAGACGTTGCGACCATGGAAGTTTCCAGAGGGTGTGATGCCGTAGAACTCACTAAAAAGCGGCGCATTCTCTTTGAGCTCTTTTTGCACCTCCTCATAGCTCCAGGTGTAGTAGATCCCCTCTTTGCCTTCGCTATCCGCATCTTCCGCGCTATAAAAGGCTCCCTCTTTGGAGTGCATCTCGCGCAGCAGATAGTCTAGCAGGTGCTCCGCTGTTTCGCGGTAGAAGCTGTTTTTGGTAAAGCAATATGCCTCTGTATAGACCTGCGCTAAGATGGCGTTGTCGTAGAGCATCTTCTCAAAGTGTGGGATGAGCCACTGCTCATCGACAGAGTATCTCGCAAAGCCACCGCCAAGATGGTCATAAAGTCCACCTCGATGCATCATCTCCAGCGTACGCTCAACAAAAAATAGTGCGCGGCTATCAGAGCGCTTTTGCGCCTCTCGAAGCAAGAGGGAGGCTTGGAAGCCGATCGGAAATTTGGGAGCGCCCTTCATACCTCCATAGACAGGGTCTGCCGCCTCGAAGATCATCTCTGCACACTGCTCGATCATCTCTTTAGGTGGAATTTCATGTTTTGGTGGAACAGCGTGCTCAGAAAAAAGATCAACAATCTTGCCTGACTGCTCTATCACATTCTCTCGCTCACGTGGATCGCTCCACACCTGTGAAATGCGATCCAGCAGCTGCTTCATTCCCAAGAAACCGCGCGCAGAGTCGGGCGGAAGATAGGTGGAAGCAAAGAAGGGATTGAGTTCAGGCGTCAGCACCAAGTTGAGCGGCCAGCCAGCACCTCCACTCATCATCGCCTGAGCAAACTCCATATAGAGACTGTCAATCTCCGGCATCTCCTCTCGGTCTACCTTGATATTGACGAAGAGCTCATTCATCTGCTTGGCAAGCTCAACACTCTGGAACGATTCACGATCCATCACATGGCACCAGTGGCAAGTAGCGTAGCCTATCGAGAGAAAGATGGGGCGATCTTGCTGCTTGGCAAGAGCAAACGCCTCCTCCCCCCACGGATACCAATCCACAGGATTATGCGCATGCTGAAGTAGATAGGGAGATTTCTCCCTGATCAGCCGGTTCGTGTATAGATCTTTTTTAGGCATTAAGTGTTATTTTACCAAAAGTGAGCGCTTCCTCTCAAGGAAGAAGACCAAAAGAAAACCCAAAACCATTAATGACGTTGCACTAAGTAGGTTATGGCCATCATAGGGCCAAAGCGAGCGCAATCCTCCCAACATCGAGCCCACAAGAAAGCTGTGCATGCCGCTCGGATACTTCTCAAGAAGTCGACTTGCCGCCCTAGAAAAGACAACAAAGCCTGCAGCAATCCCCAAACCAATGACCAACAAGAACTTTAGATCCAACAGAGAGAGTGCCTGAATAAATAGAGTGTAGACACCAAGGATGTGGAGCATAAAGCTTCCGGAGATACCAGGCAGCAGCATGGCGGCAGCGCCAAGCATACCGCAGAAAAAGAGCCAAAAGATGGAGATTGCCATGCACTCACGGATAGGCAGTGAGCAGAGGGCAAAGCTGCAGATAAAGCCAATGAAGAGCATGCGGTTTGGCCTTTTCAAGGATGAGGCGCAATTACCAAAGATAGCGCCAAAAAAGAGGGCAAATAGCAGAAGCTGGTAGTGAGTGAGCAAAAAGAAGACCCATTTTGAAAAGAGCAGTACCGAAAAGGCCACTCCCCCTACAACGGGGAGAATGAAGCGCCAATGCACCCTTTTGAGATCGGTGAAGCTGAGGCTTTGAATCGCTTTGAGAAAGTCATCATAGACACCAGATGCGTATGCGACTGTACCGCCGGAGACGCCGGGAATCAGATCGCAGATACCCATCAACATGCCGATGAAAAAGAGGCGCATTAAAATATGCCAAATTTGCGGGCGATGAACCAACCAGTTAGAATCAATGCGACGGAACCCGCAACCCACAAGAAGTTGGGCAGCCACTTCACCTCACCACTTGGAGAGCCGCGAACCTCGATCGAGCTGAGCAGCGAAAACTCCTCTGGCGACTTCTCGTTGAGCATCTGCATGACGTGAGGATACTGGCTCAAGAATGCTTCTGGATCGATCTCCAGAAATGAAGCATATTTCTTGATGAAGCCCTGTGCATAGACTGGAGAGATCAGCTTACCCAAATGGCCCTGCTCAATGCAGTCGATGTAGTTAGCGCGAATAGAGGTTGCATTCTCCACTTCGCGATGTGACAGTTTTTTCTCTTCGCGCACACGCTTAAGTTGCGCGCCCATCTCTATTAGTTCTGCTTGCATGTTGCCATTATTCCCACATCAGCCAATTGTGACAAGAACTATTATAACTGCTTAATCGCAATGGCAATATTGCGGTCATACTCATCTGCGCGCCCATTTAGCCAGGTGGCCAGTTGAGCAGCACTTTTGGGATAACTACAACCTTCGCTACATAGTCTCATCCAAGCCTTTGCAAGCTCTCCAGCCTGTACATTTTGAGCACCCGCTCTTGTCAAATAGATCAAGTGATCTCCCGAATCATAGTTAGCACCTTGAGAGATCATTGAAATAATCGGTTTGGTACTTATCTCCTCTCCATATCCAAGACCTCGAGAGGCGTGAACAACAGCACCTGATGGCAAAGTTGCACGCGGATGGCATCTAATTGGACCATCAACATAGAGAATCTCTCCTGCAGCCACACTTGAACCAGAGATCTGGTACTCAGGGCGGTCAGGAAGAACCCAATCTGTTACACGTGTTAAAGTGCCGTTGGATCTTGCCAAATAGACCATACCAGCGCCATGGTTGAAGATGAAGTGGCGATCCCCATCTTTGATCGATCCAAGCAAAACAACCTGCCCCTCAATTTCAGCGTTTAGCTGTATACAAGCAGTATCAATCGCATCTGGACGCCCTCCTTCTAACCCCGCAACTCTTGCTTCAAATTCACTCGCAGCCAAGCTTGTAGCTGGTAGCTGCATCCCCTCCTCATAGCTATCAGCAATCACACATGAATCATCAGAAATAGCTACAACGACACTGTTTGTGGAAGCATAGCCCATAGTCATGCCCTCTTCTGGCCCAAAGGAGATAGAGCTTGGTATCCCAAAAGGATAAGAAAAGGGGCTAGATGTACAGGCTCCAGTTGGTGCGGGACTGGGAACAAAAGAACCTGGTCTAGGCGGAGAGGAGGACATAATCTTAGCTGTGATACCAGATAGCTCAACACTAGTAGAGCGCGCTCTTCTCGCAGGTGGCGGAGTTTGGTGTGTTACAACATCATGAACAGACATAAAGGACCTCTAATTTTAATTTTGTATAAATCTTATCCAATATTCTCACAATTAATGCAATGGCTACTTATTTTTTGATTTTTGACAACTACCATTTGTTGCTGTATAATATTTTGGATGACTGCGCGCACCACTTCAGCAGCCTTCATTGGAACGCGCTTTTTTGGACTGCCCTTTTGGGCGCTTCTTAGCGCTCTTTCGATGATCCTATACAAAGAGTTCCACGTCCCTGCGTGGCAGCTTACGCTTCTAGTCGCCCTAAAACCTGCCTCCTCCCTGCTCGCTGTCTACTGGAGCTCTTTCAATCGGCGCAATCTTGTCTCCAACCTAGTACTTACTAACATCTTGCGATTTGTTCCCTTTCTGCTTTTTTATTGGGTTAGCTCTCCACTCTTTGTCATTCTTGCCTTTGGTTTTTACATGACTCTTTCACGTGGCAGTATGCCGGCGTGGATGGAGATTTTTAAGCGCCATCTTCCTGATGAGTCGCGTTCCAAAATCTTTGCTCTTGGCAATGCGATTGAGTATTTGGGCACGGCGCTTCTGCCTCTTGCTTTGGGAGTGATTTTAGACATTGATGGGTCGGCGTGGCGCTGGCTCTTTCCTTTAACAGCTCTGATTGGCATTTTCTCGACGCTCTTTTTGGTGCGCATTCCGCATGCGTGGACGAAGGAGGTGATTGAGGAGAATCGCATATTGCTGCCGTGGCGACGCGCTTGGGCGCTTTGGGGGCGTGATCGCGCCTTTTCTAGATACCAGCTTGGCTTCATGCTAGGTGGCGCGGGTTTGATGGTAATTCAGCCTGTTTTGCCCATCTTTTTTGTCGACCATCTACAGATCAGCTATACGCAGGTGATGCTAGCGATCACCATCTGTAAGGGAGTTGGGTTTGCACTCACATCGGGTATTTGGAGCAGCTACTTTAACAAGACCAACATTTTCATTTTCAGCGCTATTGTAGCAGCGATGGCAGCTCTCTTCCACCCTCTGCTTTTGGCGAGTCAAAGCTTCCTACCTCTTCTTTTCTTTGCCTATTTAGGCTATGGGGTGATGCAAGCTGGTAGTGAGCTTTCGTGGCATATGTCGGCTGTCAAATTTTCCAAAAATCGGGAGAGCTTGCCCTATAGTGAGATGAACATTTTGAGTGTTGGTTTGCGTGGGATGACAATTCCCTTTTTAGGGAATTTCATTTTTTTGGCGGCTGGTACGACAGCGCTCTTTCTGACTGGCTCGCTTTTCTGCCTTATGGGCAGCCTCTTCCTCTTCAGCAATAGAGCCTATTTACTTACAAAGAGTGGGTAGTGAGGATCCCAAAAGGCGTGGGCAATCTTGATTTCCGCCTCATGTGCGAGAACGCCGGCATGCTGCGCAACAGCAATTGCAATCGAGCGAGCAATCTCAGGTAGTTTTTCCGGCTCGGGAAAGAGCGGATCTTTTGGATCGTTCAAAGCGGGCGAATGCTCCGCCAATTTGCGCGCTGCAGCCAAAAACATATCGCTCGAAATGTAGTTAGCCTGCGATGCCAAAACACCGAGGGCAATCGCCGGAAAGATGTAGTGATTATTATTCTGCCCAAAGCGGTAGACTTGCCCTTTGTAGGTGTGGTCAGGAAATTTTGTGCCAGTTGCAATCAGCGCCCTTCCAGCTGTCCACTCAATCAGATCTTTAGGCTCCGCCTCTGCTAAGCTGTCAGGATTGGAAAGCGGCAAAATAATTGGCCTCTCACACCCCTTCGCCATCGCCTTGATCACTTGGCGAGTGAAAATCCCCTTTTGGGCGCAGACACCGATCAATGTTGTTGCACCACTTTTTTTGATACAATCAAGAAGCGGCATACAGCTCTCTTTATGAAAGCGCGGCTGCGAGCTTGGATTCTCTTCACCAATCAATCCACGACTATTCAAAATCCAGATACGCTCAATAGCCTCATCCTCTGTAAGACCCTCACGCAAAAAGGCGCGTACAAGCAGGTCGGCAATTCCCATGCCGGAAGAACCCGCTCCTACAATGACGATATTTTCATCCTTGAGATCGCGATTCGCCACCTTCACACCAGCCAAAATGGAGGCGAGTGTGACAGCCGCAGTTCCTTGAATATCGTCGTTGAAGGTGAGCATTTGATCGCGGTAGCGATTGAGTAGCTTGTGCGCATGCTGCTTTGGAAAATCTTCCCACTGCAAGATAGCGTGGGGGAAGCGCCGTTTAACCGCCTGCACAAATTGATCGACAAAGTCGTAATAAGCGTCGCCTGTCAATCTTTTATGGCGCCAGCCCAGATAGAAGGGGTCAGCCAAAAGATCTTCATTATCAGTGCCCACATCGAGCATTACCGGCAAACCAAATGCTGGATGTAAACCGCCGCACGCTGTGTAGAGCGCTACCTTGCCAATTGGAATACCCATCCCACCAGCACCTTGATCTCCAAGGCCCAAAATACGCCCACCATCTGTCACCACCATCGCCTGAACCTGCGGCAATGCGCAGTTATTCAACATCTCATCGATGCGGTGACGATTTGGATAGGAAATGAAGAGGCCGCGCGGCCGTCTGTAAATGTCGTAGAAGCGGCGGCACGCCTTGCCCACAGTTGGGGTGTAGACAATTTCAAGCATCTCAGCGATATGTTTGCGCAACAGCGCATAGAAAAGCACCTCATTGCGATCTTGCAGACCGCGTAGATAGATATGCTTGGCAAGATCTGTCTCTTTTTGCTGATATTCGGAATAGCAGTGATCCACCTGCTCCTCTAGAGTCTTGATATGGGGCGGTAAAAGTCCGTGTAGACGAAGACGCGTACGCTCTTCCTCTGTAAATGCCGTTCCCTTGTTCAAAATAGGATCTTGCAGAATCAGCTCACCACGCACATGGGTGTCGATCGAAAAATCTTGGTTGATCTCAAATACTCTCATTAATGTCCCACTCCTGCCGGGGTTGATTCATGCAGATCCACCTTCTTTGTGAAGGGGAGCGCCAATGCCAAAAGGGCAGCTATTACACCAGAAACAAAACAAAGTTGCAAGTAACTCTCTGTGAAGGCTTGATGCTGCAGAACCTCATAAAGCATAGCATTGACCTCCTGCCCCTTCATACCAAGCCCCTCCAGGGCGGTCACATAGGGAGCAAAAAATTCATTTGATGGAATCATCCAAGAGCTATACCGCGATTGAAAAAAAACTTCACGCGTCAAGTAGTAGTTAGCACCATAGGCAACACCAAAGCCCACCCCCATCATTCTTGCAAAGGAGTAGAGTCCAGTGCCGCTTGGCATCTGCTTAGGAGGAATGTCGGAGATCGCCATCGCCATCAGGGGTGGGTAGATCAACGCAAAACCAACTCCCATCAACATGCGCTGCTTAGCGATTGTCATAAAGTCGATATCGATCGGAGAGTAGGCCATCCAAAAAAAGCTGGCTGAAAGAATAGTGAGAGCGAAGAAGACCCAGAGGCGCACATCCATATAGGGCATAAAGCGCCCCACAAGAGGAAAGAAAATCAGCGAAGTCAATCCCATTGGGGCGAGAGTAAGTCCCGCCCAAAGCTGATTGTATCCTAAGACATTTTGCACCCAAAGAGGCCCAACAACCAGGTTACAAAAGGCGACACTCATAATAGGGGTCATGATGAACAGAGCAGCAGCGAAATTGAAACTCTTGAAGAATTTGAGATTAACAATCGGCTCCTTGTCAAACCACTCCCAGATCATAAAAAGCACGAGACAGATCACGGTGATAATGCCAAGAACACGAATTTTGTAAGACTCAAACCACGCCCAGTCATACCCTTTGTTCATCAATATCTGATAGGCGGCTACCCAAAAAAAGAGAAAGGCGAGCCCCCAATAGTCCATATGTGGCTTCGTTTTTTTGCTCTCAAAGCGAGCAAGCAGACTATAGGAGACGATCGCAACAAGAATGCCAATTGGGACATTGATATAGAAGATCGGCCGCCAGCCGTAGTCAAAGGTGATCCAACCACCCAAAATGGGTCCCACTACAGGCCCAATCATCACAAGCATCCCGAAGACGCCAAGCGCTGCTGACTTTCTTCCAGGCATCAGCAGCAGCAGAAGTGACTGAGAGAGTGGAATGAGCGGACCACCTGCAGCACCCTGCAGCACGCGATAAAGAACCAGCTGCCCCAGCGTCATTGCAGCACCACACATAAAGGAAAAGAAAGCAAACAGAATTGCCGAAAGAGCAAAGAGGCGGATACGCCCTATACGTTCAGTCAAAAAGCCCGTCAACGGAATGACGAAGGCGCTCGCAGTTGTATATGCAGTGATCGACCAGGCACCATTATTATCACTCACCCCCAGCTCACCCGCAATTGTAGAAATCGAAACATTGACGATGAACTGATCCAGTGTGATCAAAAAGGTGCCAATGCCCACCGCTATGATCGCAAAAAATTTAGCAAGCCCCTGAAGTTCAATCGGCACAGCCTCATCCATTGCGATACTCAGCTGGGAGATTGGTTTCAATGATTGTTTCAATCACCGGTGTCACCTGCTCCATCTGATTCATCTGCGTCTGATAAATTTCAGTATGGTAGACCGGCTCAAAAGTTGGCACATCGGTGAGCATTTCTCTCTCATAGTCGTGCACATCCACTTTGGCGTGCAAAGAGAGACCGATCACTAAGGGATTTTTTTTCAGCTGCTCTGTGGGGATATTGACGCGAATCGGCACCCGCTGCACAATTTTGATCCAGTTTCCAGAGGCATTTTGAGCTGGCAAAATAGAAAAGGCTGTTCCTGTGCCTGCTTGGTAGCCGACAACATGGCCGCTATATTTGACAGAGGAGCCGTGGATGTCAGACCAAAATGTGACTGGCTGTCCTGTGCGCACCTTCTTCAATTTGGTCTCTTTGAAATTGGCCTCCATCCAGAGAAAATCGAGGGGAACTACCATCATAATCGTCTCACCTGCGCCGATCCAATCACCAACTTGCACTCCGCGCTTGGCGATGTAGCCGGAGACTGGAGCGAGCACGCGGCAGCGGATCAAATTGAGGTAGGCTTCACGCACACGGGTGGCGCTTTGCAACACAAGGGGATGGGTGCGCACTGTCGTTCCAGAAATGCGCACATGCGCTTCACCAAGTAGTTCTTCCGCCTCTTTGACAAGCGCCTGGGCTGTCACAACCTTTGTTTCATAGGTTTCATACTCTTCAATGGAAATGGCACCTGTGTCAACCAGCCCTTCGCGATGCTCAAGATCGAGCCTTGCAAGAGCAAGCTCTGCTTGGCGTGCCTCTAAGACAGCTTGTTGCGCCTGAGCCGCTCTAAATAGAGCAGCAACATTTCTAACAGCGCCTGCCAGCTGCTCCTTCATCTCCGCATATTTGAGGATGTAGTCAGCCTGCTCCATTTCCACAACGAGCTGCCCCTTTTCCACAAAATCTGTCTCATCAGCATAGATCGCTTTGATTCCCGAGCTCACCTGCGAGGTCACCTGCATCTGATTGCCATGCACGTAGGCATCCTCTGTTTTGACATAGAAGCGACCAACAAGCAGCCAATAGACCAACCACGCTATTCCCAAAAGAGCAAAAATTGTCAAAGCGATCACCATGAAAACGGTGCGCTTTTTGTGGTTGTCACTCTCCTCCATATCCCCCTCCAATTGAACGCACAAGCGCAACAAGAGCCTCCATACGCATCAGCTCAATCTCCTGCCTGGTTAACTCTTGAACCATCACACTGTAGCGCGCATTGAGCAGGCTGACCAAAGTTTCGATTCCCCGTTCATACTTTTGATTAGTCAGATCATAAAGCAAAACAGCATCATCGAGCGCATCATTGATCGCATCCAACCGCTCATCTGCTGTCTTAAGATCACTCAGAGCATCACTCACTTCACGAACAGCCTTCAAAAGAGTCTGATTGTACTGCGCAATCGCTATCTCCATCTCCTGTTCGCTCTGTCCCAAACGGGCACAAAGATCACCACCCGTATAAAGAGGCAGTGTGCTATTTCCCCCAACCTCATAGTCAAAAGTTTGTGCTTGCACCAGACGATCCCAGAAAAATGATATAAAACCTACTGTTCCAAAAAGATCGAGATTAGGCAAAAAGCGCGCTTTGGCAGCTTTAACCCTCTTTGTAGAAGATTCGATGCGCCAGATCTGTGCTCGAATATCGGGTCTTCTTTTGATCAATTCCAGTGGCAAGCAGGCGGGCAGAGGAAAGGGTTTTTCGAAAGAGGCAACAGGCACAACTTCTAGCTCTACTTGATTTGCAACCAAAGCGGCCAAGGCGTGCTTATCGCTCTCAATAATGCCGCGCATTCTCTCAATCTGATCGATGATCAAAGCAAGAGCGCTATCTTCACGGTAGACCCAAAACTCATCCGCCATTCCCTTGCGAAAGCGCTGGTTGAGAAGGCGAGCCACCCCCCCCTTGTCCTCCGCCTGCTCAATCAACACCTCCAGCTGCCTTTGGTGGCTTTGCAAATTAAAATAGGCAGAGGCAACTGAGGTGGCCAAAACCACTTTGGCCTGCAGCATGTCAGCATATGTGGCAGTAGTATCGTCCAATTTGCTCAAGAATAGGTTGCGATTCTTTCCCCAGATATCAATCTCCCATGAACCGCGCAGAAGCATGTTGATCCAGTTGAAATTTCGATTCAAAGGAGCCAAAAGCGGAATGAAGCCAGGAAGACCAAAGCCATAGAGAGAGAGTTTGTTGCGCTCAGCCTCTCCCCAAGCATCCAGATAGGGAAGAAGTTTAGAGCGTGATTCTAGAGCCACCTCATAGGCAAGATTCACACGCCTTTGCGCCTCTTCGATCGTAGGATTTTGCTCCAACGCTGCTTCAATCAGACAGTTGAGTTGGGAATCGCCAAAAAGAGTCCACCACTGCTCGGGAATCTGCTGACCCACATCGACGCTGCCAAAGGCGTACTCACTAGCTTCACTTAGATTGCTATTTTCGGGATCCATCAAGCAGCTTTCGGGATCTACTGAAAAGCAGCCGGTCAATAGAGCTGTGAGACATAAAACTTTTTTCACTACTAAATACGGGTAGAAATTCTACTTAGAAATATGCAATATAGATGCCAAGATGGGACACTTCCTGACAGAATTTGATACGGACCGCGCCGATTGGCTTCATAACGAGCTAGTTGAGCAGGGCTTTGAGGTGACAAAGCCGCCACATACTCTCTTTCAAGCGAAGAAGAAGGGGGTCTGCTTGACGCTCTATGCTTCGGGCAAGATGATGGTGCAGGGCAGCGGTATGGATGATTTCATTCGTTTCTATCTAGAGCCTGAAGTTTTAAAAACTTTTACTTACGGCTACAACGAAGTGGATAAGATGGCGCGCATCGGGGTGGATGAGTCGGGCAAGGGCGATTTTTTTGGACCGCTTGTGGTGGCCGGTGTCTATGCTGATGAGCAGAAGATCGATGAGCTGGTCAAAATTGGAGTCAAAGATTCCAAGAAGCTGCGCGATTCCACTATTTTGAAGACGGCAAAACGGATCAAAGAGTGCTGCCCACACTGCATTGTGCGGATCAACCCTGTTCGCTACAACGAGCTTTATGAAAAATTCAGCAACCTCAACCATCTACTTGGTTGGGGTCATGCGACGGTGATTGAGACTTTGGTGGACAAGACGGGATGCACCGATATCTTGATCGACAAGTTTGCCTCAGAATATGTGGTAGAAAATGCACTCAAGCGAAAAAAGAAACAGGTCAATTTGACCCAAAGAACGCGTGGTGAACAGGATGTTGTTGTGGCAGCTGCTTCAATAATTGCTAGAGCTGGATTTGTAGAGGCAATCTCCCAGCTGGAGAAAAAGTATGGCGTCACCTTTCCAAAAGGTGCCAGTCAGCATGTACTTACCGCGGGAAGAAAGCTGGTGCAAGAGCATGGAAAGGGCATCTTGGCGCACGTTGGAAAACTGCATTTCAAAACAACAGGTGAAATTATTTCTGCCGCTGAGTAATCTGAGCGTTGATGAAAAAGTGGATCCCCTTACTGCTAGCTAGCGCGTCACTATTTGCGCAAGATGACTATGAGGCGCAATTTGATGTTGTGCCGCCAACAGCACCTCCCTACTTCCCTATCTCAGTCAGTGGTAGCTACCTCTCTGTTGCCGATGCCAAATTCCACTCCCACGATGTTGAGGGACAAAAGCTGCATTATGCGCAGTATGACACCGGCATCACATTGACGCAGCCCTGTAGTGAGATCTGGGGACTGATCTTTGGAGCGGGCTGGATTGGAACAACTGTGCAGTGGGATCAAAACCCCGATTTCGATGAGACCAAATTCAACTACATCAATGGCCAGGTAGGCGCTTTCACCAAAGCTTTCCCCGAATGGACATGGACAGCCACTTTTGGCCTCTTTTTTGACACCGAGAAGTTCTCTCTTGCAGACTACACGCTCTACCAGCTCTCTGTTTGGGGCAAATATGAGTGGTTCACCTGCCTCGAATTTGATGTGGGTTTCATCTTTGAGGCTGGCCTAGATAAGCAAAAAGTGTGGCCTATTCTTGGCTTTGTCTGGAATCTCAGTGAGACATTGCATATCAATGCTGTCTATCCAATTGAGATTAATTTGAAAAAAGATTTTTTGAATTTCTGGACAGCAGGCGTTGGAATTCAATTCTTGCGCAATCGTCACAGAGTGGGTGAGAGTGAGCCAAACCCTCAATCAATTTTTGAATATCACACCTGGGGCTATGAGGGTAACCTCGCCTGCCGCCCTGCAAAAAATATCTATATCATTGGCTATGGAGGCTCCACTTTCAGAGGAGATCTCAAGATTACCAATAGAAATAATAAGCATGGACGTCATTTCAAGTTTGATCCAGCGCCTTACGCTGGCGTCAATGCGGTATTAAGCTTTTAATTTACTACTTCTAAACCTTTTAGTATGTTATAATAACTCTCTTGGGGGAGTTTATTATGGAAATTCAGGAGACAGCTAAAAGAATTGCTATCGCATCGGCTGCTACGTTAGTAGGAGCGTTGGCGCTTCAGATTGGGGCGCTCTATATGCGCAATATTCAGGCAGCGAGTGCGCTGACGACACTTGGCAAGGTTGGCAGCTTTGTGGGTGGTGCAGGTCTTGGTATCGCTCTGCCAATCTACGTGATGAAGAGGGGCGCCAATGATCCACACATCTATAAGAAGGTGTTGATTGCAGCGGTAATTGGTGTGATTGCGGGAGCACTCTTACTAGGTGGTCTTGATCGTGCGCATCCGGCGATGAAGATGGTAGGGCAATCACTGATCACAACCTCTGGTGGCCTGCTGCTAACGGTGCTTTTCTACTACATGCTCTATGGTCAAAACAGCTCCAGTTCAGCAGTTAGACAAACAGGCAGAGGCGATGGGGTTGCAACTCATCACGCCCGGCCTGCAAAATCAACAGCAGCTCCTCGCGCTACCCTCACTGCTAAAGAAAAAGAGAGACGTCGCGCATTACAAGCTGCAGCAGCTGACCGAAGGGCAGAAGTAGCAGCAAATGTACAAGGAGACCTATAATGGCAGCAGCACTCAATACACAAGGTGTGAGTTTTAAACTTGATGGATCGAATAAGAGGCAGATGCGCTCTGTGCGCAACCTCGCCTTTATCTCTGGGATTATCCTTGCCATTGGCATCACGCTCTGCTCGCTACACGCTAATAAGACGATTAACATTCCCTGCTCAATCCGCAACTACGTCTTGGCACCGACCAACACCATCCTCTCATCACTCTTTGTAATGGCAGTTTTGGGCTACGTGGTTGCCAGCAGCACGGCTAAAGAAGAGCCTTCTAGCTCAGCAGAGAACTGGAAGGGCTTCTCTCAAGTGGGGGAAGCTGAAGACAAAGTTGTTGCTGAGTAGCTTTTGCGGCATCACATTCTTACTATCCAAAAAGATCTCCGCCCCTGAACCGAAAATGAGTTTGATAAATGTCTCAGGCATAGGAAGAATTGTCGGCCTGTGTAGCTGATGACCAAGCGTCTTGGTGAATTCCAAATTGGTCACAGGATTGGGGGCAACGCAGTTGACTGCCCCTTGAATTGGATTATCCATCACAAAGACAACAGCACGCACAAGATCTTCCATCGCAATCCAGCTGATCATCTGCTTGCCGCTTCCAAGTATGCCACCACAGCCCATCTTAAAAGCTGGCAACATCTTGGCAAGCGCACCACCGCTTTTATCAAGCACAACGCCAAAGCGCATGCGCACAACGCGCATCGAACCCTCTAGCGCTTGTGGAATCTCCTCCCAGACGCGCACAATGTCGGCCAGCTCACCTGAGCCAGCGGGACTCTGCTCTGTCAGCTTCTCATCACCGCGATTGCCATAATAGCCAATGGCCGACGCGCCAATATAGAGTGCAGGCTTTGTTTCCATTTTTAGGAGCGTTTCAACGAGCAGCTGAGAGGTGAGAATGCGACTGGAGCGAATCTTCTCCAGCTTAGCCTCAGTCCAGCGGCCCATGATCGACTCCCCTGCCAAGTTGATCACAACATCGGCGCCTTCCAAAAGAGCGGGATCAAGCTGCCCATTTTGCGGATCCCAAAAATTGGGTTCTCCCTCTTTTCGACTCAGCCGAACCACATTGTGGCCACTCTTCTCTAGGTGGGCGCTAACAGCTGTTCCGATGAAACCGTGCGCCCCTGCAATCACAATCTTCATACTGCCCAATCTAGCTATCGGGATTTAAAATGCGAACAGAAATTTCACTCACATCTGCAATGAGACCAAAGAGGCCGGTGAGATGAGTATAGGCGCGCTGATTCAGCTCCTCCTCTTGACCGCGCTTAATTCCAGCAAATAGTGCTGCTGAAATTCCTACAATTGCATCTAATGTACGGGAGGCAACAAGCGTCAAACCAAGCGGAAGGAGCATCACGCGCGGCCTGCTTGTCTCATCATACTTCTGCCATAGACGCGAAGAAAAGGAGCTCCCTTCTCCCACATACAAATTCATATCTGGGCCCACTGCCGCGGCAAAAAGAAGCGGCGGTAAGAATTTAACAGCGCGCACCTCACGCCGCATCATTTTCACCGCACCCTCATACCTCCCCAGTGTGATAATCACTGTCGCAAATGAAAGTGTGGCGCATGCAGCATCTGGAATAGTAGCAGCTGCGGCAATGATCGGTCTCTTTGGAAAGTTACGAATAGCTACTTCTGTTAGCGACATGAAGATAGTGTAAATATTTTACCAATAGATGCAAACATCAACTTGCATTTTTTAGATTCTTCCCCTATATTATCTGGCATGTCTGACCTAAATGAAGAGCAACTTCGCACAGTTTGCAGATTGTGCCGCCTGAAGCTAACAGATGATGAAATTGAGAGTTTTCTCGCCGATGTAAAGAAAATTGCTGACTATACTGAGCTACTTGGCGAGGTTGATTTGAGCGATCTTCAGCCCTACATGCATGCTGAGGAGGTTGGCTTTGGCCAGCTGCGCGAGGATGAGGTGAAAGAGCCGCTCAAACGAGAAGAATTTTTGGAAAATGCACCTGATCAGGTGGGTGGCATGATCCGCGTTCCCCCGGTGATCAAGCAGTAATGTATCGACTAAAAGCACACGAAATTCATGAAAAATTCCTTAAGAAGGAGCTTTCTGCTGTTGAGATTGTGCGCTACTTTTTGAAGCGTATCAATGATTTTGATGGCAAGGTGGGCGCCTTTTTGACCACCTTCGATGAGAGAGCTTTGGCTAAAGCGACTGCTTTGGATGAGAAGCTGGCGAGAGGTGAGAGGGTGGGTCCTTTGGCAGCTGTGCCGATTGGAATTAAGGACAATATCCATGTAAAGGGAGAGTTGACCACCTGCGCTTCCAAATTTTTGAGTAACTACCGCGCTCTTTTTGATTCTACTTGCACTCGTCTTTTTGAGGAGGCGGATGGTATTTTATTGGGCAAGCTCAATATGGATGAGTTTGCGATGGGCTCATCAAATGAGAATTCAGCGATGGGGCCGACGCACAATCCGTGGGATTTGGAGTGTGTGCCAGGTGGGTCCTCTGGAGCATCAGCAGCTGCTGTCGCGGCAAGACTTTGCCCATTGACTGTGGGTAGTGATACGGGTGGTTCAGTGCGTCAGCCAGCTGCACTTTGCGGCGTTGTTGGTTTGAAGCCGACCTATGGCCGAGTTTCTAGATATGGTTTAGTCGCATTTGGTTCCTCTTTGGATCAGATTGGTCCTCTTGCTGCGAGTGTGCGTGACATTTCGATGGCGATGGAGGTTTTGGGCAAGCATGATCCGCATGATGCAACAAGTTTGCGTGAACCTATGGGCGAGTTTAAGCTGGATAACGATCTATCTGGCAAGAAGATTGGAGTGCCTTGGGGCTTCTTGGAGGGCCTACATGAGGAGCCGGCTCGTTGTTTCAACGAGTCAATTGAGACATTGAAGAGTTTGGGTGCTGAGATTGTCGATGTGGACCTCAGCATTTTGAAGTATGCAATTGCCACCTATTACATTGTGGCGACAGCTGAGGTTTCGACCAACTTGGCCAGATTTGACGGTGTGCGTTATGGAGTGAGAGCGAAGGCTGAGGTGTTGGATGATGTCTATGATCTTTCACGCTCCCAGGGCTTTGGATCTGAGGTAAAGAGGCGTATTTTGCTTGGCACCTATGTGCTGTCAGCTGGCTACCAAGATGCCTATTATAAGCGGGCAACGAAGGTGCGTGCGAAGATGATCGATCATTTTGAGAAGGTTTTTGGTCAATGTGATGCGATTGTAACGCCGACTTCGCCGATTGCCTGCTTCCCAGCTGGGGCGATTCAAGATCCTTTGGAGATGTATCTGCAAGATATTTATACGGTGGGTGCCAACTTATGCCGCCTTCCTGGTATTAGCGTACCGTGCGGTTTCAACAAGGAAAACAAGCCATTTGGTTTGCAGATTTTGGGTCCACGCAAGAGCGATCCTCTGATCTGTCACATGGCGCACGCATTTGAGACAGCGACTGATTTTGCGCAGAAGATACCGCAGGAGTTTGACAATGGATGAGGCGACCTACAAAGAGTGGGAACTGGTTGTGGGTTTGGAGATCCACGTTGAGCTCAACACAAAATCAAAGCTATTTTCTTCAGCTCCCAACCGTTTTGGCGATGAGCCTAACAGCAACATCTCGGATGTGTGCACCGGTCAGCCGGGCACCCTGCCGGTGTTGAATCAAGCAGCAGTGCGCAAGGCGATTGCTTTTGGCTGTGCTGTTAATGGTGATGTGGCGCATTACAGCCGCTTTGACCGCAAGTCTTATTTCTATCCCGATTCTCCGCGCAACTTCCAGATTACTCAGTTTGAGCGGCCGATCATTCGTGGTGGTGAGGTGACAGCTGATGTGGCTGGCAAGCCGATGACTTTCCAGATCCATCAGGCGCATCTGGAGGATGATGCTGGGATGCTCAAGCACTTTTCCAAGTTTGCTGGTGTGGATTACAACCGCGCTGGCGTCCCTCTTGTGGAGATTGTGAGTGAGCCCTGCCTGCATAGCGCTGAGGAGGCTGTTGCCTATGCGACGGCCGTCAAAGCGATCTTGCAATATGTGGATGCCTCTGACTGCAATATGGAAGAGGGCAGCTTGCGGATGGATGCTAATATTTCGGTTAGACCGAAAGGCTCCGATCAGCTGCGCAACAAGACTGAGATCAAGAACATGAACTCTTTCAACTACCTTGCGATGGCAATTGAAGCGGAGGCTCGCCGTCAGGTGCGTTTTTATGTGCAGCATCCAGACAAAGAGGTGGAGACTGTAACTTTCCGCTGGGATGCTGAGAGGAAAGAGACAGTTTTGATGAGACGTAAGGAGACTGCGGATGATTACCGCTACTTTTTGGAGCCAGATCTTCCTCCTCTGATTTTGGAGGCGGAGTATATTGATTCGATTCGTGAAAGTTTGCCTGAGCTGCCCTATGCGCGTGAGAAGCGCTACATCGAGGAGTTGAAGGTGGCGCATGATGCGGCAGTGATTTTAGTGAATGAGAAGAAGTTAGCCGACTATTTTGAGGTGGGTCTTGAGCACACAAAGAGTGCTAAGTCGCTAGCCAACTGGTTGACGATTGAGTTTGCTGGCCGTCTGAAGGAGAGTGGCCAAAATATCTGGGATTGCGGCATTGAGGCTGCGCATGTGGCGCTCTTGGTGCATATGATCGAAGAGGGCACGGTGACTGGCCGCATTGCGAAGCAGGTTGCAGACTTGATGGTTCAGACACCAGGCAAGAATCCTGCAGATATTGTGAAGGAGAATCCCGATTTTCAGCCGGTCTCAGATGAGGGTGAGCTAGAAAAAATTGTTGATCAGGTTTTGGCTGATAATGAGCAGAGTGTGGCTGATTATAAAGCTGGCAAGGAAAAGGCATTTGCCTTTTTGGTTGGTCAGGTGATGAAGGCTACGCGAGGTAAGGCCTCTCCTCCTATCGTGAACAAACTACTGAAAAAGAAGATTTAGAGCTCGTCATCACCTAGATCTAAATCAAGCATATCATATTGTCCTAGATTAGGCTGTCTGTAACGATATGCTTCAGCACGCTGACGCTCTTTATCGATTTGCTCCATATGCAGCTTTTGCACATGACGCCGCTCTTTGCGCCTTTCGGCAAGCGTTTCAGCTTTGTGCGTTCCTCCAGATAGCGCCATCTCATGAGAAGTTTTTGCAAATTCCTCAAAATAGCCCTTCGCAAAGTAGCCTAGTGGCAAACCAGCCACAATCATCATACCTGGCCAAGAAGAGGTCAAAAATCCGTTAGCTGAAATCTGGTAGGGATGATTGATATTATGTAAGAAATTGGTGTGCTGCGAAATAGGCGTTGAGTAGCTCTTACCAATCATTCCATTTTGTGAAATCAGGTGGCCCATCATATATGAGAAAACAGCAGCATAAATAGCTAAAGCAGCGAGTTTCGTGACACACTTGATACGATTGCGTATCGCAGGACGCTTAGCAAATGTGGCATTGACCATTAACTCTACCGTTGTAGCACCCAAAACACCCACAATCGGAAGACCCATAAAGGCCTGCATTCCAGGATTCTTCATCCCAGCCAAACCGTGATGAAAGAAACTAGCCCCAAAAAAGAAGCGCATCGCAACCAGCGTGATCACGGGCATCACAATCCAAGCAAATGACATCTGGCGCCAACGAGACTGATCGAAGAAATTAGCAACCTTATTAATACCATCACCCATGGCATTACTCATCTGATCACCCATTCCTGAGCGGCTCGTTGGCTTGCCCATACCACCGTGGTGCCACTGCATCGCAGGATTATGAGGTACTGGATTAGACATTTATAGACTCCTAACTATTTGATTAGGAACCTAGTATATCATAATAAAGATTTATTTTCAATATCCTGGAGATTAAGATTTTATTAATTCCCTAGGGCGTGCGCTGTGCGGAAGAGATGAAATGCGATGCTGGAAGCGATCAGACCTGAAATGAGGCCTATGGTGAGCTTCGGCTTGCCGCTATAGCCGATAGCGAGCAAGAAGAGTGCTGAAAGAGCGAGTGTCAGAACAGAGAACTGCCAGGCATGAAAGTAGTTTTTAGCCTTATTATGCTCCCCCCTACAGCTGCTGATCCCTGCAAGGATGGGAAAGGCGATAGCTCCTACAGCGGCGATGGCAGGTAGAAAGGGCGGCTTGACCAGCCCAACTACGACGCCATTACAGGGAAAACAGCACATCTTAGCAACTCCTCGATGCTTGTCAGTCCTTGCCAAAGAGGCGCTGATTGGATCCACTGCTGTTAAAAAGGGCCCACACATGCAGAAAGCATACAAAATCAATGTATTGAATGAAAGTTGATTTGAATGATGGACGTGCTCAGTGGAGCTAACTGAAGGCTCAAACAATTTTTGTCGAAGAAGAGGGCTCCATTTGTATGGTTGGAACCACCAAAAAGAGCGTCATCGCTATTAAAAATTTCGATAGCATTCTCCAGATTTGAAAGAGGCACGCTGTAGAAGGGGTGGTGATTAGTGGAGAGGTTGTGGATACAGAGCAGCTCTTTGCCGCTTTTATCTTTACGCCTATAGGCAATGATACGACTTTCTTCATCACAGCATGCCCACTCAAACCCTTTTGGATCACCATCGAGCTCCCAGAGCTCTCTTTTTTCAAGATATAGATGATTAAGGACTTTGACCATTTTGCTAACACTTGAATGGATGGAGTGGGTGAGCAGATGCCACTGGAGTTGTTCTTTAGCATTCCAGGGGTCCCACTGTCCCCATTCTGAGCCCATAAAGAGCAGTTTTTTGCCCACCTGGCAGATCTGGAAAGAGAGAAGAAGGCGCAGTGCGGCAAATTGTTCCCAATACTCTCCCGGCATCTTTCTTAGGAGTGCGCCATCATCATGTGAGAGGGTGAGTACAAAGGCTTCATCGAAGGCGTAGAGCTGGCTGAAGGTAATATCTTCAATCTCTCCCCTATTTTGGAAGAAGTTGAGTGTATCGCGACTCCAGCCCATATTCCACTTGTAGTCAAAACCGAGCCCCTCCTCTTTGGTCACACCGGGATATGCGGAGGCCTCTTCAGCAATGGTGATCACATCGGGAAATTTGGTATGAATCTGCTCATTCAGCTCTTTGCAGAAGGCGATCGCTTCTAGGTTTTCATTGCCTCCCTCCCGGTTGGGCTGCCACTGTCCTGATTCGCGCCCAAAATCGAGGTAGAGCATGGAGGAGACGGCATCAACACGCAATCCATCGACGTGCATCTTTTCGAGAAAAAAGAGCGCAGAGTTGATGAGAAACTCTTTCACCTCTCTCTTTCTATAGTCAAAGATGCGTGTCTTCCATTGTGGATGGTGCGCCATTTGCGGATCATCATATTCATAGAGAGCGCTGCCATCGAATTTGGCAAGAGCAAAGTCATCGGAGACAAAGTGCGCTGGAACCCAATCGAGGATGACGCCAATGTTCGCATTGTGGAGATAGTTCACGAAAAACTGAAAGTCCTGCGGCGTTCCAAAACGACTTGAAACAGCGAAGTAGCCGCTCACCTGATAGCCCCACGACTCATCAAGGGGATGCTCCATAATCGGCATCAACTCAATATGAGTGTAGCCCATCTCTTTGCAATAGCTGGCAAGCTGCACAGCGAGCTGCCTATAGTTGGGGAAGTGATCACAGGGCTTCTTCCATGAGCCTAGATGTACCTCATAGATATTGATTGGCTGAGATTTAGATGCACTGCGCTTTTGCATCCACTGTTCATCACCCCAGGCAAAATCTTCAACAGAATCCACAATGGAACTATTCTTCGGACGTACCTCATAACGATGCGCTTGAGGATCAGACTTGAGAAATTCTTTGCCCATTGTGGAAATCGCAAATTTGTAGCGATGGCCACGGGCGAGTCCTGGAACAAAGAGTTCCCAGACATCGTCGATGCATCGCATCGGATGCGCCTTTTCGTCCCAGAAGTTGAAATCTCCTACAAGGTAGACCGATTTTGCAGCGGGTGCCCAGACGGCAAAGCGCACACCGCTCACCCCATCAATTTCGCACTCTTTGGCGCCGAGTGGATCGCCTTTTTTCCATGTGGGAGCAAAGCTGTAGGGGTCGTGGGCGAGAAGGCCGTCTTTGTGGAAAATTCGATATTGGGAGGCTCTGGCGACAAAGAGTCCGCGGGGATCAATTTGGCGCGCCTCTTTAATTTTGCCATCGCCTTCAAAGAAGAGCTGCTTGGCACCAGGCTTGTAGAGGCGCAGCTCTCCATCGTGCCGTCCTAGCAAGCTGTGCGGCTCAACATATCTATCCTGAAATAGAGAGTCTAATTGTTCAATCATTTGGCTGTGTTTCCAAACTCGAAATGTGAGATTCAAAGCTGTCAATTTTTTCAATCCATTGTACAACAATCACTTTTGGGTATTTTGTTGCAAGTTGATCGATCTCGAGTGCAGACAGTGTAAACGAACACGGTAAGCGAGAGATCGGTCAAATCGTGACAAAATCAGCCAAAAGACCTCACAAACTCGACTTCTTCAACAAAGTACAATCATTTTTCAAATCGATCAAACAAATAGAGCATCTCCCCCTTTTTTGTCACACGATATCGACGAATCTTCTTTGGAAAGTGCATTTTTGGTGCCTCTTTTGCACGCACAATAACGCGCCTAATCTGTTTCTTGCTCCATTCCAAATCGATCGTTTCAGTCAGCAGTTTGCCACAGTGCAACTCTGGTGGCAGATTGGGCAAGACCTGGTCTCCATCTAAGAAGAGTTTACGGATCTGTCTATAGCCCTGTGCAAGTAGATAGGATGGGTCAACTTTTTGATCAAAATAGCCCAAAAGGTCGTGATCCTCTGATCGAGGCAGCATCATCTGCTCAAAATAGGAGCGAAACAGCCTCTCAAACTGCTCCAAGCTGTCACAGCTATCTAGCGGTTCAAAGGAGCCGCTCTTTTCAAATTGGCCCAGTGAAAACCAAAGAGGCAAAATCTCGCGCATATCGCAGCGCCTCTTGACCATCTCCCACTCCATCTTCTTGGTGCAGCCCAAAAAGAGACGTTCCTGGGATACAAGTGGGGGCCTTTTTTCACTGACTGAGCCATCTGGCCAGACCCAGAGGCGGTACTTTTCAGAAAAAACTACGACTGCGCAGCGCTGCACATCTTGCATCAAGGTGAACTGTTTGACAGGTCCCTCCAGCTGATACTCTTTGTCCCCTACAATCAATTTGGTTGGGAAGGCTTGTACCACAACTTCGCTTCTTGGAATGAGGCAGCGACTACCTGGTGTGTGGGAAAAGGGTCGTAGCCTCTCTTTAATCGTCAACATAGAGCCCCTTTGGACTGTTGCCAGCAATCTTCACTGTGACAAGTTCATTAGCCCTGCCTTTTAGAAGAACAGGCAAAAAGTTTTCGGTGTGGCCCATCTCGCCACTCTCGGTCAAAATGGTCATCTCGCGCCCCACATAATTTTGGCGCAGATCAAAGGCGACCTGCTCAGCTAAACGCAAAAGCCGCTGCTTGCGCTCGGCGATCAGCTGAGGCGCCACCTCATCATCATAAAGAGCAGCGCGCGTCCTCTCTCTTTTGCTGTAGGGAAACATGTGCACCTTGGCAAATTGCACCTCTTTGACCATTGAAAGCGTCTCCTCAAAATCAGCCTCTGTCTCCCCAGGAAAGCCTACAATGATATCGGTGGTGCAGGTGAAATCGGGATCCGCCTTTTTCAGTCTCTCCCAACTCTCTTGAAACATCTGACGCGTATACTTGCGGTTCATCCGCTTGAGCACCACATTGGAGCCTGCCTGCAGCACAATATGCATGCTGTGGCAGGTGGTTTTTCCATTCATGATCACATCGAGCAGCCGATCATCAATCTCATCAGGATCGATAGAAGAGAGACGCAGCCTTTTGAGCCCTTCGACTTGATCTACCGCCTCCATCAGATCGGCAAGGCTCTTGCCCTCATATTCGTAGTCGCCAACGTTGATGCCGGTGATGACCACCTCTTTGTAGCCATTTTGGACGAGCTGCTCCACCTCTTTGACCACTTCTGGAAGGGGACGACATTTTGATCTACCGCGCACGTAGGGAATGATACAGTAGGTGCAAAAGGAGTTACAGCCATCTTGCACTTTGACAAAGGCGCGTGTGTGCGCCTCAAAATGTTTGATTGAGAATTCAGGAAGCTGCTCATCGGGAAAGAGCTGCTCCATGAGTTTTTCTTTGTTTTTGTTGAGCACCACGTCGCTAATTCCACCGCCAATTTGTACTTTGTCAGCCATGCAGCCGGTGACGACTACGCGTGCATCCTCATTTTCTCGGATGAGCTGGCGGATCTGATGGCGTGAAGAGCTGTCAGCTGACTTGGTGACTGTGCAGGTGTTGACGATGCATAGGTCGGCTTTCTCGTCACCGACTGCCTCCTCATAGCCCATTGCTTTGAGCTGATCGCGATAGGCCTGGCTCTCATACTGGTTGGTGCGGCAGCCCAAGGTGGCTACTCTAAATTTTTTCATGGCAAGAAGCATACCATAAAAAAGGAGCGAGATCAAGATCTGGTGAGGGAGTTGTTCAGTGGCTCCTTAAGGAGATACTGAATAACTACCGTTTGGCAGATTTCGTCAGAATTTTTGATTCGGCTAAATTCGGAGACAAGCGCTAACCACTTGCTGGTTAGACGAGTCGAGAATGACACCGAATCGAAAATTGTGGCAGAAGATGCCGGACGGGAGTTAATCAGTATCTCCTTAAAGACTCATATCGATGTGAATGCCATGATTGATCTCTCCATAGCCCATCTCACTCAGATCTTGCCCAAAATAGGCAATATCATGAACAAAATCACCAAATCCCATATTATTAAAATCTTCTCTAGAATAAGGCACCCCACCCTCATTCTCTAAACCATTTTGTAGGATAGCGGACCAATTAGAGAGTTGTTCGATGATATCGGAAACGCTATCGGTTGGAAGGCCTGCTGCATTACAGACATTATAGTAGGACTCAGCCATGGGTCCAAACGCCTTCGGATTATCCTGCAGCTGCTTATGAAGAGCGCTCAACGCCCCCTCATTACTCTTCAGGCTACTCATAAGGCCTTGCATATCTGAAATCAACTGCTTGATCTGCTTATCCGAAATCACTCCACTCTTGGGGAGATCTATGAGATCTTGATAGAGCTTCTCAAAGGCTGTATAGGCACCTTGCGCTGCTCGCGAAGGGGTTTCATCAGAAGGCGGCGGCGGAACCGCTCCATAAGCACCAGAAATTCTCATACCCCAACCACCTTACTGTAAAGCTTTTGACTGTGAAAAGACACGAAAAGCCTCTTGGGCTACAGTATGATGAACACCAGTAAGCTCTCGCTTGCTGCCATCTTTCAGACAGAGAATCAAGCTATCACCCTTCTGATTCAAGCCTTTAATATCATGCCAATCGACAAACTCATTATTAGTTTGCACACCATTATTAGTAATACGCATATTACTAAGTATAGTTATAATCTAATTTTTAGTGAAGAGAGCTACTAAATCTGTAAAAATGTAGTATATTTCTCGCCCCTGTTTGACCGACTTGAATATCCCAATTCGTTCTAGCTCTTTGAGATAGCTAGAAGCAGTCTGCCTATGCCAAAATTTACTTAGAAACTTAATTTTGCAATAGGGTTGTTCAAAAATGAGTTCAATCAGCTCAGGTGAATAGATTTTTGGCGCCTGAGTCTTCACTAGGAGATCCGTCTTCTTCATGAGAATCCCAATAGCTTCAACTCGCTCTTTTGTTACCTTGGCCGTCTCTTTGACTGCATGAAGCATATAAAGCACAAAGCGTTCCCATTCACCATTGTTCGTTACAGCAGCCAGGGCAGCATAATACTCCGCACGGTTATGAATAATGTAGTGGGATAGATAGAGGATAGGAAGGTCAAGAAGCTCCTCTTTGATAAGAAAAAGCAGGTTTAAAATCCTTCCAGTACGTCCATTTCCATCATAAAAAGGGTGTATTGCCTCAAATTGATAGTGAATCAGGGCCATCTTTACAAGAGGATGGAGTTCATCCTCTGCGTAGATAAAATGAATCAGTAAGTCCAGATGCTTCCGAATAAATTCTTCGCCTACCGGGGGTGTATAAACTACCTCCCCATTGACTGGGTTCTTTAACTGCGTTCCTGGAAGCTTACGAATTCCTCCACTATTTCCAGTAATCTTTGCAGCCATCTCCTCAAAAAGTAGTGGTGAGAGAAGTCGATTTCCCCCTTTGATCGCACCAAATCCGTAGAATAGCGCCTCGTTGTAATTCAACACCTCTTTCGTTTGTGGGTCTGATGATTGACCACCATCGGCTAGACCTTGATAGAGGCGATCATTGGTTGTAACAACCTGCTCGATCTCAGAAGAAATCCGAGATTCAAGAAGAGCTAGTGTCTGCATCATGAGCATTTGATTTGGCAGCTTTGCAGCCGCAAGTCGAAGGGCTGACAGCTCAGATTGTGCCTGCATAGCAAGCTTCAATACCTCCTTGCTCTCCAAATCCATGGAGGGAGGCAATATGGGGAGAGAATTGAATGGTTTCGACATATTTTGAGCCATATCTCACCAAAATAGCAGAAAACATGTCGAAAAATCTACTCTTTTTCGACATATTCCACAAAGTAAGGCTCAAATTTATGGAGCGTTGGGAGAGGGATATCAGCCATCATGACCACATCATTCTCCTCATACTCCTCAAAATGGACATTCCCCTCTCTATGAAGAAGCGTCACTAATTCATAGTTAGCCTGAGGGATACGCACCTTGACCGTCTTGCGCAAAGCAGAGAGCTCCTGCATCATCCGATCGGCAAGTTCCTCAAATCCCTCTTTTTGCAAAGCGGAGATCTGTACATGACGCCCAACTGTTACCTTCAACTTCGCTGGATTCTCACACGCATCGATCTTATTGAGTACTGTGATCACATTCTTATTGGCCCCAAGATCCTCCAAAAGCTTTTTAGTAGTCTCAACATGTTCAACTGCTGCTGGATGCGAGGCATCGACCACATGAAGCAAAATATCATCATGAAGAGCTGCTTCAAGCGTACTACGAAAAGCGGCAACAAGTGTGTGCGGCAGTTTGCGAATGAAGCCAACTGTGTCCGATAAAAGCACCTCTTGCTGATTGGGAAGAGTAAATTTGCGTGTGGTTGGGTCTAATGTGGCAAAGAGCTTATCCTCCACAAGAACCTCAGCTTCAGTCAGAGCGTTGAGTAGTGTGGATTTTCCAGCATTAGTGTAGCCGACAATGGCAAATGTGGGGATATTGGAGCGTTTTCGTTTGGCGCTTTGGATTTCGCGCTGTTTTTTGACTGTTTTGAGCTCTCTTTCCAGCTTTTCGATTTTCTTTTTGAGCAGGCGTTTATCGATTTCAATCTGCTTTTCCCCCTCCCCTTTGAGGAAGCCTCCGCTGGCGCGCTGTCTTGAGAAGTGGCTCCAAAGCCTCTTTAGGCGGGGAAATTCATAGCGTGTTTGTGCCAATTCAATTTGCAGTTTGGCCTCTTTGGTTTGAGCTCTTTGGGCAAAGATCTCTAGAATGAGCTCAGTGCGGTCCATGACGGCAACTTTGAGCGCTTTTTCGAGGTTGCGCTGCTGAGCTGGGGAGATTTCTTCATCGAAGATGACAAGGGTTGGTTTTTTTTCTGCAATCTCATCTGAAATCTCGCTCAGTTTACCACTACCCACATAGGTGGAGGCTTCGATCTTTCGGACGTGTGCAGTTACTCTAGCGGCTGTTGGCACACCGAAGGTGTTGGCTAGCTCTTCGAGTTCATCGAGGTGCTCATGACAGAGGGTTTCGCCCTCTTTAGAGTAGACGCCGACTAGCAGGGCGCAGCTATTTTTGGCATCTTTTAGATCAATTCCAAGCTCTTCAGACATGGGATTAGGATAAGCTATCTCCTCTATTTTCTCCTAGGTAGAAATTTCTGCAAATTGTGTCGCATAGCTTCCCTACTAATTGTCACAACTTATCCTATGTTATAGTCTTCACCGCTAAGCGAGGCGTTTACACCTGCAATAAAATCCTCTTTTGTCATGCCTGCTGGCACATCCAAAGAGTTGAAGCAGGTATGCAATTCAAAAACTGGTCG
>JAJACG010000017.1 GCA_022601635.1 Chlamydiales bacterium | reverse complement strand
TAACCCGCAAGGGGGTTAGACGTTCGGCTCCGAACTTCCCCTCGATAGAAATCTTGCCGAAATCTCTAGTAAGGTACTTATTCAGTATCTCCGTAAGATATCTTTGACATCAAAGATATCGCTCTTTACACTTTCCTGTATGACAGAGCCAACTACACCCTATTCAACACCTTATCAGCAGCAGCCAAGTGCGACTTGTTTGCCCAATTATAAAAGAGAGGGTAGAAGTTGGTGTCATAAACAACAACTTCAGTCTCCACATAGTGAGAGCATCATAAACCGACGAAAGCTTGCAATTGAAGGGCGTGTGGTTGATCCACGAGTAGCGACTCCTATGCCCATGTATTTACAGCACTCTGCAGAGCGCAACAGCTTTAAGATTTGCACAGCTGAGCATCCCATCAGTACAATTCCTGCGCAAAGATCCATTTGCTGCCAGCCTGCATCTATGAGACAAGTTAATATACCTGAGGGTGACCCTATGCTTAGCAGTTCCGATGTGCCTTTTCTGGTGCCTGCTTCTGTAGTGCGAGTTGCCTATAAAATTCTTCTTCGAACAAAAAATTGGTATACGGTCTGCTTTATTCGCAGAGCTGCTCGTGCAACCTTGGATTATAAACCTATGCCATCCTATTCTGGTAAGAAGTTGAGTTGTAAAGGAATACTCATTCCTGGTACTAAAAAAATCGCAAACATCTATCTTGCCGCTGCAATCTGTCTGCTAACAGTAGATGTAAATAGGAAAGTGGTTATCCTGCACGATCTTATGGAAGACATAGGTCAGTAATAAGAGGAAAGTGATCCGAGGTAAAGAGGCCGTCGACGAGAGCGGGATCAATCGCATGACTCTTTACCTTCACCTTCTCGTTGATGAAGATATGATCCAGGATCACACCAGGCATCCCCTCGTCAACAAAGCCTTGTTCATTAAAATTGGTGGAAGAGATCAAGCCAAAATGGCCTTGGTGCGTTACCAGTCTCGCATCTTTCAAACTGCTGCTGGTCAAAAGGCCCACAATATAGTCGCCATCATAAAAAGGAAGTTTTAGCTGTGGCCTCATCGGAAAGGTGTTGAAATCACCAGTAACAATTAGAGGTTCTTTGACCTCATTGGTAAGGGAAAGTAGCTGTTTTGCCTCTAATAGGCGCTGTTCTGGGCTGCTGAAACAGAGATGAGTATTGATGACTGTAAAAGCTTTGTCACCATCTAAGAACTGCGCTCTGGTAATCGGTCCACAAACGCGGCCATCAACAAACTGGAGGCGCTTCTTCTTATAGAAAATCGCCTCCTCGCGTCCAAATAGAGCATATTGATCACCCAATTCTGCCAAAAGATCGGCACGCTGGTTCTCTTGTAGCTCCTGAGAACCAATCACATCAGCATCGGCAAAGCGTAAATATTCGATGATGCGCTCTTTACGCATCGGCCAGCGATTTTCCTCAGCAAGCTCGCGATCGCGCTTGTCGAAGAGCATGTTGAAGGAAATGACACGTAGCGAGTTACCACAACATCTATCCTCTAGCATCTCCAGAGGAATCTGTTCCTCACTAATAGGAGGGGGGTCATTCATCAAACCGATGACAGAGTTTGTAATGAGGGCTAAAAGTGCTAACATTGCTCCAATCCAAAACGTTCTACAACAGCCAATAGCTTTTTCTGTGCTTTAGGAGCATCTTTTTCACTCTTAACTGCAAGAGAGATAGTGACAAGTCCATCTTCCACTTTGGCTGTAAATCCCATGAAAGTATAGATTTCGCACAGCTCACTTTTTTCCACAAGCTTTGCATATTTGCGAATCAATTTCAGGTGCTCCTCCTCGAGCTTGCACTTAATTTGAATTTCCATTGCTCAAAATACTCCTCATCTTATAGTCTAATTTCAGTTCAACATTGTGACAATGTTGGAGTTAAACCGAAATTTTAATACGATAGGTGATTTTATGACAACTCCAAAATGGATGCTCGGATTAATGGCAGTAGCAGCGCTTCTAGTTGCTGAGGTAGATGGAAATAAAGAGCTTGATGACTCTGGCGCTCCTAAGGCTGCAGTTACTTTAGACGAAGAATAACAATTCTAGGGCTCTCTGAAACAACAAACATGGGATCTTCCACCAATTTTTTACTGCCATATCATTCTCGGGTTCACTAACCTCAATGGGTTAGCGTCACTCTGCGAATTTTCCGGCAGCAAAAAATCTGGCAGAAGCTTCAATATTTGTCTTATTCAGAGAGTCCTGATATACAGCAAGGATGCTACATAAAATTTTAAAACAGATCCCCGGCTATCTCTTTGTCAAAGATCGCAATTCACGCTTCATCGGCTGTAACCAGAATTTTGCGGAATTTGCGGGAGAGACGATGGAAAGCATCATTGGAAAGCATGAAACTGAGATGCCATGGAAAGAGGTAGCGGATCACTTTATTCAAGATGACCGCCACGTGATGGAAACAGAGTTGCCTCTGATTGATTATCACGAGAAGAAGCCCAATGATGATGGTCATCATGACATTGTAACCAACAAATATCCATTCTATGATGACTCTGGAAATGTAATTGGAGTCATCGGAATCTTTTTTATCGTTGAAAATAAGTAGAGTATGAGTACACCAATTTCCCGCGCCCTTGTCGATCGGATAGGGGAGTGCTATGGCTCACAAGAGCTTTTTGAAGAAAAAACTGCTGCGACAGTGGCTAGCACTGTGCAGATTTTAAAAAAGCGCACTCCAGATCCCCAGTTCTGTTTTCAGCTTTTGGAAAGTTTATGGATGAAAAGAGCAGAGGTTGCGGGGCTTCAAGGAACTCGTGATAGTAAGGAGTTTGGCCTACCCCGCTATGGTCAGAGTGACCTTTGCATGTTGGGATCTAAGACAAAGGTAGAGGAGAAGTTCTATGGCTACTATGAGAAGGTGTTGGTTGATTCTATGCGCTACTTTTTGGATCAGATGACAGGCAGCACATTGATTACCAAGCGTGCTAAGAGCACCATTGTTGTTGAGCGCTATGATAGAAAGCGCTACCTTGAAGAGGTGCACTGTGGACCTGAGCAAACTAAAGAGCTGGAAGAGAAAATTGGGGGCGATAAATCTATACAGGAAATCACTACCAATCCTGAAACCTTAGCCCAGTTTCATGAATCTGCTCCACAGCTGTTTACGAGAGCAAAATTGTCAGCGGTTTTGGCTGAGATGGATCCAGAATATAGGCTAATTATCGAGCGAGATCTTGTCTGTATTCAGCACTTTGTAGAGGGGGAAGAGCAGCTTTGCTGGGTAGGGCTTATAGATCAAAGAGGGGAGCTTTCGCAGTTGCGTGTTGTGCATCAAGATCCGCCAAAGATTTCAAAGACAGTCGAGCACATCGCAGAGCTTTTTTCTGAGGTACTACAGTTTCATGGCCCGATTGAGGAGTTGAGGCAGATGGTGGCGAAGCTGCGCTGGCTCTATGCCAGCTGCATGCCTTGCCACCGCGGAGATGGTGCTGTTGGTGACTGGTTAGAGCTTATTATCTACAGCTATCACGGCTATCAGGCAGCATTTAATCAGAGCTTTATGCCTAATGTGGAACCGCTTGTGCTTGCTCTAGATGACTACTGTGAACGTTACCGCGATCTGATTACGACTGTTTAGAGTCGATCGATTTGAGCTCTCCACCCTCTAGTGAGACCTGAGGGAGGTGGTTCTCACCAATGTGCAAGGTCTGTGTTGGGAAGGCGATCTCCGCGCCGTGGTTCTCGATGATCTCCGCTATTTTGAGCAGTACATCCTGCTTGATCTCATGGAAGAGCACCCACTTTGTTGTCTTTGTGAAGGTGTAGACCATGATGTCTAGCGATGAGGGACTAAAGTTATTCAAGTTGACGATCAATGTCATCTTCTTATCGATGCGCTCATCATCAATCAGCATCTGCTTAATATCGGCAACAATTTGCGGTAGTACTTTGATGTCACTGTAACGCACACCGATGAACTCTTTGATCCGTCTATTGCTCATGCGTGACGGGTTTTCTACAGAGATAGTGCTAAATGTAGAGTTGGGTACATATAGGGGGCGCTTGTCGAAGGTGCGGATGCGCGTTAACCTCCAGCCAATCTCCTCTACAGTTCCCTCAATGTTCTTGTCTGGGGAGCGGATCCAATCACCCACTTTGAAGGGGCGATCCCAGTAGACCATGATGGCGCCAAAGAAGTTGGCGAGAAGGTCCTTAGAGGCAAAACCGACAGCGATCGTACCCATACCACCAACAGCCAATATACCAGAGGTATTGATGCCAAGAGATTGCATTCCCACCAATAGCGCTGTGATAAAGATAGAGAGGCGCGCGATTTTGCCGATGGCGTCGCGCGTTGTACGGTCTACCTTATCAGATTTGGCGAAGTTAAGCTCCACGTTGCGTGCCGCTCGTAAGAAGAACCAAGCGACCGCTGCTACAATGGCAATCTTTTTCAGAGGTAAAATGGCGGAGAGAACCAAGATATTGGTGGCCGCTTCGATGATCTGGATGGCAAAGCCGATCCCTAAAATCCAGATGATGATGGAGAGGGGAAAGATAGCAGCCTTGAGCATAGCATCGAGCCAAATATTACGCTTTTCAAGTCCGCGATGGACGCGTTGTAAAATCTTTCTTTGGCAAAAATCAAATAGAAGAGAGGCGAAGATGACGCCAAAGACCTGGCTCGCCCAAAACCAAACACTATGCTGATGTTGTAACAGACTTTCTAACATAGACTAATAATTGTAGCAAAAACAGTTAGAAGTAGCAACTCAAAAATTAACTATATTTACCATGGTGAAGCGCCATCTAGCATACCCCTTTGCTTCATATCATCTCTAAGAGTTCTAAAAAACTGACGTTCATCTTTGGGATGTATGGTTACAGCAATATAGGCTATTCCCATGGCAGCCACAGATAGAACGATCGAAGTTGTGATTTTAGCTTGTATTGGGGGGCGCTTAGCTGTCCAAATCAATCCAGCAGTCAGAATCATTGCTGCTACCACTGTCAGGAAGAGCGATTGTACCCTCACTCGCAAATTGTGCATATCAACAGTACGTCTCAGAAGTTCATTCGCTTTGCCCGCCTGATTCAAGTGTATTGATCTACTAAACATAACCTTCTCCTGGTTCGACCTAAGTCATAGTGTATTAAAAATTAACATTTTAATCAAGTAGAGATTTTCTGAGTCGAGTAGGCCAATCTTGCCTGAAGCCGACGAGACTGGGTTGATATAGTCTTTTTTTGCACTCTTCGATCTCCTGCAGCAGTTCTGAGCTGGAACTGGCAAAGGCAACCCCGCTTCTAGTTAGCATATCCAAATAAATTTTATCTGCCACTTGGATCAGCGGAATCCCTGCAAAGGCGATTAGCGGTGCCATCGATGTTTGATGGTAGAGCACAAGATCAGCGATGGTCAGCATCTGCATCGTATTCCAGTCAGAAAGGCGCACATGCTCCGGCAATTTTAGCTCTTTGGAGCTTGGGTGAGGCTGCACAACAAAGTGCAGCTGGCTCTTATTGGGGACCATCTCGCAAAATGCGGGGAAGGCGTTTTCATAAAAGTCGCTATTGTTACCCCCAAGGTAGAGGCAGAGTTTTTGACCCTCATCTTTCTTGCCAATATGGTGGAAGTATTCAGCTCTTAGTCTTGCACCATCATCTTGACGCGCACCATTGAGCTTACGCGACTCACCAATTGGGTAGTAGCCAATGCCCATCTTCTCTTTGGTAGCGATCTCCGCATTGGCAATCAATACGTTGGGGGTAAGGCTCATAACCTCATTGGCAATCTCGCTATAGTTACCCGGAACCTCAATTTCCGGATTATCATAGTAGCAAAAGCGTTTTGCTTTGGGGCAGAGCTTTGCAAGCGCTCTTTGCAGAGTGATATCAAAGAGGTGGCCAAGATCGGTTACGATGTAGGTGGCTTTGCTGCAAGCAAGCGCGATCTTGCGAGCTTGATCTTCATCGAATTTATCAAAGAGCTCGACTGGCTGGTCAATGAAGCGCGCGGTAACCTTAGTTGCCCAGATGCTAACTTGGTGATCGCTCGACAGCTCCTTAGCAAAGGCATCAAAGTGTTTGCCGGGGCCGGCGTGGCAGGCGATGAAGACAATTAGTGGATTCAGTCAAGCACCTCTTTAATGGCTTCAAGGCTGCTTGGGTTGGAGAGTGTGCTCATTTCGTTTGGCTCACGCCCCTCTAATAGCCCCTTCAAAAGTCTGCGCATGATCTTGCCGCTGCGCGTTTTGGGTAGCTCCCTCACTTTGACAATCGTTTGCGGCTTAGCAATCGGGCTGATCAATTTGGCTACATGGGTTTTGAGATCGCGCTCATAGTCGCGTTCAAGCGGCTGCTCGCTGCGCTCAACGACAAAGGCGAAGATCGCTTCACCCTTGATTTCATGAGGTACTGAAACAACTGCTGCTTCTGCAACATGAGGGGAGTCGACAAGGGCGCTCTCAATTTCTGCAGATCCCAGTCTATGGCCTGAGACATTGATCACATCATCATTGCGACCAAGTAGCCAATAATAGCCATCCTCATCAACAGTGGCGCTGTCGCCGGTGATGTAGACGCCCTCTTTCCAGTAGGTTTCTTCGTAGCGTTTGGGGTCGCCCCGAATGCCGCGTAGCATGGAGGGCCATGGCTCTTTGATCACCAACGCGCCATCTTGCACTTCTGCTTCCACACCAGGCAGAGGTTTTGCAGCGCTTCCAGCTTTTAGCTTACTTGTTGGGGTGGGGGAGATCATGATGCTGCCAGTTTCAGTCTGCCACCAAGTGTCCATGATGGGGCAGCGCTTGTTTCCGATAAACTCATGGTACCACTCCCAAGCTTCGGGATTGAGTGGCTCACCGACAGATCCCAAAAGGCGTAGAGATGAGAGATCATACTTCTGTACGTGGCTTTCACCCCAGCTCATGAAGAGACGAATGGCGGTCGGTGCGGTATAGAAAATTTCGACGCCATATTTTTCAATCAACTTCCAGCAGGTCTCCTGTTCGATTGCGCCCTCATATAGAAGGATAGTGGAGCCGCGTGAAAGGGGACCGTAGACGACGTAGGAGTGGCCGGTGATCCATCCAACATCGGCTGTACACCAGTAGAGATCACCCGGTTTTAGTCCAAAGACGCGCTCGCAGGTTTGTGTGGCGCCCACCATGTAGCCAGCTGTTGTGTGAACAACGCCCTTTGGCTTGCCTGTTGTGCCTGAGGTATAGAGATAGAAGAGGGGATCTTCACTATCCATCTCTTCGCAAGAGCAGCTCTTGTTAGGTAGCTCTTCAATGATCATTTTGGGTGTGTTGACATCACTGACAAGGGGAATCTGTTTGCCACCGCGCCACGTCCACTCTTTTGTGATCAAAAGCTTTGCCTTGCAATCCTCGAGTCGCTCTTTGAGAGCTGGGGTGGCGAAGCCGGCGAAGATGACAGTATGGACGGCACCGATGCGTGCGCAGGCGAGCATGGCGACGACAGCTTGTGGCACCATGGGAAGATAGATGCCGATGGCATCTCCCTTTTGGATGCCGCGCCTTTTCAACTCTGCGGCAAAGTTTTGCACCTCTTGAAGTAGTTTGCCGTAGCTCCATTTCTCTTCATCGCCTACTTCATTGGTCCAAATCAGAGCGAGGTTTTCTGGAGGGTGGCGATCGACACAGTTGTAACAGGCGTTGAGTTTGCCACCTAAATACCATTTGGCATAGGGAGGATTCCACTCAAGGAGTTTGTCCCAGGGTTGGAACCAATCGATCTTGTTTGCTTGCTCAGTCCAAAATTCACTATCCATGTGAGCAGTTTATGCAAGAGATTTTTATGCAGCAACGAGATTTTTTTCTAAAAACTGGTTCGCTCGTGCCTGCGCCTCTTTTGCCTGAGGACTGAGCCAAAAGGCGAAGTGGGAGCCATCTTCGATCCAGAATTTCTCTGCATTTGGAATGTGTTCATAGGCGTAGACAGCGTCGTAGAAGTTGACATCACCATCATGTGTTCCATGGATGATTAAGGAGGGTGAGTCGATCTGTTCTACCTGAAGGTGGGTCAATCTTCTTGTTTGAGCAATATCATTTTCGGTGCCCACTTTGCGTCTGTGGTAGTCATTCATGGTAGCCATGAAGCAGTTGACGAAGTGCAGCGCCTCTTCAGATTCTGAGATGTATTCGATGCGCTCAGCCAATTTGCTGTCTGTTAGAGTTGATTCCTGTTGCAACAGCTGTTTTAGGAAGAGTTTGGGGGCCATTTTCTGCATCTTATTTAAAATGGCTTGTCCGGGACGACTCATGAAGATGAATTCGGTGACGGGGCCGGCACCGGGTGGCATGTCGTAGTAGCCGCTGACGCTGTCGACAGCGATGAGTGCTTTAGTACGATCTGGATGTCGGATGGCGAAGCTGTAAGCGGGAGGACCGCCAGCGGAGGCGCTAAATAGGGCTACCTGCTCGATCTTTAGATGATCCAACAGTTCAGCGAAGAGGTCGGCCTGCTCTTCGATGCTTTTTCCACTTTCGATGGGGGTGCCCATGTAACCGGGCCGTGAGATTGAGAGGACGCTAAAGCGCGATTTGTCGACCCACTCGGTCAACAGTTTGGCTTGATCAACACCGCCCATACCACCATGTGAGACCAAGATTGTTGGTCCTTCGCCAGTAAGTTCATACTCTACCTCTTTCATCGCATTCCCCCCCCTGTTTCCCAATGGGTAACATGAGAGGATCGATCTAGGCAAGAGCTTTACAATAGCTGTGGTAGAGCCTATCTAAGAGATGTGTCATCACACCATTGATGGTGTCAAAGTCGCTCGCCAAAAACTCCTCCTTCGACTGGATGTAGCTTCCAGGAGTAAGATCTTCTGGGCAATGTTTGATCATCCCGGCGATATCCTCTTGAGTGGGCTCAAAGTGGCACTGCAAACCAATTGTGTGCTCATTGTAGCGCACGATCTGCCTTGGACAGCCTTTCGATGTGGCAAGCAGCTGAGATTCTTCTGTCAAACCAGGCATGTCACCATGCCAGTGGACAACAGGAAGAGTGGAATTGAGAGCTTTAAAGAGGGGATCGCTCTTGCCTGCCTCTGTCAATTCGATGGGAAAGACGCCAACCTCTTTGTGGGGACTCTTCTCAGTTTGTGCTCCAAGTGCCTGACCAATTAATTGCGCACCGAGGCAGATGCCCAAAATGCACTTTTGGGCAGCTATGCCCTTTTGGATCAGTTCCATTTCGCTTTGTAGATAGGGATACTTGTCCAGATGGAGAGGGCTTTGTGGTCCGCCCATGACGATGAGCCAGTCAAAAGTGTCTACATTTGGAATAGAGTCGCCATTGAAGGGGCGGCAGTAGGCTGTTTCAAAGCCTTTTTGTTCTGCCCAAGAGGTGATGATACCGGGCTGCTCGAAGTTGGCGTGCAGGATGAACTGAATCTTCATCTGACTTCCTCAAGTTTATTAATATCTGCACCGACAATGGATTTGATGTTTTGAGTGATGGTTTCGATTGGCCAATCCCACCAGGCGATTTGCAGCAGTCTTTCGATGGTTTTGTCATCGAAACGCTGTTTGATGATTTTGGCTGGATTTCCTCCGACGATGCAGTAGGGGGGCACATCTTTTGTGACGACAGCTCTGGTGGCGATGATGGCTCCACTGCCGATTTTCACGCCGGGCATGATGGTAGATTTGTGTCCAAACCAGACGTCATGATCAACAAAGGTGTCGCCTTTATCTGGAAGGGTGAGTTCGTAGTCATCCCAAGTGGGTGTCTCTTTATTGAACCTGCCAAACACGAAGAAGGGGTAGGTGGAGAATCCATCCATCTGATGATTTGAATCGCTGAGTACGAAGGTCGTGCCTTGTGCAATTTGGCAGAATTTGCCGATGGTAAGGTTGGCAATTTCGCCAAAAACTACGTTTCTATTTTCAAATTCTTCGGCATGCTCTTGATCGGCATAGTAGGTGTAGTCACCCACTTTGATTGTCGGTTTTGTGATGAAGTTTTTGAGGAAGATGACCCATTTATTGGTCTCTTCGATGGGGTATTTTTGATCTTGAATCATGCGCTTAAATCCAGTCGGGGTTTTCTACGGTTTTATCAGAAGAGGCGTCACCAGTGTTGAGGACTGTCTTGGGTTCCAACAAAAGCACATGCGCCTCATCTGTTGTATAGGGTAGGTGCTTCACTTTTTTGGGGACAACAAAAAATTCACCCGCATTTAGGGTGATTTCATCATTTTCTAGTTTGATATGCAGTGTCCCTTTGATGACGAGAAAGAGTTCATCTTCATTGTCATGGCTGTGCCAGACGAATTCGCCCTTTGCTTTGAAGATTTTGATGTAGGAGCCATTTGCTTCGGCGAGGATTTTGGGAGTCCAGGGTGCATTGAAGAGTTTGAATTTCTCATCTAGATTGATCTTCTTCAAAAATCCTCCACGGTAGAGACTGCAATTGAGAGCTCTTCGCCCTTTTTGATGGGCCTTAGGGCGATATTTGCCTGCTTGTCAAAATCGGGGTAGACATTGGGAGTATTGGAGCGGTTGACATAGCGTTCGGGTGAGGGGTAGAGAAAGCGTTTGCCGTGGCGCAGATGGCAGAAGTTTTCTTGTTCATATTGAGATAGTTGTTCATATTCATTGTCATCGATGATTTTGAGGTTCCACTGGATCACGGTAGCATCTTTTTCGAAGTTTTGGTTGGCGAAGACACCGAATTCAAACTGACCGATGGATGATTTTTGGATCAAGACGAGAGGTTCCCGGATGTTGATCTGCTTTCTTTTAGGGGTCCAGCTCCACCAATTGGTAGCTTCGCCTGTTTTTGCTTCGTGGATGATGGCGGCAAAGATATCCCACATGCAGGGGTCGTGCTGTAGATTAGATATTGTTTCCAGTTTTTGGAAGAGCTCTGTTGGATCTTGCTGTTTGAGATCTTCAACAGATTGGATGCCTAGCAGTTCTAGGTCTTGCAAGGTTGCTTTTCCAACATTTTTGAGTTGAGCCAGCTCTTTAGGCATATGCTCGGGGCGGGACTCGAACCCGCACGCCCGAAAGGGCAAGGGATTTTAAGTCCCTAGTGTCTACCATTCCACCACCCGAGCAGACAAAAGAGCATAGATCATTTCATATATTCAGACAAGATGACTATCTGGTAGCAATGAGAATAGACATACCCGTTTTTGTGGGGATGATCTTTCTTAAGCGAAGATCGGCCTGCTTCAGGAGTGATTCGTAGGCGTCAGCTTTACGCTCGATTCCACCGAAAACAGTCCGCAGCAGTAGATCAAATAGCCGTAGAAGAGACGAATCTTCTTTACCGGTCAATATAGATTCAACAATGTAGAGCTCTCCATCTTCAGTAAGAGCATCGCGGCAGCGAGAAAGAATCGCAGTGCTCTTAGCATCGTCCCAGTCGTGTAAAACACGTTTTAGAACTAATGCATCGCTCTGAAATGGTAAAGCGTCAAAAAAGCTTCCTGTAAATACCTCAAAGCGCTCTTTGTATTGCTCAGATAGTTCGGTAAGCGCTTCATTTGCTACGTTTGGAAGGTCAAATACAGCGCTGTTGGCATGAGGGTGAGCATCCAAAATAGCTCGTACTAGGCCACCCTCTCCACCCCCAACATCCACGCAGCATTTCTTATGCTTTAGTGGCAATGCTTGTGCAATAATGGGATTTTCTTCAGCTGAAACAGCCCTCATATGCTCATCAAAGCCCTTCTGGAGCTCAGGCTTTTCGGCAATATAGTCGAAATAGCCCGTTTGATAGTGATTTAAAAAGCCTGGGGATCCCGTTTTTAATGTGTACCCCATCTCCCCAACACCACTCCATCGACACACCTCACAAAAGAGTCGGTCACGCATTTTTGATGGGTGGTCCGATTGAAGTTGTCGTCCTATGTCGGTAATAGAAAAAGTTCCATTTTCATGCTCACAGAAAATTCCAAAGGGGCAAAGCACCCGGAAAATGCGTTCTAGCGTAACAGAGCAGAAGCTCATCTTCTCAGATAGTGTCTCGACTGATTTAGGACTGTCATCTGCAAATAGGTCTGCAATTCTTAGATCAGCAACAATATGTAGGGCTCGAGAAGCTACATATGCATTTCCAAGTAGAAGAAGATCTTCGGATGATGAGACGATTAAATTTTCCATATGTACTCTCAAAGTCGATGAATATAAACGATTTTGGATATTCAGACAAGTTGTTCTTCTCTGAACACACTTAAGTAGATTTGTCTATCAAGACTAGAACATTCTTTCATAGGCAGGCATAAAAAGTCGAAATTTGTGACTAATTTCGAATGCCTATAAGAAAGGTTATCGCTGAGGAACTCTCTAATTGCCTCTTGGACACCTGATAGACTGCTATCGTCAATAATGATATTTTGTGGGAAATACCTCATTGCAAAGTCCAGTCCTGCCTTGGTGCCCGAGTATTGATCAGTATCCAAAAAAAGGAAAGCAAGCTTCTCAATCTCCAGTTTTGGAAGCGTATTAGCAACATTTCCAGCTATTAGGCGAATTGATCTAGAAACACCCATCTTCCTCACTCTCTTCTCTATTACTTCTATCTTATTGTCAGTGAATAAGCCGCTGTCATAGTAGAGCTTGTCTCTTTTGTCTACCTCGGTGGCTGCAGGCATTCCTTCAAAGGTGTCACAAGCATAGATGGTTACAGTTTTGTTTAAATTGGCAAATAGCTTAGCCATAAAGATAGTGGTGCCACACATGTAAGAGCCAACTTCAACAATAGAAGAGCTGTCGGGAGTTAAGTAGCATAAAGCTGAAATGATGGCGAGCTTGTTAATGTTCAAGCAAGAAATAAAATCCTTGGTTTTGAGCGAAGAGTAGGTCTGCTGAACAGCCTGGAGTAGCTGAGATAGGTCAATATGATTATTGCCTAAGATAATATCGAAGTCTTCCTCACGTAAGCTCCCAATAGGGTTATAGGGGTGGAAGCGATCTTGTTTTGAACCTCCAAAGAAGGAATATGATGGGTCACTCCAAACAAAACCAACGTCTGAGAGTAGCTCAGAGTGTTGAAATAGCTTAGGATCGCAAAAAGCGGTGTGCAGGCGCTCAGTTTCGCGCTGTTTGGCAAGTACAGATTGCAGCCCTTTTGCAACTGTAAATAGGAAGGCTCTGCTTTTAATGTTGTGGATTGATGGAAGATGGGGAGCTCCAAATCTTTTGAGCAGGGGAATCATAATAGCATTCTGAATTTTTGATTGCTTTTGTACAAGGAAAACTCCATCTAAAATAGTACCCAAAATATTTGAAACACTATTGATATGGGCACCAATATCGGTGTTACAACTCTGCCATTGGCGCTTGAATTTCCACAGCTACCTTTTACGCCTTCGAATAGCTGAGAATTATGCAGGTCGACTTGTTCAAAGTTGATGCTGAAAAAGTACCTTGCCAAGAGATCTTGGCAAGGTTTCTATCGAGGGAAGTTCGGTACCGAACGTCTAACCCATTGTGGGTTAGACGAGGCGAGAACGATGCTTTGATAGAAAGATTATTGGAAGATCTGGTGAGGGAGTTATTCAGTGTCTCCTTAACTAGCTGTACTAGACCTCCTCACCAAGGTCAAAAGTTGGGACGATCACCTCAGGAGAAGCGTGCTCAGCAATCTGCTCAGCTACATAATCGATGTCATCCGTAACACAAAAAAGATCTAGCTCAGACTCATCCAAGAAGCCCTCAGCAATCGTCTTCTCTTTTAACCACTCTATCATCCCCGCCCAATAGCTCGTTCCAAGCAAAAAGATCGGAATCTTCTTAATCTTCTTCGTCTGAATCAAAGTGAGCGTCTCAAACAGCTCATCCATCGTCCCAAAACCGCCAGGCATGAAGACACAGGCAACAGCGTAACGAATAAAAAGCACCTTTCGGACAAAAAAGTAGCGCGTATAGAGCAAATATTGCTTATCAATATAAGGATTATGCGACTCTTCGTGGGGAATTGCGATAGCCAAGCCACAAGAGGGGGATTTTCCCTTCTGCGCTCCCTCATTGGCTGCCTCCATAGCACCAGGACCCCCACCTGTAATGATCGCAAATCCTTTTTGGGAAATCCGTTGGCTCAAATCACGCGACATTGAGTAATAGGGGCTGTCGGGGCTCATTCGGGAAGAACCGAAAATAGAAACTGATGGTCCAATACTGACCATAGTCTCAAAACCCTCAACAAAATCCGCTAAAATTCGGAAAATGCGCCACGAATCCAGTTGAAGCCTGTTGTCTGGCATGCTATATTCCCAAATAGCAAATGGAGGATATATGCTAAAGCAAAAACTGACCTTCGCTACATTCAAAGAGCTAACAAGATTGGAACTCTCCCTTTTTGGACTGCCCTATGTGATTGGCGGTGCCCTTCTACCTCTGGCCTCATTTCACTTCTTCGCCAGCTTTCAGGGCTCCTACTGCCTGCGCTTTTTGTGGCTCCTGCCGGCATTTCTCGCAGCTAGAACAGCAGGCATGGCCTTTAATCAGATGATTGATGCCAAAATTGATGCCAAAAATGCGCGCACACAAGATCGCCCCATCCCATCAGGAAGAGCGACAATCGAACAGACAGGTCAGTTGGCTTGGACAGCGCTCTTTGCCTTTGTGATCATCTGCGCCTTCATCAATCAAGCCTGCCTAATTTTGAGCTTTATCGCAGCGCCCCTCATTGTTCTCTACTCCTACATGAAGCGCATCCATATGAGCTGTCATTTTGTTCTAGGAGCAATTCATCTATTAGGGCCCGTGATGGCAGCAGCGCTTTTGAGCAATAGTTTCTGTCTACCTGCGTTCTATTTGGGCCTCATTGCCTGCTTTTCAATAGCTGCCAATGACATTACCTACGCGATTCAAGACCATCAGTTTGATATTCATGAACGGCTACACAGCATTCCAGCTAAACTCGGGGTAGACAATGCGCTTTGGATTGCCAGAGGCTGTCATCTTCTTGTTATCATCTGCTACTACTACATGGCAAAATCGGGTCACTTTCCCAAGTCGAGCTTGGCATGTGTGCCCATTTTGGGATACATCTACTACAGATTCCATCAGAAGCTTTTGAATGCTCTGCGCGAAGAAGATGTAAGCAAAATTCCTGAGCTCTTTAAGAGCTGTAACATCACTGTGCCACTGGTTGTGCTCTTCTTTATTGGGATGGGGGTATTGTGGAGCAGCGCATAAGCGTTGGAGTTTCGGGAGCCACTGGCTCAATCTTAGCTTTTAAAACAATCCAGGCGCTTGTAGAGGCTGGCTATCTTGTCGATCTTGTCATCACAAAGGCAGCCCTTTACACAGCTGTCTGCGAGCTTGGTAAAGAGTTTGCTACCTCCAAACGCTTCATTTCCAATCTGCCTGGCCCTATCCAAGAAAAAGTTCAGCTTCACTCTATCCACGATGTAGGTTCAACCATTGCGAGTGGATCGCATCCCTCAAAGGGGATGGTGATCGTTCCCTGCAGCGTGGCAACTGTTGCTGCCATTGCTCACGGTCTTGGAGATAACTGCCTGCGTCGCGCTGCTGATGTCACTATCAAAGAGAAAAGGCCTCTTGTCATTGTAGTCAGAGAGACACCACTTTCCACTATTCACCTAGAAAATATGCTCAAATTGACTCAAGCAGGTGCCACGATCATGCCGCCAGTGCCAGCGTGGTATAACCTTCCAAAATCGATGGATGAGATGGAAGATATCTTGGTTGGAAAGATCCTAGACTGCCTGGGAATTGAGAGTAAAATGCTCCCTAAGTGGCAACCCTCTCATCAAATCATTCAGACTAGTGATGTGAGTTGTGCCGCCCATTGATCACCTCATGCAAGTTCTCAATGGCAATGAACGCCGTCGGATCTTCACGATGAACAAGCTCTTTTAACTCCGCAAGTTGTAGACGCTCTACAACCACATAAAGAATTTCGCGGGTGTCACCAGTAAAACCACCGCGACCATACATCACGGTTAAACCAATACCCAGCTCTTTCATCAAGACATCAGCCAAATGCTGCGGATTGGTGCTGATGATCATCGCCGACTTAGTATCCTCAAAACCGACAATCACCATATCCATCACCTTAGTAGCAACCACATAGGTCATCAAAGACATGAAGGCAGAATGCCAATTCTGATAGACAAAACCTGCTAGAGCAAAAATGATGATGTTGACCGCCAAGATCACCTGACCCACCGAAAAACCGCGCTTGCGATTGACGATGATACCCATGATCTCCGTTCCATCAGTCGAACCACCATTTCGAATGATCAAGCCGAGGCCAATACCCAAGACAAATCCACCCAAAATGATCACCTCAAGATCGCTCCCATGGAAGCTAAATGGCTTTATATTGAACCACTCAGGAATCCAAAATAGAAGCGTCAGCGCTATAGCAAATAGTGCCACAGCGGTCAGCATCTGAATCACAAAATGCTTTCCAATCTGCTTAAAAGCCAAAAAGACAAAAGGCAGATTGAAGAGGATCAAGAAGAAAGGAAGAAAATGCTCACGGGTCAAGTAGGCAGCCATCATCGAAATACCGACAATACCACCATCAATCAACCGATTGGGAATCAAGATGACATCAACTGCAAAAGCGGCAAGACAGGCACCTAAAACAAACCAAATGAGTGTCTTTAGATAGAAAGCACCAAAGCGGAAATTTTGCGGCTGCTTATGCATAGTGACACACTAAAAGATAGAGGAGAAAAAGGCAACGCGGGAGACGGGACTCGAACCCGCAACTTCCGCCGTGACAGGGCGGTGCTCTAACCAGTTGAACTACTCCCGCAGGCGTAGCCTTTTTCTCATTTAATGGGCGCAAAAGGATTTGAACCTATGACCGCCTGTGTGTAAGACAGGTGCTCTACCGCTGAGCTATACGCCCTCAAATAAGACGACTATATTACTGCTTAGCCCGATTTTCGGCAATGAAATAATTTTCGAAGCTCTCTTTTCTTTTTTCGAATACAGCGTGGTCGGTCAACTCATGCATGTGTAGGGGAGTAGCGACCATATAGCCCTGACGCATCCAAGCAATGTCGCAATCCTTATCTTCATCAAGTTCTTGAGGTTTGCCACCGATCCACCATGATGAGCCCTCTTCATGATCTCGGTGCATTTTTGGCTGCTCGCTCCAGCGTCCCTTTCCCTGTCTTGTGAGTTTGAATCCTTTTACTTCCTCTTGTGCGGCATGGGGGAAGTTGACATTCAAAAAAGTGCCTTCTGGTTGAGGCTGCTCTAGGACATAGCGGATGACATCCGCCACATATTTACGAGCGACATGGAAGTTGGGTTTTTTGCCATCTTCGCATGAGAGAGCAATACCAGGGATGCCTTGAAAGAGACCTTCGACGACGGCGCCAATGGTACCGGAGTGCAAGACATTTCTGCCTGCATTTGAACCAGCATTAATGCCTGAGACGATGAGGTCTGGTTCTCTATCAAGCAGAATGCGAACTCCTAGCTTGACGCAGTCGGCAGGTGCACCATCGATTGCCCAGGCTGGGATACCGTTTTCCCATTCAACTTTCTGAATATGGATGGGGCGGTCCCATGTAATGCTGACGCCGCAACCAGAGCGTTCTACTGTTGGGGCAACGATCGCGATGTCTGCGAAGTCAGCTTCAGCGATCGCTTTCCATAGTGTGGAGATGCCAGGCGCATAGAGGCCATCATCATTTGTGAGTAGAAGAAGGGGTCTTTTTTGCTTTGTCTGATCCATAGATGAGTCCTGCTGTTGCAACGTTTTTACGCACATTGGGGAAAAGATTTTGCAGATCGTCAAGAATTTGATCCACTTTTTTACGCATTGAATCGCTGCCAATGGGGCACTGGCATGTGATGCGTGCAAATCCCTTTTGTCGCGCAAACTCTAAAATTTCTTTTTCCGCCACAAAGACAAGCGGTCTGATTATGGTGATTCCAAAATCGACGAGCTCTAATTTGGGCAGGTTTCCGGCGAATTCTCCTTTGTGCAGTAGGTTCATAAGAAGCGTCTGTGCAAAGTCATCGCGGTGGTGACCAAAGGCGATGGTGGTCGCACCCTCTCTTTTGGCCGCTTCAAAGATAAGCTTACGTCTTTGTCTGGAGCAAGGATAGCATGAGAGCTTTTCTTTGGAAAGGTGAGACTCTTCAATGAAAAGGGGAAGATCCATCTCTTCACACAGCTTTTCAAGGGATGTTGGGTGCACAGAGGGACCGCAGGAGAAGGCGCCTTTGACGTGGATGGCGATCAGTTCACAATCGGGGAAACCGCGGCCCAAAATATTTTTAAGAATTTTGAGCATGGTGATGCTATCTTTTCCACCGGAAAGGGCAATGGCGAGTTTGTCAACGCCTTCGAGCATGGAGTACTCGTAGAGCGCTTTGCGGATTCTGCTTTCTATCTTCTTCTCGATCACGACCAAACAATTAGACAATATTTCCCCATTTTTCTACAATTCTTACCTATGTCAAAAAAAATAAACCGAAATGATCCCTGTCCTTGCGGTTCAGGCAAGAAGTATAAGCAGTGCTGTTTGAAGAAGGAGAGTGTGAAGACGTACACTCCATCTGGCAAGCGAAAATTTAAGGCGAAAGTATTGGGCTCCTCAAGCGGCAATCTTCTGGATAAGTTGGCACCTGTGCAGGAGTCGGATCGCACATTCAAGGCTTCAGCAGGAGCAGATTTCAAGCCAACAACGGAGTCGTTTGAAAAGCCCGTTGAGGAAGAGACACAAAATGAGGAGCCGAAGAAAGCCTCACGTTTTAAAAAGTTGCCAAGCAAAAAGCCTGGTGAAGATTTTTCTGCAACAGATCAAGATTTCCGTGTTGATGAAAAATAATCGCATAGCGTAAAGTTTCTCTCTTTGCTGGAGTAGCTCAATTGGTAGAGCACCCGACTTGTAATCGGACGGTTGAGGGTTCAATTCCTTTCTCCAGCATTTTCCCATTTTCTTGGGGGTGTCGCATAGTGGCCAATTGCATCGGACTGTAAATCCGACTCCTTATGGATACGCTGGTTCGAATCCAGCCACCCCCAACTTCTAAGGTATCATCTTTTTGCTTATGCTGCTCGCCCCGTACCTCAAACGTACTGTGACTCGCAGCATCGCAAAAATCTGATACCTTAGAAGTCGGGGGTACCCGAGCTAGGAATTACCCCGTACCTTACCTTTTTGTGTACTGTGGTAATTGCCGAT
>JAJACG010000016.1 GCA_022601635.1 Chlamydiales bacterium | reverse complement strand
TCATAGAGGTTGCCTTGTAGCCCTTTCTGACCTAGATGGCAATCTGATAGAGGAGTATGCCTATACGGCTTTTGGTGAGGAGTTGACTACAGGTAACCTCTCTCCTTGGCGGTTTGCTTCAAAAAGGCAAGAGGGGGATTTAGTTTACTTTGGCAGAAGGTATTATTGTCCCAGTCAGGGTAGGTGGTTAACTCCAGATCCATTGGGTTTTGCTGATGGTCCTAACCTCTATGCCTATGTGCATAATAGGCCTTTTACTCTCGTAGATTTGCATGGGCTTTGGGGAGAATCACTGAGGCAGAACTTCTCTGCAGGTTGGAATCGATTCAACGGTGAGGGAGCTTGGAATGTGCTGTGTGGAAGCAAATCAGTAATAGAAAAATTGTTGCACAGAAGAAATGATTTTCTTTACATTCATTCCATGAATAGTAGACACGCAGCCATTGCTCGCATCGACGCACGAAAACCGAAAACCTTTCACTTCGAAAAACCGATTCCTGAATTTTTTGGCGAGAATGTCTTCGATCTCAAGAAACAGAAAACCTTCCTAGACCCCCAAACTTTTGAAACGCTGCAATCACAAACCGAGCTCGACCTTGAAATCGCTGATCGCGTCGCTAGCAAGATGAAAGAGTGGGCCATCGAACGAGGTGCCACACACTTTTGTCACTGGTTTCAACCGCTAACAGACCTCACAGCTGAAAAGCATGACGCCCTTTTCACCAAAACCAAAGAGGGACAGGCAATCGCTGCCTTCAATGGCTCCATGCTCACACGTGGAGAGCCTGACGCCTCCAGCTTTCCCAACGGCGGCCTTCGAGCCACCTTCGAAGCAAGAGGCTACACAGCATGGGATCCCTCCAGTCCCGCCTTTATCATCCATAACACCCTTGTCATCCCCTCCATGTTTCTTAGCTGGAAGGGAGATGCCTTAGATAAGAAGACACCCCTTCTACGCTCAATGGAAGCACTCAACACTCAGGCAATGCGCATGCTCAAACTCTTTGGGGATGACAAATCAGCCCGCGTATTCCCCACACTTGCCGGTGAACAAGAATATTTCTTGGTCGATAAAAACTTCTACCACTTGCGTCCCGACCTTGTCTCAACTGGCAGAACACTTTTCGGAGCGCGTCCTCCAAAGGGTCAAGAGCTAGAAGATCAATATTTTGGTGTGATCCCACAGCGCATTTTGAATGTGATGGAGGAGCTAGAATATGAGTTAATGCGTGTCGGTGTACCTGTACAGACGAGACACAATGAGGTGGCGCCGTCGCAGTATGAGATTGCGATCAACTACCAAAATGCGACGCTTGCTGCAGATCAGCATATGGTAGTGATGGAGCTGCTCTGCTCCGTTGCTGATCGCAATCAAATGGCCTGCCTGCTGCATGAAAAACCCTTTGCTCAGATCAATGGTTCAGGTAAGCATTGTAACTGGTCGCTGGCAACAGATAGCGGCAAAAATCTGCTCGAGCCTGGAGACTCACCTCGAGAGAACGCGCAGTTTTTGCTCTTCTGTGCTGCAGTTTTACGAGCGGTGCATCTACATGCACCACTACTACGCCTTTCTGCTGCAACAGCGAGCAATGACCACCGTCTGGGCCAGCATGAGGCGCCTCCAGGGATTATTAGCATCTTCTTGGGTGATCAGCTCTTTGATATTTTTGAACAGCTCATACAGGGTGAAAAGCGTGCAGCAAAAAAGGGTGGCCAGCTCAAGCTTGGAGTATCCACTCTTCCACACATTCCACGTCACTCTGGGGACCGCAACCGCACAAGTCCCTTTGCCTTTACAGGCAACAAGTTTGAGTTCCGTGCAGTGGGCTCAATGGCTAATCTCTCCAAACCAGCAACTATTCTCAATACTGCGGTTGCGCAGTCACTCGAGTTCTTCGCTGACAAGCTGGAGGGAGTAAAAGATTTTCACGCTCAGCTGCAGCAGCTGCTTGGTGAGGAAGCAAAGAAGTTTTGGCCCACCATTTTTGAAGGGGATAACTATAGCGAGCAGTGGTATGAAGAGGCGCAAAGAAGGGGATTGCCCAACATCCCAGATACACCGACTGCAGCCAAAGCCTACCTATCCAATGAGACAGAAGAGCTTTTTGGGCACTTTGGGGTCTATAGCAAGCGGGAGCTTCTAAGTCGCTATGAGATCATGCTGGAGAAGTATGTGACGCATATTGGGATTGAGGCGCGCGTAGCGAGTCAGATGGCGCACACCCAAATCTTCCCTGCAGCTCTTGGCTACTACCATGAGATGGCGCTTGCCTATGAAAAGGCGCCCAACCTGCATAAATCACTGCTCATGCAGATCGAGGAAGAGCTGGAAGGAATGAGGAAGAGGCTGGAGTTCCTCGATGGCTTGCTGCCCCATAGTCATGAGGGGGATCTGGAGCAGAGAGCGGAATTTGCCAGGGATCACCTCCTCAAAGCGATGATCGAGCTCAGAGAGCACGCCGACGCCCTAGAGCTCAGAGTAGAGGATGCCAAGTGGCCTCTGCCGAAGTATCATGAGATGCTTTTTATCCGCTAAGGAGATACTGAATAACTCGGTTATTGGAGATTCTGCCAAGATTAGAGACGTTGGGAAATTCGGAGACGAGCGTTAACCACTTGCTGGTTAGACGAGTCAAGAATGACACCGAATCGAAAATTGTGGCGGAAGATGCCGGATGGGAGTTATTCAGTATCTCCTTAGGGCAGCGTATGAACTGAAAAGGCGTGGTTATCGCTCACAGTACCTAGAAGATCGGGTAGTACTTCGGATGATATGCCAAAGGCGCCTCATCTTCTTCAGCTGCACGTTATCTAAATCATGTAGGATCAAAAAACACTCTCCATTGCGTCCAAATGCGCTTCTGGTCCAGTTAGCTGACCCCGAAATCAAGATCTTCTCATCAATCCAGACAAATTTGTGGTGAAACACCTCATAGCCACGGTTCAATCTCACCTCAATAGGCGCATTTTGCATCTTTTCAATCGACTTTAGATTGACCCTCTTCGACTGCGGACAATCCAGCGCTACCTCTACCTTTACACCTCGACGAGCAGCCCCTATAACAGCGTCTGTGATGCGAGGATGAGTCCAGGTAAACATTCCTACCCGTATCGACTGTTCCGCCTCCCCAAGCAGCCAAACAAGTCTGTCAAGCGCCTCATCAGACTGCTCAGGAAGCATCCAAAACTCCGCCAACTGACCCGCTAATGTAAAGTGGCTGTGGAGATTGCCCAATCCAATCGTTTCGGCCAGCTCCTCGTTTTGTACCCCCACCACTAAATTATCATGCATCCGAAGCGAGTAGGGAGTCCAATTAGCCGAGCCAATATAGACAGCACGCTTGTCGATAACCAGAAGCTTGCGGTGCATCAAACCGCGCATCGACAGTGCAAAACCTACAGCTTTTTTGGTTGCCGATGGATCATAGAAAACAGTCACCTCTACACCCTCATCTCGCTTCTTTTCTAGTGCTGCGATCAATCTCTTGTCAGTTAGGCTATAGATATAAAGCAGGATTGATTTTTGAGCCGAGTTGATCGCCTTTCTATAAAGACGGTACAGATGGTCATCTGTCTGGTTTCCATACAGTTTGGGTAGTTCGTTCTCTTGCGGAAGACAGCATTTTTGTCCGTAGCAGACGCCCCACACCACCATGGTGAGAATCACAAGAAGGGCAATAAGCCAAACAAACATTTTCTTTGTCATATCTTCAAACTATTTCATTTCCTACTAATGAGCAAGCAGGTATTATTTTCGCCCTTATGAGTGTTTCAGCAGTCAGAGGTAAGAAGCGAGCCGCAGAAGATGATTTGGATTTTAGAGCAACGAAAAGAGCCCATATAGAAGGTGAGGCGGAAGAGATTCAAAAAATGTATGCCTTGGCCCGAAATTTTGGTCTAAATCACAGCAATATTCAGGAAATCGCTAGGCAAGATCTTCCCTTGGATGAAAAATTGGCAGAGATGGCCGCCTACATCTATTTGGCGAAACAGCAGCTCTATGTAGAGGGAGAGATCACTCCTTTCAATCAGCTCATTGCCAAAACTGAGAACGATATTATTAGACGTCAATGTGAGCATGCAGAGGCACTTGGTGAGTATACCCTCGCAGTATCTGATGGAATAGAACACTACATTTTAAAACTATTTGCATCGCTTTTGATTCCCCATAATGAACTCGAACAGAGCGGTATCTGCTGCATTGAGCGACTCCTGGGCCCCACCATGATCAGTCAGGAGCTATCAGAGACACATTTTGATCATATCAAAAAAGTCGTCGCACGTTTAGAGGAGAGTCAAGCCTTCTTTGAAAAGCAGTTTGATATCTCTCAAAGCATGCTATTCATGCTGTCACTCGATTTAAAGATCCAGCTTAGCTTCAGGTTGACTCAGAACTCTATCAAGCAGGCAATGATTCTGATGCTTCTTTCAGATATAGGACAGCGTCCAAATGAGCCTATCTGCTACGCTATTTCTCTATTGATCTATGAGATGTACAACTACTTTGGTATCATGCTGGATCGCCTTGAGAAGCTTCTTCAAACTGGCTGCATTGAAATTGAAGGGATACCCATCGATGTGTCTGCACTTGTCCAGCTTCTGGTCGTACGCCCCGATGAGATGCAACTCTATATCCCAGGCGGTACCGATAAGTTGCCTATTGTCAAAGATACAGAAGAGGCACTCGGTATGCGCATTCAGAATGCTTTACGTCTATCTGATGCAACTCAATACAACGGTCGCTATGCCCAAGCCTTTATCTGTTCCTACAATCGTAATCTTTTGCAAGAGATGATGATACGTTCATTAGTAGTCTGTAGTATGAATGGCTCGCTAAAAGAGCTGACCTCAGACAAAAAGTTTGTAATTGATCAGTGTGTGAAGAGGGTTGTGCTCCCTTGCTGTAATGCACGATTTCGAAAGCGGTTGTCTAATGCACTCAAAAAGAGGGTCTGGCTCTGCGATATGAATCCCTTTGAGCTCTCCGGTGCACCAGGAATGGTCTGGGTTGATGGGCAGATGTTTCTGGTTCAGGGTGACACTACCAAGTTATTTGAACAGATCCGAAACAGAAGCCTCATTTTTTGGCGCAATGACTATGGCGGCATCGAAGTTGTGTACACCTTTAGAGACTTAGTCATGCGGGTCAAGTATCTGGCAGGAGCACTGCGCGTTTGGACAAAGTCAGATGTCACTCAGGTAGCTGCAGAGTTAGCTGAGGGATTTGTGAAAGAAAGATTTGAAGAAAAGATTGAGGCCAGTGATCTTCTAGGTTTCTGCTTTCTGCCCCAATCCGGGGCATTGCTCCACAGAGCGATGGATCAATTTAAGATTCCCTATCGCTGGGTTTCAAAGGACGCCGTTCCGATCAAAAGCTATGTGAGCGCTGTAAAATGCGCAGCAGCAGCCTTAGATCCCCAAAAATGCCTTCTGCTCATTGCTAATGATCACGCCTGTACCAGCTCAGGGGGTAGTCCACCCCTTCCTGCAAGTCGTCTTTCCAAAAGGTTTTTAGACAGAGAAGTGCCGCATGAACTTGTCAAAGAGGTATTGACAACAGGAGTTCAAACTGCAGTGGGTAGCCGGCTTGTTATGCATACATCACGAAAAGCATCGAGTTTAAAGGAACTCTTTTGTTCAGACAGCCATTTGCCCCCAAAGAGTCGAGCCAGTTTGCGAAGTCGCATTGTGGAAAAGAGCGAGAAGCTGACGGTTGATGACTTAGAGCTAGAGGCTGTTTTCAAGAAATTGGACCCTGAGATTGACGATACACTCTATCTCTCCATCCTTAGAAGTTTACCTTCCGCGGAACCTGCAATACCCGTTATATGGGCAAGAAGTATTCGTAAGGCATTGATTGAATTTAGAATAGGCGTGTATTCCTCAGTAAGGATTGAGGAGGTAGTTAGAGAAGTGCATAATCTGCTACCTGTCTTTTACTTCGCTGATAGCAACTGGGTCGGTGTTTCAGGTCATGTGCATACAAAGTGGCGTATGCAGTCCACGCTTGTAGCTGAGCGTGAGAAGCCAGAGGTCTTCGCTGTAGCAGAGAACGGTAAAGTATACAGGGAGAGTAATTTTCCTGAAGAAAGAGTGGAAAATGGTGGGTACTATATGCCGGTATAACTCTTCCACTTAGAATCCACCAGCTCCTTGGTTTTCGGATCGCACTCAACAACTGGTGGATAGGAAGGCTTCATCCGCGCATCAATCACAATCGGCAGTTCGTAGCCAAGGTGGTGGCGGTTTAGTGTCGATTTTGCATGGATATCTGCAGCAGGCTCAAACCTGGTAAAGACGGTCCACAAGAAGTTTTTCTTCGCCTCCTCAATATCATCAACCAAAACAACAAGTGGCCAGTCGGTAAAATGAGAGCACTCTTCCTCATCTTGTACAAGTAGGCAGCCAGGACAAAAGGGTGTCGCATTTTGCGCCACAATTTGATCAGGTAGATCGCGAATCTTCTCGCCAATTCCCAACATCACTCCCCTAGACCCCTCATTGAGTTTTGGTCCCGTATAGTCAAGTGTGTCGAGGCAGAGGTTGGAGAAGATAAAGAGATCCCTTCTTGGATCAAAACGCTCCAAAATGGTGGTCAGAAGAAGAGGAAAGTTGCGTACATCAATATCTTGGTCTGTGAGCAACAAGAATTTTGTTAGACTTAGCTGCCCCTCGCCTAGGATACGAAAGGCTGAAGTCATACACTCACGATGAAAGCGCTCCTTCACAACAGCAGCAGAGAGCGAGTGAAAACCAGTCTCCCCATAGCTCCATAGCTGCTTCACAGCTGGCATCACAACAGGGAAAATGGGGGATAGAAGCTCCTGCAAGTAGTCGCCAATATAAAAGTCCTCCTGCTTCGGCTTGCCCACCACCGTAGCTGGATAGATCGCATCCTTCCTATGGTAGATCTTCTTCAAGTCAAAGGTAGGAAAGTCATGCGTCAAGCTGTAGTAGCCGTAGTGATCGCCAAAAGGCCCCTCTGGTTTGCGCACATGCGGCGGCGCTTGGCCCACTAGTGCAAACTCACACTCTCCAATCAACGGATGCAATGTCTCCTTGCAACGCACAGTATCGAGCTTGCTGCCCTGCATTAGACCAGCAAGCAGCACTTCAGGCACATTTTCCGGTAGGGGAGTGATCGCACTCAAAATAAGCGCCGGCGGTCCACCCAAAAAGATAGTGACTGGCAGCGGTTCGTCGCGAAGCTCCGCCTGATGGTAGTGAAACCCACCCCCCTTTTGAATCTGAAAATGGAGTCCCGTCTGCTTTTTGCCAAAGCGCTGAATGCGGTACATTCCAAGATTTGGCGAACCGCCACCTGGCATCTCTGTATAGACCAGTGGCAATGTAACAAAGTGGCCGCCATCATCCGGCCATAGCTGCAAAAGGGGCAGCTGCGCTAAATCATCAGAGCTAGCTTCCAAAATCGGAGCCCGAAAACGTCGCTTAAAACCAACATTGCCCAGCTGCTTGAAAAGATCACGCCTCTTCCAAAGCGTTGAACAGGAGATAGGGAACTCCTCAGTCATTAACTTGACGAGATCGGCAATGATGCGATCAGGACGGTTGGAAAAAGCGATGTCAATACGCTTTTTAGATCCAAAGAGATTGGTAACCACAGGAAAGGGGGAACCCTTGACATTGTGGAAAAAGAGAGCAGGACCGTTCTCTTCAGCTACACGTCTATGAATTTCAGCAATTTCTAAGTGGGGATCGACGGGGCAGGTGATGTCCCAGATTTCATCCTCTTCCCTGAGGGCAGAGATGAAATCTCGGAGATTTCTCACACCTTTTGTCCCTTCGATCTCATCTCTTTAACAACCGTAGAGAGCCCCTTCTTATCGATCGTACGCAGAGCGTTTGCCGAAAGTTTTAGGGTAATAAAACGCTTCTCCTCAGCAAACCAAAGCTTTTTGGTCATGATATTGGGTAGAAAACGTCTCTTGCTCTTGCCTGTGATGTTAAGTCCGATCCCCTTCTTTTTCTTAGCGATACCGCGAATTGAGTAGGTGCGTCCTTTTGCTGGCTTCTTACCTGTTACAACACATTTCTTTGACATGACTTTCTCCTTTGAGGGGACAATATAACGCTTTTCCAAAAAAATGGCACGCATTTTGTTTCAAATATAGTGTATGGAAGAAATTCAGTGCGATTTTGCAATCATCGGCTCAGGTCCCGCAGGGCAAAAAGCAGCCTTTCAGGCAGCCAAGCTGGGAAAGAGCGTGGTGATGATCGAGGCTGGCCTCATGGGCGGAAACTGCCTCAATAATGGCACCATTCCTTCCAAATCACTGCGCGAGGCTATCATTGATCTAACTCGCTATAATGAACGTAGTTTCTATGGTTCAGTTTGTCTTAGAGAAATTACAATTAATGATTTGAATTACCGTCTTCAAACAGTTTTAGAGGGTGAACGCGCTATCTTGCTGCGTCAGCTCTCTAAGAATCGGATTCGCCATATCTTCGGGTTTGCTCAATTTCTCAATCCAGAGCTTTTGCAGGTGGGGGATGATTATCAAATTTCAGCAAGGCGCATTTTGATTTCAACTGGATCTACGCCTCGAAATCCTCTTGAAATTCCCTTTGATGATGAGGTGATCTTGGATTCCACCCGTCTGCTATCGATGCCTCGTTTGCCAAAAGAGATTTTGGTTCTCGGGGGGGGAGTTGTCGGTGCGGAGTATGCCTCATTTTTTGCAGCTCTTGGCAGCTCTGTTCGGGTATTGGATCGCAAGAGTCGTCTGCTTCCCTATTTAGATGCTGAAATTGGAACGCATCTGCAGGTTGGCCTTAAAGAGATCAAATTGGAGTTTATACCAAATAGGCTGCCTGAAACGATTTGGCGAGAGGGCGATCGAGGCTATGTGCAGACAGAAGATGGGCAGTGTTATGAGGCGGATGCTGTTTTGTACTGTCTTGGACGTGAGGCGAGCATTCGCGGCCTTGGATTGGATGTGGTTGGTCTGGAATTAACAAAGCGCGGCTACATTCAGGTCAATGATCATTTTCAGACAGAGGTGCCCTCCATCTATGCAGCGGGTGATGTGGTAGGCTATCCAGCGCTTGCCTCCACTTCGATGGAGCAGGGTAGGTTAGCTGCCAGGCACGCCTTTGGTGCAGCTGCTGTGCCCTTTCCTACCCACTTTCCATTGGGGATCTATACTATTCCGGAGATTTCTTGCTGTGGTAGTACGGAGGAAGAACTTGTGGAAAAAGGGGTTTCCTTTGAAGTGGGAAGAGCGTACTATTACGAGATTGCGCGAAGCCATATTACGGGCTCGAGCAACTTGGGACTTTTTAAGATTCTCTTTGATCCCAAAAGTTTGAAGATATTGGGTGTCCACATTGTGGGTAGAAATGCAACAGAGGTGATTCATATTGGCATGCTAGCCATGCATTTTGATGCAAAATTGACCTATTTTACTGAGACTATCTTCAACTACCCTACCTTTGCGGAGGGCTATCGCATTGCTGCGTTCAATGGGTTGAACAAGCTATGAAGTGGATCGCTCTTCTAGCAATTGCAATCGATTTGGGCACACTCTTTAACACTTTGGATCCTCAAAGTGTCTCCAAATCTCTCGCTTTCTATGAGCTCTTTCCTCAGACGAAAGAGGGGTCGCGCGCTCTAAGTCGCGGCTGCGAGCTACTTTCAGCAACATCACCGGAGGATGTGGCTCAAGTCATTCCCTATATCAATCGCAGTAAGCTCAAGAGTGAGCTGACTGTTGAAGATTGCGTCATCATTGAGAAGATGGCAGCCCATCTTCCAAATCGAAAGCTGAAGGGCTATTTGGCGCAAAGTGAGCAGGAGGTGATTGCACTGCCCTCGGGTGAAGTCGACCTTGGCTACGCCTTGCTGCTTTCACAGACAAATGATCCGCTTGAGGCGCGTAAATATTCAGCTCTTCTTGATTTGATGGCGCTGCAGATCTTGGCAGTACTACCTGAAAATGCAAGCAACTATGAAAAGATCAAGGCGACCAACTATTTCATCTTTGATCAGATGCATTTCCGCTTTCCGCCACAGTCAATTTATGCGGAGGCGATCGATCTCTACACCTTCTTGCCCTCTGTGATGGATGACCATCTCGGTGTCTGCTTGGGTGTGACGGCGCTCTATTTGGCGATTGCGCAGCGCATCGAACTACCGCTTGATATCATTACGCCTCCGGGGCACATCTTTGTACGCCATGGGGAGATCAATATTGAGACGACAGCACGTGGGATTCATGTCCCATCGGAGCAGTATTTGGGTATGCAGGCGTGTAAGTTAGAGGAGCGAGAGCTTAAAGAGGTGATTGGAATGACCCATGTCAACCAAGCCTCTGTCTTCCTGCACCAGGGCCGTTTTGAGGATGCGGCTAGATCATATGAAAAGGCGTGGCCCTATATGGAAGAGGATGCGCTTGTGACTGAGCTGTGGGGCTACTGCCTTATCTTGACTGATCGCGAGAAAGAGGGTAGGGAGCTCTTGCAAAAGGTGCAGAATCATACCCCGGACTGGGCGCTATCTGCGCGCGTCTTAGCTGAGGACTACCTGTTAGGGCGTACAGACAAAGAGGGAATAGCGACAGTCTTTGTTCAAGTGGATCAGACGCGCGAATCGATTCTCGAGAAACAGAAGAGGCTGCAAGAGGTGTTGAAACGCCATCCCACTTTTAGAGATGGGCTTTTGCAGTCAGCAATTTGTCATCTACAGCTGACACGCAATAAAGAGGCGCTTGTGCAATTACAGCGCTACCATGAGATTGATCCAGCAGAGCCGACTGTTCAGTATTACTTGAGCGCCTTGCAAGGGGAGATGTACAACTTTCCTGCCTGCTGGGATCATTTAGAGCGGGCAGAAGTACTTGTTCAAAAGCGCGGCGTTCTGCCGAGGCCGCTTCGCGATTTGCGCAGCGAGCTTGAGCGTGCATCACCAAAACTGTAGTACAAAATCTCTGTTCCATGCTAAGTTGCTTGCAATGGAAGCAAATTTTTCTGATGCAGTTACAGCAGCTTTGCAGCAAGCCTTCCAAAAAGCGGAAGTGGCCAATCACTCGGAAGTGAATGAGAACCATCTGCTTGCCGCCTTCTTGGATGAGAGCTCTGGCTATTTTCAAACACTTTTACAGGAGCTTGGTCAAGATTCAGTTGGGTTGCATCACCAAGTGTGTGAGGCTTTGGAGCACGCTCCTAAATTTGTAGAAAGTGGCAAGGCGCAGCCGGGGCGCTCTTTCCAAACAATCGTGGCGACGGCTCAGGCATTTGCCAAGCAGATGCAAGATAGCTACATCTCCAGTGATCACTTTCTTCTAAGTTTTTGGAAGGAGGGAGGAGAGCCATTTTCTAGCTGGAAGAAGAGCGGTGGGACCTCTTTAAAACAGCTGCAAGCAAAAATCAAAGAGATTCGAGGAGAGCGCCATATGGATAGTCCGTCTGCAGAGTCAACTATGAAGAGTTTGGAGAAGTATTGTAAGAATCTGACCGATCTGGCTAAGAGTGGGAAACTTGATCCAGTGATTGGCAGGGATGAGGAGATTCGACGTACGATCCAGGTGCTTTCGAGGCGCACGAAGAATAATCCGATGCTGATTGGTGAGCCGGGAGTGGGTAAGACAGCTATTGCAGAGGGACTTGCTCAGCGTATTGTGCAGGAGGATGTACCAGAGTCTTTGAAGGGCAAGGAGCTTGTCGCGCTTGATATGGGCGCTTTGATTGCGGGCACCAAGTTTCGCGGCGAGTTTGAGGAGCGTCTGAAAGCAATTTTGGAGGAGATTGAGAAGAGTGATGGGGGGATCGTCATCTTCATCGACGAGGTGCATACTCTAGTTGGTGCAGGGGGAGCAGATGGAGCGATGGATGCTGCCAACTTGCTCAAGCCGGCGCTTGCTCGTGGGACGCTTCACTGTGTTGGTGCGACGACGTTAAATGAGTACCAGAAGTATATTGAGAAAGATGCAGCATTGGAGCGTCGTTTCCAGCCTGTTACGATTGCTGAGCCCTCCTTGGAGGATGCGATTGCGATTTTGCGCGGCCTTCGGGAGCGTTATGAAATTTTCCACGGTGTGCGCATAACAGAAGCGGCGTTGCATGCGGCTGTGATGCTCTCTCATCGCTATATTTCTGATCGCTTCTTGCCGGATAAGGCGATCGATCTGATTGATGAAGCGGCCAGTTTGATACGAATGCAGCTGGGGTCAAGGCCACTTCCAATTGATGTGAAGGAGCGGGAGTTAGCCTCTTTGATTGTGAAGCAAGAGGGGTTGAAGCGTGAAGGGGGTGACAAGGAGCTTGAGGGTCAGATTGCTTCTGTGAAGGAGGAGCTTGCTGCTCTTAAAATGCGCTGGGAAAATGAGAAGAAGGTACTTGATACAGTCAAGGAGAAGAAGAATGCATTGGAGAGGCTGCGCTTTGCTGAAGAGGAGGCGGAGAGGGTAGCTGACTACAATCGCGTTGCTGAGATTCGCTATAATGAGCTGCCCAAGCTGCAAGAGGAGATTGACTCTGCTCAAAAGGAGCTGGAGAAGAAGGAAAACCGTCTTCTTCAAGAAGAGGTGGATGAGTTTTTGGTAGCTCAGATTGTGGCTAAGTGGACGGGGATCCCGGTCAACAAGATGATGGAGGGGGATGCTGAAAAGCTGCTTCGCCTTGAAGAGGAGCTTCGCAAGCGTGTTGTTGGGCAAGATGGTGCGATTACAGCTGTTAGTGATGCGATTCGCGCATCGAGAGCGGGCCTTTCAGATCCAAATAAACCGACTGGGGTATTTCTCTTTTTGGGTCCAACTGGCGTTGGTAAGACGGAGCTAGCCAAAGCATTAGCAGAGCAGCTCTTTGACAATGAGGAGGCGATCACACGCCTTGATATGTCTGAGTATATGGAAAGTCATACTGTGGCAAAGCTGATCGGTTCGCCTCCAGGCTATGTGGGCTATGATGAGGGTGGGCAGTTAACGGAAGCGCTTCGCAGAAGGCCTTACGCAGTCGTTTTGCTTGATGAGCTAGAAAAGGCGCATCCAGATGTGGCAAATATCTTATTGCAGATCTTTGATGATGGTAGATTGACGGATAGCAAAGGAAGAGTTGTCAACTGTAAGAATGCACTTTTCATTATGACATCCAATCTCGATCCTACAAAGTTGAAGCAGCACTTTAGACCAGAGTTCTTGAATCGTATCGATGAGATTTTGACCTTTGACGCTTTGAAAGAGGAGCATATGGGTCAGATTGTAGAGATCCAGCTTACTTGGGTTGCGAAGAGGATGAGTGAGAAACATATCACTCTTGAATGGGATGATCGGCTTGTGAACTATTTGGCAAAGGAGGGCTATGACCCAGACTTTGGAGCGAGGCCTCTAAAACGGGTAATTCAGCATGAAGTAGTAAAACTCTTGTCGAAGAAAGTTTTAAACCAAGAGATTGTGCCTGGCAGCTCTGTTCAGCTTACTTATAAAGATAAAATTGAAGTTTTAGGTGCGGCACTGCGCTCCAAGTGAGGGCTATGGTTAGCTTTGTCGGGGTCATAAAGGAGATACTGAACAACTCCCTTTCCAGATCTTACGTCAATCTTTCTATCGAGGCACCGTTCTCGCCTCGACTAACCCCCAAGGGGTTAGACGTTCGGCTCCGAACTTCCCCTCGATAGAAATCTTGCCGAAATCTCTAGCAAGGTACTTATTCAGTATCTCCTAAAGGAGACACTGAATAACTCCCATCCGACATCTTCCGCCACAATTTTCGATTCGGTGTCATTCTCGACTCGTTTAACCAGCAAATGGTTAGCGCTCGTCTCCGAATTTCCTAGCGTCGCAAATCTTGGCATAATCTCCAATAATCGAATTATTCAGTATCTCCTCAAGCATACACTTTGCAGTCCGTGGATCCGGAAATAATCCTTCCATCTGGTGTGACAGCTAAGCAGGTGATATCACCCCTATGCTCTTCTAGAAGGGCAATGCACTTTGAACTTTCTATATCCCAAACCTCCACTACTGTTCCCCTGCTAAAGACAATGTATCGATCTTGTGTGACAGCTAAGCATGTGATTGGACGTAAATAATCCTCATTTTCTAGAAAGACAGCTAGTTGTCGTCCATCGACTATATTCCAAACTCTCACAGTGCTGTCATAGGATCCAGAGGCGACACGTTCGTTTGGCAAGGCAGCTAAGCAGGTGATCTCTTTTCTATGTCCCTCAGGTAGGGCGGTTTGTTTTTTTGTTTTCATATCCCAAGCACTCACCGTGTTATCCTTGGATCCAGAGACAACATATCGATCTTGTATGACAACTAGGCAGGTAATTGCCTTCTTATGCCCCTTAAGTAGGGCGATTTGTTCTTTTGTGTCTATATCCCAAACTCTCACCGTGTTGTCCTCGGATCCAGAGACAATGTATCGATCTTGCATGACAGCTAAGCAGGTGGTTACCTTTTTATGTCCTTCAAGTAGACCGATTTGTTTTTTGGTTTCCAAATCCCAAACTTTTACTGTACCGAACAAGGCCCCTGAGACAACATATCGATCTTGTATGACAGCAAAGCAGGTGATTCCGTAACCTATCTTTAGGTCGGCAATTTCTTTTTTATTTTTTATATCCCAAGCTCTTATCCATCCATCCCTACCTGAGAAGACGACACGTTGATTTGGCAAGGCAGCTATGTAGGTGATTCGGCTTGGAGTATCCAATGACCTTGTATAGTAAAATATAGAGAATATGCGTTGTTTATTGAATCGTCTATTTGTTATATCCCAGGCTATAAGCTCATGGTCTTTGTCTGCAGAGACAGCTATTCCATCAGATAGGACAGTCAAGCAGGAGACGGGGCTACAATGTCTCTGTCCCTCATCTCCCCTTAAACTAATCCGTGCATAGGCATCATAAGATAGGGTGTCTATTAAGGCCCCATCTAAAGTTCCAAAATTTCCCCATCTTTGAGAAGCTAGTCGTCTTTGAATGCTTGAAAACAGGTGATGGTGGGTACCATGTTGAGTTAATAAATATGGAGGGATTCGCTGACAAAACCCTGGATACCTTTTGAGAAAGCCCTCCCAAAAGTCATTATTCATTCCCACATGATGCCACTGTCGATCGACTTGCATCGCATTTGCTAGACTCTTCTCATCAAGAAGGCTGAATATTTTTAGAAGGATTTCATCAGGCAATAGTGTATCTACAAATGTGCACTCTGTTGCAGATGCCTCTTGGCTTGTAGCTTTATTAAGAGTCATAGAGTTTACCAGTTATAATTTGTATTAATTATATCTTGATTGAGGTTTTTTTACTCATAGAATCAGTCGCTAGGTAGCGGAGCCTAGAATATGCTCAGCACTGAATTTCCAAACTCTCGTTATGGAAGCCCTGATTAACCCCCATCCGGCATCTTCCGCCACAATTTTTGATTCGGTGTCATTCTCGACTCGTCTAACCAGCAAGTGGTTAGCGCTCGTCTCCGAATTTATCCGAATCAAAAATTCTGACGAAATCTGCCAAATGGTAGTTAATCAGTATCTCCTTATGTTCTCAAAGTTATAAAAATTTAATTACCAAGAATAATATAATCGTATATTTATGAATATAAAAAAGTCTTTTGTTGATGGTTTGTTGTTTGTTTGATATAATTTATATGTAAATAATCAAAACAATAGGGGAAAATATGGCGGCAGAGGTAAATCCAGCGGTAGCGCGTTCAGCATCTTGCTGTGTATCAATTGTGATTGCAGCTGAAATTACTATGTTAGTTTGCGGTATTTTGGCTTTGCAGGGAAAGTTGAACATTCCTCCAGCAGGCGCTGGTGTTATGGTATTTCTAGGTTCCTCTGCCTTCTTAGAGCTGATTCTTGCTTGTTCAAGCTGTTCTTCAGCGCTCGGAAATCAGTAGATGTAGAGATTATTTTAATTCTAAAGGAGATACTGATTAACTCCCGTCCGGTATCTTCCGCCACAATTTTCGATTCGGTGTCATTTTCGACTCGTCTAACCCCTTGCGGGTTAGTCGAGGCGAGAACGATGCCTCGATAGAAACATTGTCGGAAGATCTGGTGAGGGAGTTATTCAGTTCAGATGAATTATAATTAAATTAATATAAGAAAGTATTTTATTGATAAGTGGTTACATGTTTGATATAATATATTTGTAAAAACAAAAAACTAGGATAAATATGTCTGTAAAAAGGATAAATACAGAAGCAGTGGCAGGATTGAGCAGTATTACTATTATGGTTGCAGGTTCAATTGCTATGATAGTTAGTAGCATCTTGGCCTTGCAGGGCAAGTTGAACATTCCTCCAGCAGGCGCTCGAGTTATGGTATGTGCAGGAATTGCTTTCTTCTTGGTGTTGCTTTGTACCAGCCCAGCTCATCTCAATCTACAGCCAAATAGATTATGTTAATTTCTAAAAGCCCATAATCTCTGTTGGGTTTTTTTTGTATTAAATATTTTAAACAGGCCTGTTTTGACCCCTTTCTTGACAAAGGGGGTTTTTTAATGGTATAATATTTGTAATAAACATTTTACAGAGGCTGGTAATATGAGATTTGTGGAGATGAATTTAAGGCCGTCTACAGTGAGCTCCTGGAGCTCAAGTCTCTGTACTATGCAGACAGGCTTTGTTGCTTTAGTTGCATGCGGTGTTCTGGGTATGCTTGGAAAGCTGCCACTATTGCCTTCTGCTTCTTTTGCCATGACAGCTATGGGAGGCTCTTGTATTTTAGCCTCTTTACTGACAATTCCAGTGCTCTCCCTTAAGGGCGCTTGTCTCAGTGATCAAGGAGGAGGGTAATGGGCTGCTGTTTTAATTTATTAGACTCGTTAAGTGACTGTTCATTTCGTTTCTGTAATGAAGAGCGGATTCCTCTTCCTGTGGCTTCTTGCCTTCCTGGAATTGTGGTTGCTATAGCCTTTGGTGTTTTGGGGCAAATGGGCGTAATTCACATTTCAGCAGCAGCAGGGCTTTCATCTCATAAAGCTGCTATTCTCACTTATACACCTGCCGCTGTCTTAGGAGTTTTAGTTCTAGGAGCTTCTATTGTAACATCTACAACAGCTAGAAATTACGATTAATCTTCATCGTCGCTTTCAACTTGTCGTGTCCATTTTGGAAGGTCAACCCCTTTCTCCTTTGCAAGATGGATAAGCTTCTTGCTTTTCAGGTGTCCAGTTGCTCTTAGTCCACCCAAAATCATCATTCCACCAATTGTTGCAAAGGTGATCGCCACAGCGTTGTAGCCTTTATGACCCAGCTGAGAGTAAGCGTTCTTCATTTGTGGCAGATTGCGCTTTGTCAGCATCATTGCCGCCAGGGTGACTAGAAGAGTTCCTACGGCGATCCAGCTAATCACGAGAGCTCGATCGGCAGTGGTTGCATACTCCGCCTCCCTCAGGTGTGTCAGTGTGAAGAGATTGTAGGTTCTATAGAGAGTTGTTCCAGCTGCAAGAATCGAGAAGGGGATCACAGAGCCGCCAATATGTAGGCCGCTTAGGAAGTGGCGAGCTGCTCGGTTGTTTTCATAAAATGTGTCAGATTCTACCACAGTGACAGAGCTCTGCCCAGCATAAGGACGCATATGAGCTAGCTTGAAATTATGATGCTTATTGGGAACAATCCTGAGAATTTTGGCATAGGAGGGGAAGTAGCCCATTGTGGAAACCAGATCATTCCACTGATTGTAGATGGTCACCTCCATACCGCGCTTTTCACCATAATCCTTCCAAAGGTGGAGGCCTGCTGGATTCCAGGCGTGTACCTGACCCAGATGATCGCCATAAAGAGAAACCATATGGAGCGCCAAGGAGCCGCCTAGGCTCGCTCCAACAACTGTCACATTTGCTTGTTCTTTGATCCACTCTTTGAGCTCCGAGGAGCGCGCTGGAATGTGACCCACTGAGAGTCCCGGAGTACAATCAGAGAGCCAGCCCGCAGCATAGCCCTTATCACCCGGATAGGTCGATCCGCGGAAGATCAGCATCGGGGGCTCATCTTCGCGCTCTAAGACATAGGCAGGCGTGGAACCCCCAATAGTGGGCAGATTAATCTTCTTAGAAACTGTGTAGGTTTTATTTTTAATCGGAACCTCAGAGCCAACTGGAGGATCAAAGAAGGGGATGAGCGAGACAAGCGGCCAGAGGCAGCACTTCTCAATGGTTGGATCATTGTGCTGGACTTCCCTCAGCACATCGTAGAGCTGCTCTCTTGCTTCCGCTCTCATCTTAGGATTGGTCTCAACAGCTAGCTGCCAAAAAAAGTTTGCTATAGTAGGCTGCTTAGCATAAATATGAGGAATTTTTTTAATTTTGTCCTGCTTACCAACCAGGTAGCGTACCCCTGACTGACACGCCGAGATAGGCTCTCCGTTTTCATGAGCAAGAGCTCCAACACCGTGCTGCACTCTATTGGTAAAAAGCTGATCTAGCTTTCCCAGATCAATTGCGCGTAGCTGTTTGCCCTTTTTTATCCAGGAAATGCGATGTGCGCGCATCATAGAGGGTATAAATTTTTTAACTTCCGCCTCGGGAAGGTTATGCCATCTGGCCAATACCCTATCTAGTTTTTGCTCCCCCTCAAGGGAAATAACAACTGTTGAGGGTTGATTGCTAAGAGCTGCTCTATCTACACTAGTTGACATGCAACTATTATAGCCTATCTCAGGATATTCTTCACGGAGTCCTTAAGATTTGCGTTAGAGGTGAGCTCCTCAACAGAGGGTTTGAAGCGGTAGGTCCAGTTGCTATCGAGTACCTTGCCTGGGATATTGATCCTTTCATCGGATAAATTATTTGAAATCAGGTCGGGAAAGAGCGCTAAATATTCATTCAAAAGATTGATGTGAAAAAGGCTGGAGCTGTGGTGAGAGTCGTAGAGAATTTCTTTATGTCTCTCTTCATTGAGAAAGGGCTCATAGTTCCATCCTTTGAGTTCACAGAGCTGCTTAGCATCTTTAGGAAAGTGGCGCCACCACAGCTGAAGCGTGTCGCTATCATGGGTAGAGACTGTGGTCATCGACGTCTCCTCAAACTCCTCAATAGGAAGGTAGCTGCCGTCTGTCTCAAAACGCCTCTCCCAGCGCATTACCTTGGTGCCGCAGATACCAAGATCATGCAGCGTCTGCTTCACATTGTGCGGTACCACACCTAGATCTTCTCCAATCGGAAGGAGAGGAGATGCTTTGAGCATCATCTGCATCATCTGCTTGCCCTGAGGAAGCCATTTATGCTCTTCAGGAGGGTAGAAGTTGCCCTCCTTCGGCTGCTTGTCTTTTGGGATGGCCCACATGCGGAAGAAACCGACAACATGGTCGATGCGGTAGATGTGATAGAGCGAGCCGGCCACTTCCAGTCTTTTCTTCCACCAGTCAAACTTCTGCTTTTCCATCTGTTCCATATTGAAGAGGGGAAAGCCCCAATACTGACCGTCGCGTGAGTACATGTCTGGCGGAGCACCAGCTGCATAGTCGAGCAAGAAGAGATCGCGATTATACCAGACATCGGCGCTATCGCGGCTAATCAAAATTGGCAGATCACCCTTGAGGAAAATCTCCCTATCTTCAGCATGCTTTTTCACCTCAGCCATCTGCTCGAAAGAGAGAAATTGCAAAATTCGGTGGAAGTCGCATACATCTTCATTCTCACGCAAAAGCTCAGAAAAGGTCTCTTTGCTTATTGTCTTGTATAGCGGTGCCCAATCTTCCCACGACTTCCAGTAGTTTTTTTCTTTCAATGATTTGAACAGCACATAGGGATCGAGCCAGCTTTGATTCTCTTTGATGAAACTCTTATAGCTGCGGCTATTTTTGATTTCAGGGCCTACGAGGGGAATGTACTCTTTGAAGAAGACATTTTTTAGTTCACGCACGATATGAAATTTGACGCGTGGTGTTCTATTCCAGTAGACGATTTTGCCCACCTTCTCTTCGAAGTTGGGGACAAGCTCTTGCATGGGGAGAAAGCGCAAAGAGAGGAAGAGTGGGTTGAGAGCAAAGGCAGATAGTGTGTCGTAGGGGCTAACGCCGAGGCCTGTGTCGTTGATTGGCAAGATTTGGAGGGTGTCAAATCCAACACTTTTACACCAATCAATCATTGGCAGCAGGTCGAGGTATTCGCCGATGCCGCAGCTTGTTTCGGAGTGAAGTGCGGAGAGAGGGAGGCAGATGCCGTGGTGGTGGCGCACGCCGACCTTCTTCCAATGCGCTCCAGATTCAGATTTGATCAGTTTTGATTCACATTTCATGAGAGCCCCATCATGCCGTTTGATCCGCCTGATGAGGTCTCCTCAATGGGCGGAATATCGCCACGAGAGATCGCATCATGCCACAGCCTTGCATGGTTGACAAAGCGGGTCAAAAAGTTGTGCAGCTTGGCAGCTGTCAGATTGTTTAGCATCATATATTGGTAGAGAATTAAGCTATCTTTGAGGTCGCTATAGGCAAGAAGTCCTCGCGGTGAGCGGGGAAGCGCGTTGACACGCATTGCTTGAGCGAAGACCAGTTCGCGGTGAGATCCTGGGGCGAGATCGCCTAAGTTGCAACCAATCAAAAGTCGATCGCCCTGTGCATCGAGGTCTACTTGCACAGCGACACCATCATTTGGAAAGTCGATCAAGCAGGATTGACGGCCATCAGCTTGTAGCTGTATGCCAATCAGTTCGCCCAGCTCGCGGATCAGCTGTTCATAGGGGGCCACTAATCCTCTTCCTCCTCTTCTTCCAGCTCCTCTAGAGCTTCCATTACAGCAAGTAGAAGATCTTGCTTATGACGAGCTGACTTATAAAGGCGGGGAGAGAGCTGTCTGATTGCATCGCGAAATTGCGTTAAAATCAGCGCTTTTTCTTCATCATCGAGAAGGCCCATCTTCTCAGCTTGCCGCATGATCTTCAAAACTGAAGGGTAGCGATCTTCAACGATTTTGACAAATTCTTTGGCCAATTTCTCAAAGTGTACATCATTGGTGTCAAACTCAAGGCCATACTGACCGTAGAGATTTTCGATCATACCCATGCGTCCTTTGAAAAAGAGATAGACCCAGACGATTGACTGTAAGTTGCGCACCTCTGTCATCAGCAATTGCAGCTCAGCAGGCTGAATCGAGGGCCCTTTTGATTTGAGGTCATAGGCCATCCCTTGAAGCAGAAATTCTACAAGTGATTGTAGTTCGTCGAAGTCATATTCTGCAGAGAGTTGAGCAAAGAGTGCGTTGTGTGGTTTGGGATCGCCTGTCACTTCGCGATAGAGGTTGCGCAGCTCAGAGGGGGTCTTGACACCCTTTTTGGCAAATGATTTGGCGGCGGTATCGATGTTGCGACCAGCGAGCACTTCACGTCCTAGCTTTTCGTTGAGCAGCTCACGCGCCTTTTTCACGCGCGACTTGATCGGCTCGAGAAGGGAGCGATCCAAGAAGTCGAGCGCCTCATCAGCAAGGGTGGGATCGCTAAACATTTTGAGCACTTCAGCCAAAATATCTTCAGCAGTCTGCTCTTCATGGATGAGCCCCTTGAGTGTTGCAAGTTTGTCTGCCGGTAGCTCTGGATTGCGCCTTTCAAAGTCGTGGGCGAGATCCTCTTCAGCGCGCGCTTCTACCTCTTTGATGGCAATCGCTTCTTGTGTTCCCGCCTTTTTACGTGACTCAAGTGAGCGAAATCTGCCACGCCTCTCCATCTCTTTACGCGACGCTGCAGGATTAAATCCCTCCTCCACCTCTTCTGTGAAACGCGCCTTTGAGGCCACCTGCCTTGCAACAGTTTGTCGAGCTTCCTGTTTGGCTTGCTGCGCCTGAATGCCAGAGAGATTGACGCGAAGCGGTTCTGACATATTCTTCCCCCCAAGAATAGTTTAGGAGATCTGGATACGACCAAGAGGTTGTATGCGGATCTCAGGTAAAATCTCCTGATAGGAGACCACCGAAACATCTGGAAACTCCGATTCAATGAGCTTCCGAGCAAAACGTCGCACATCGATAGCAGTCAGTAGGACAGGAGGTTGACCCCCTGGCGGTGTTGGTGTGATCACATTGCGCATCGACTTTAGAATCAAATTAACACTATCGGGATCAAGAGCAAGGTAGGAGCCGGCAGATGTCTGCTTGATCGCGCCTCGAATCATCTCCTCAATTTCAGGGTCCAGAAGGTAGACTGAGAGGGTGGACTGCCCTTGTGAATATTTGTAGCTGATGTAGCGCTTGAGCGAGGAGCGTACATACTCGGTTAGGAGTACTGTGTCTTTTTCTGTCTGTGCCCACTCGCTGAGCGACTCCATAATAGTGCGGAGATCTTTGATTGAAACCTGCTCCTGAATAAGCCTCTTGAAAATCTCTGTCAGCTTTTGCAGTGGAATGAGTCTTGTCACCTCTTTGACCAGATCTGGGTAGGAGCGCTCCATAAACTCGATCATTGAGCGCATTTCTTGAATGCCGATGAACTCTTGACCGTTGGTGCGGAAGAAGTGTGATAGATGCAAGATGACCACCTCCAACGAGCGCCAATACTGGATGCCTGCCTTGGTCATCAGATCCTCATACTGCTCATCTACCCATAGAGCGGGCAGGCCAGCAGCATTTTTGTAGGTGATATAGGGGAGGTTGTAGCGGCGTAGATTCTCCTCCAGCTCGTTGGTGAGCAGATGGTGATCTGGAATCTTACCGCGCACAATCGGCACCTCATTGAGCAAGATGGCGTACTCATCTCCACCAAGGGTGGGGGAGTCAGTTCTGACGTGGACACCAGGATAGCGAATACCCATATCTTGATAGAGCGCTTGGCGCATCTTAGGAATCATCTCCTCAATCAGCTTGGGTGTACTTTTGCCTTTAGCTGTGATCATTTGAGAAAGGCTAGGGCCTAGCTCCAAAATAATGGGCAGCGTCAGTGCAAAATCATCTACTCCACCAGAGACAACGGAGTGGCCAGAGACATCTGTTTCTACAGCGCCTGGAACACCAGCTGCCAGCTTCGCCTTTTCGCGCTTCTGCTTTCTCAAAACAGCAAGACCAGCGCCGAACATGAAGAGGGCCATCAAACCAAATGACCAGAGAGGAAAACCTTTGAAAAAGCCGATACCCAAGACGGCAAAAGCGGCGATGATAACAGCGCGCGGCTCTCTCAATAGCTGCTGCGAAATCTCACGACCCAGGTTGGCATCTTTCGCATCTGAGGTGACGCGTGTGGTCACAATACCAGCTATCAAAGAGATCAAAAGAGAGGGGATCTGAGAGACTAGACCATCACCAATAGAGAGAAGGGTGTAGACATGTGCTGCCTGGCCGATGGTCATCTTGTGGATGAAGACACCGATGATCAATCCACCCACTACGTTGACAAAGGCGATGATCATACCAGCGATCACATCACCCTTAACGAACTTCATCGCACCATCCATCGCACCATAAAGCTCAGACTCTTTCTGGATCAAAGCTCGCTTATCACGCGCCTGATTGGAATCAATCACACCAGCACGTAGATCGGCATCAATAGACATCTGCTTACCGGGCATCGCATCAAGTCTAAATCTAGCAGCCACTTCCGCAACTCGCTCAGCACCCTTGGTGACAACGATAAACTGCACAATGGTGATGATCAAGAAGACGACGAAACCAACGATATAGTTTCCACCTACAACAAAGTCTCCAAAGGCTTGGATGATCTCCCCAGCATAGGCGTGTAGAAGCACCTGTCTGGTTGTGGCAATGTTTACACCAAGTCTAAAGAGAGTGGTGACAAGCAGTAGCGCGGGGAACATGGAGAGGTGAATGGCGCTTGGGATATAGAGAGCAGTCATCAAAAGACCGACAGCGGCGGTGAGGTTGAAGGTGATCAGAAGGTCGATCATCGCCGGTGGAACAGGAAGGACGATCATAACCACGACGCCAATGATCCAAAGAGCAAGGATCAAATCACTAGAGCGATTGATCGTCGATAGAGCGGCATCACCGCTCATCAGATATTGTATTTTCTGGAAAATGCCCTTTCTCACCTATTCTTCCTCTTCGTCCCGTTTTCCCTCTTCTGCGCGCAAGCTCTCAACAAAGAGCAGGATTTCACCGATCGCATCATAAGTTGATTCCGGAATAAACTTATGGATCTCACCCTCATCAAGCAATTGGTGTGCCAGCGGCACATTACGCATAATAGGGATATCAAACTTCTCTGCCATCCGAATGATCATTCCAGCACGCACGCCTGATCCCATCTCAATGATCCAAGGAGCTTTATATTTCTTTGGGTCATATCCAATGGCGCAGGCGATATCGTGTGGGTTTGTGATGACGGTTTTTGCCTTTCTCACCTGACCGGCGCCATCGTCGTAGGCGATCTCTTGAGCGAGCTGCTTTCTTTTGCCTTTGATCTCCGGATTTCCTTCGGTGTCTTTGTACTCCTGCTTCACTTCAAACTTTTCCATCTTCATCTCTTTGGCGAAGTTGTACTTCTGATAGAGAAGGTCAGCAACTGCGATTAAGATGAAGTAGATCCCGATGACGATGATCACTTTGTATATGATCTTTTGGAAGATCACAAAGGCCATGATAGGCGGCAAAGCGGGTGTGACAACGAGATCTTTAATATGAAGTCTAGCAACTAGATAGATTAAAAAGCCAGCGCCAACCAGTTTGAAAACGGATTTGAGAAGTTCAACGAAGGTTTTCATTTTGAACTTCTGTTTGAGATTTTCGACGACGTTGAATTTTTTGATGTCGGGTTTGAAGACTTCGGTGGCGAAGGTGGGTCCAACGACTAGGAAGCCGACGATGAGTCCAACGAGGCTGACGAGTCCGGCGATTGGCAGGGAGGTTATGAGGATGACATTAATCATTTCTCGCAAGAAGAAGGGGGCGGTTTTAGTGAGGTCGGTATGTGGTGCAGCTTGGAAGAGTTCAAGGGTGAAAGCGCCTACTCTTTGGTAGAGAAAGTTGAGCATATACATGGTGAGTGATACGGCTGCCACGAATGTGATAGCGGAGGGAAAGTCTTGTGATTTGGCAACCTGACCTTTCTTGCGCGCATCGCGCAGTTTTTTCGGGGTTGCCTTTTCCGATTTTTCAGCCATGTTTGTTCATTATATTCATTGTATAAAAGAAGAAAAGGTCTTAAACTAGCTGCCATATGTCAAAATTGAAAGTTGGAATTGTGGGATTGCCCAATGTGGGTAAATCGACTTTGTTTAATGCGTTGACCAAGGCTGGTGCGGCGTCGTCAAATTATCCTTTTTGCACGATTGATCCCAATGTTGGGGTTGTTGATGTGACGGATCCTCGGTTGGCGGTTTTATCGAAGATGTCGAATTCTGAGAAGATTGTCTATGCGACGATGGAGTTTGTGGACATTGCCGGTTTAGTTGAGGGTGCATCGAAGGGTGAGGGACTGGGTAATCAATTTTTGGCTCACATACGTGAGACGGATGCGATTGCACATGTGGTGCGCTGTTTTGAGTGTGATGAGATTGTCCATGTGAAGGGGGGAATTGATCCGATTGGCGATGTTGAGACGATCAATATGGAGTTGGTTTTGGCGGATTTGCAGCAGGCGCAAAATAGTGCTGCGAAGTTGGAGAAACAGATCAAGGGCAATCGCGATCTTGTGCCGGTATTGGAGCAGTTGAAACGCGTGATTGAGCATTTAGATAGTGGCAAGGCTGTGCGCGATTTGGAGTTTACCGATGAGCAGCAGGAGTTATTGAAGCCCTATCCTTTTTTAACGGCGAAGCGAGTGCTTTATGTGGCCAATGTGAGTGAAGATGATTTGCCTGCTATGGATAATGAGTATGTGCAGAGGTTGCGTGAGTATGCGGGTGCTGAGAATGTGATATCGATTTGCAGTAAGCTTGAGGCGGAGATTTCGGAGTTGGATCCTCAGGAGCAGGGGGAGTTTTTGGAGAGTGTGGGTCTTGAGGAGACTGGCTTGAATCGGCTTGTGCACGCATCATTTGATATGCTTGGATTGATTACTTATTTGACGACGGGTGAGATGGAGAGTCGAGCTTGGACGATCATGCGTGGTGCGACGGCTGTTGAGGCGGCTGCAAAGATTCATACGGATATATCGAAGGGTTTTATTCGTGCTGAGGTGATTGCTTATGCTGATATGGTGAAGCATGATGGTCGCAATGGTGCGAAGGAGGCTGGTAAGCTGCGTGCTGAGGGCCGTGACTACATCGTCCAAGATGGTGATGTGATCCTCTTTCTCCACAATTAGAGAATTCTTGACATAATCTTACGAGCTTCTTAATTTTGCACCTTATGTGTAGAATTCTTGTGCTTTGCATTTTGTGTTGTCCACTTTTTGCGCATCTGACGCCACCACCACTGGAATTCAAACCAGTTGAGCAACCATCTTGCTCACCACTGAAGGTAAATGTGATTACTGGTGAGTACCACGATGAGACGTGTGATTTAGTTTCTCCTGGAGTTCAGCCACTATCATACCGCCGCTTTTATAATCATCAGGGTCATTTGAATATTGCACATGGCCACTGGCGTGTAAATCCGGAGGCTCTCCTTTTATTTAAACTTAAGCATAAATTGGATCCGGAGGCTGGTAGAAGAGCAAAGATTACTATGGCTGGAATTGGGGATGAGAGAGGTAGCTTTTGCCCAGCAAGTAAGAAGTTGGGATCTAAGTATGTGTTTGATCCCAATATAAATAGCGCATTTTCTACAGGAGATGGACGGAAGCATCCTTTGAACCTTGAGATTTCTGTTAGCAAGGATCAGCCACATAAGGCATTTGCTTGGACGGGAGAAATCACGGATGGAGAGGGACGAAGGCGGACGTTTCGTTCAGAGATTGGTCACTGGGGGCCTTCGATTATTGATCCGATCTATCAAGCGCGTGATATTACAGAGTATTTACCTAATGGTAACAAGATTGTCTACACCTTTGAAGATGCAGATTCTAGTAATAAGCATAAAAATAAGAGAATGGAGACTTGCTACGTTATCAAGCAGATAACAGCATTTGATTCTTTTGATACTGAGATTAATAGGCTGAATTGCGTGCATACGCCTGCTGGTCCTAAGAATGATTACACTATCAAGAGGACGACGGTTTCGGATTCATCAAAGAGAAAAGCTGTACTGCAACATAAGATCATCCCAGTACGTCATAAGAACCGCAAACGAGGTCATCGCTATCAATTTGATGTGGTTTTGGATAGAGTCGAGGCTCCAGGGCAAGCTTCCAAGTCTTATGGCTACAAATGGGATAAGGCTAAGTACTACTATAGTCGCAACTTTATGACAAATAGCTTTGCAGATGGATCAGCTATCCAAATTGACTACGACTTCAATACCAAGAAGGTAGCTTGTCAAAGGGCACCAATTGGTTCCAATGGGCAATGGCTTCCGATTGCAAGCTACCAATACTATAGCGATCATACAGTAGTGAGAGATGGTGAGGGAAATCGTTCAATCTACCGCTTCGATGAGAACAAGCGATTAATAGCAACAGAGTACTATCAAGGTGATCAACTTCTTCGTAAGATTTCAAGCAAATGGGATGTAAATGGCAACCTGCTTGAGCAGACAGTAGGACCTCGAAAGACAACCTACCGCTATGATGAACGTCACAATCCGATTGAAGAGACAACTGATGGCTATACGACCTACCGCACCTATGATCCCCAATTCAATGTCATTACAGCTCAGTGGGATGATTTTGGCAAGAGGGTGATCTGTACATACAAAGAGGGAACCAATCTACCTCAAGAGATTTTGACCTATGATTGTGACCAGGTCTGCAAAAGGGAATACTTTGAATATGATGCAAGCGCAGCTTGTACTCTCAAAGTAGAGGAAGATCGGATCTCTAGGAGAGAGATTCGAATCACGCCGAAAAAGGAGATGCCCTGTTATGGGTTGCCTGAAGAGGTTGAGGAATATTGCTCAGGAAAGCTGTTACACAGAAAAAAGATCACTTATCATCCCTCTGGACAGATCTTGCAAGAGGATCATTACGATTCCCATGGAGCATTTCGCTACTCACTGATCAATGAGTATGATGATCAGGAGAGGTTGATTGCTTCAACAGATGCTCTTGGTTACACACGTCACTATAGTTACGATGAGAGATTCAACCTCATAGAGATATCTGATGGCAAGTCAACCAAGACAAGGAGATATGATGCAGCAAATCGAGTGATTGAAGAGAGAGATGGTGATCTAGTCACGAGGTATGAATATGATCGTTGTAGCAGAGTGACTGCTAAAATAGATCCATGTGGCTACAAAACTAGTTATCAGTATGATGCTTTGGGAAATACCATCAAAATAATACATCCTGATGGTGCTGTGGAGCAGATGGAGTATGATGCATTAGGGAATATTACGAAGAAGATAGATCCGAAAGGGTATGTGACTACTACAACCTATAATGTGCGTAGCCAGCCCTTGGAGATTCACCATCCAGATGGCACATCCCAGAGCTTTATCTACAATACAGATGGCACATTAGCCTCTCATACAACGATGGATGGAACTTGTCATTATAGATATGACGTCTTTGGCAATGTGGTTCAAACATTAGACTGCGATCGAGAAACCTCAGCTACCTATTCTGCATTTCACAAGCTTTTTGAAAGAGATGCAGAAGGAGTCACAACCAACTATTTCTATAAGGATGGGCGCTTGGTAAAAAAGTGCTGTAAGAGGCAGCAAACCACCTACGAATATGATGAGCTGGGGCGTCAATCGGTCGTGCATGAGGGAGATAGCTCAACTTATTACAGCTATGATCTGAAAGACCAATTGATAGAGAAGCGTATCAATGACTGTTTTTTGGAGAGATATACTTATGATGAGCATGGGAATCGGATAGCAGTGGAGAGTTGTCAGGGAGTGGCTGTAACTGAGTACAATGAGAATGATCTTGTGACTAAAGAGGTGGATGGCAGTGGGAATACAACAACAATTGCCTACTCCTACGAGGATGGATTTTCCAAAACGATTACAAATCCAAATGGTGTGGTGACAGTCGAAAGGTATGATTCGCGGGATCGTCTTGTTTTGTCGCAAAAAAATGAACGTATTCAGAAGAGGGATTATGATTTAAATGGAAATCTCATCAATTTAGATACCAATGGTGTGAGTCATAGTTGGGAGTATGGCCCTATGGATCGTCTGGAGAGTTCTCTGATTACTGGCAAGACGATCTATGAATATGATTACTGGGGGAAGCTTTCTACCACGATCAAGCCCGATGGACAAAAGTTGCAAAGAAGCTATGACAGACATGGAAGGTTGTCTCGGTTTTACGGAGTAGATTTTGATTATAGCTATGTCTATGACAAGAATGATCGAATGCTCTCTGTGGGTGATGTTGAGCGTCGGTATGATGCTTATGGCAACTGCATCTTGGAGAGGTTGCCAACGGGCTTGACGATCCGAAGGGAGTATACATCTCATGGTCAGCAAATAGCGCTACATTTACCGGATGCTTCAACGGTGCGCTATTCCTATAGGGGTCCCTATCTTTTTGAGGTTTCATATGAGGGCTATACGCACACCTATTTTGAACGCAATCTTTCGGGGCAACCCACCAAAACGAGCACGACTCAGCTAGAGTATGATGCGGCTCATCGGTTGACTCAGCTTTCCTCGCTTCATTACTCAACGAGTTACAGTTATGATGGCTGTGGAAATCTACTACAATCTGATGGGGATGAGTATGCCTATGATGATCAAGATCAGATGGTTGTTCATAACCTCAATACCTATAACTATGATGATCAGGGCAATAGAATTTCAGTGAATGACTCAAGATGGAGCTTCAATGAGGAGTGTCAAAATGAGGATTTTACCTATGATGCCAATGGCAATTTAATTTCGGATGGGATCCATAGCTATAGCTATGATTCATTGGATCGTCTCATTGGCTATGATGATCATAGTTTTACTTATGATGCATTTGATAGGCGTTTGACGCGGGATGGAGTGCCCTACATTTGGGATGGGGATTTGGAGATTGGATCGCCCACAGAGTTGCGTATTTTAGGTGAGGGGATGGGTGCTGAGATAGGGGCTGCGGTCTTACTGAAGCTTGGTGGTAAGAGCTATATCCCGACACATGATCATAGGGGTTGTTTAGTGGCACTCTCAGATTTGGATGGCAATCTAGTTGAGAGGTATGAGTATTCTACTTTTGGTGAGGAGCGAACATGTAACCGACTTTCACCTTGGAGGTTTGCATCGAAAAGGCAGGAAGGGGGGCTGATTTACTTTGGGAGGAGGTACTACATTCCTTCTCAGGGGCGCTGGTTGACACCGGATCCATTGGGTTTAGCGGATGGGGCAAATCTCTATTCTTATGTGCATAACAACCCACATCATATTGATTGTTTTGGGCTTTATGATGAATCGATTTCATGTCTGTCTGAGTTTTCGATGCATATTGGGATAGAGCTTGCATTGAGTGGGTTAGAGAAGGCACAATCGTTCAATTTTGGATTAATGAGGGCGGGGTATGATGTGGATCCTGTGCCACATGGAGGAGCTATATTTTGGATTCCTGGTATTTGTTATAGTTTGGATGATGCGTATGAGGTAGCGGATTATATTTCTCAGTTGGGTGGAGGTGTGAATGTTCAGGGGACCTATTTTGCTACGCAGGGGAAGGGTTTGGATGCGTTGAGTGTGTTATTGGCGAAGAGTCATCGAGGTTTGACAGATGAGGTGAGTAATGCGTGTACATTGATAGGGAATTATTTTAATGAGGTATCTGATGTACCATGTCTTTTAATTGTCCATAGTGGAGGATCGCAGGTGGCGCATAATGTGTTGGAGAGGATGACAGTAGCAGAAAGAGATCGGGTGATAGTGAGAAGTGTGGCACCGTGTAAGTTTATTAGTCCTAGGAAGTGTCGGGATGTTAGGAGTTTTGTTGCGGAGCCTACTAGGGATGCTGTTCCACATTTTGATTTACTAGGTAGAATTCGGTTTTCAGAAACGGTAAAGGTAGTGAAGTCACATCCCTCTGCTCCCCGTATGGATCACTCTTTTATGAGTCCTACTTATAGACCACACATTCAGCAGTTTGTGAGGGATTACTGCAAAAATACTCGGAGCATTAAATAATGAAAATATTATCAAGTATAATACTTATGCTTATGATGTTAACAGGGTGCAGTTCAAAATACCCTTGTGACAAGCCATTTCATCGAATTTTAGGGGCATGGGTGAAAGAGTCTAAAAAAATAGGCCTTGTTGCAGTAGGTACTGGTGGAGGTATCAAGGATGAAAAAATTAGAAGCTTGGGAGTATCTTTTGAAACCAAGGAGATGATGTCTCTTGAAACCGCAAGAGAAAAGATGATTGAAAGCTACGGGTTTCTACTAAACATCTTAGATCAACACCCCGAGTATAATGAATTTTTTTCTGAGGGAGAGTTCTATATCAACATAGTGAGCTTCTGTATAATTGGACACATACCAGAAGATCCATCCATTAATTACATTTCAGCCGCTTCATTGGTCTTGGGCAATATTAGCTACTATAGATTGGATCCTGAAACAAATAGCTATCCGAGCATCGAAGTTCATGAAGAGACTTACGAAGAAGCGCTAGAGATCGTGCAGCAAGGTTCTACAAGTGTTACACAGGCAGAGCCTGCTTAGTTCTGGCAGCAAGTGAAACTT
>JAJACG010000015.1 GCA_022601635.1 Chlamydiales bacterium | reverse complement strand
GGCTTCTCACCCTTAATGGAGACACTGAACAACTCCCATCCGGCATCTTCCGCCACAATTTTCGATTCGGTGTCATTCTCGACTCGTCTAACCAGCAAGTGGTTAGCGCTCGTCTCCGAATTTACCCGAATCAAAAATTCTGACGAAATCTGCCAAACGGTAGTTAATCAGTATCTCCTTATGAAAGGGCTCACAGCAGCCGCTATACTCTTTTCCACTATGACAGGGACACTGCATCAATCACCTCTTTCGCACTCTTTGTCCTTTCCTCCATCTCAAGAGGCTCAAAATGGGCCATCACCTTTCTTAAACTCTGGGCTAGCTCATCGGGATCAATCTTGCGATGGATATACTCCGGCAAGAGCTCACGATCGGCAACCAGGTTGGCTAAGCTGTAATAGGGTAGCCGAATCTTGAAAATCGAGCGAGCCAAAAAGTAGTTCAAGCGGCTCAGCTTATAGGTGACAACGGTTGGCACCTTCGCGCGCGCAATCTCCAGCGTCACCGTTCCGCAGGTGGCAATCGCCCCATCTGCCTTGATCAGACCCTCAACAGCTGTCGCATCGGGTGCCAGACTCTCGACCAGGGGACGCAACTTCTCTCTTGCTATTGATACAAAGATCGGCAGCTGCAACTTTCTTGCGGCCTCTAGCTGGAGCGGCAAGTTGGCGCGCACCTCCGCACTTCTTGAGCCTGGGAAAAGCGCAATACCTCTCTTCTTAGGCAAAACTTTTGGTTTGTCAGGATGACCCACATAGGTGGCGTCCAGCTGATCAAAGAGTTTCGGCTCAAAGGGCAAAATAGTCAGCAGGTGATCCACATGCTGCTCCAAGATTTTTTTGCGCCCTTTTCGCCATGCCCAGATCGAGGGACAGACATATTGGATGATTTTGCCTCTATAGCCCGCTTTGCGCAGCTTTTTGGCCAGAAGCAGATTGAACTCAGCGTAGTCGATCAAGATCACTCTTTTGGGTTGGTTCTTGATGATCCAACGTTTGATCAGATGTAGGTTTTTGAGCAGACGGGGCAGTTTGAGAAGAACGGGAATAAAGCCCATTACCTGAAAGTCATCGAAGTCAAAGAGGGGAGTTAAGCCCGCTTCTTGCATGAGAGGCCCGCCCACACCAACAGCATCTTTGCCCACAAGGGGCGCCCCTAACTTGTCACCGCTAAGCTCACCTGCAAAAAAGAAGGTTTTAGAGCTTTTCATGGGAGATCTCTTCTCGCACCTTGTGGCGCAGCGTTCGTCGCATCATCCAGCGCACCATGAACATGTCGAGAATAGGACCGACCGAACGGTTGAGGAAGTGGTATTTAGTCTTTCCATGCTTGCGTTCACGATGCTTGACAGGGATCTCCTTCACCTTCAATCCCTCCATACAGAAGAGTGCTGGCAAAAATCTGTGCATCCCCTTATACATCTTGATATTACCCAAAGATTTTTTGCGGTAGATCTTCAAGCTGCAGCCTGTGTCATGCATCTCATCTTTGCAGACGCGACTACGCACAAAATTGGATAGCTTGGAGATGATTCGCTTATTCCATGGATCGCGCCTATTGACCCGCCAGCCGACAACCATATCGAAGTCACCAATTGCTTCTGCTAGGTGGGGAATGTCAGAGGGATCATTTTGTCCATCACCATCCAGTGTGATCACAAACTGCCCTTTTGCATGCTCAAAGCCAGCGGCAAAGGCGCTCGACTGTCCAAAATTCTTCGTAAAAGTCAAAATGCGTAAAAAGGGTTTGCTTTGGCAAAGCTCTTGCAAGATCAGCAAGCTGCGATCTGTTGAGCCATCATCGACGCAAATCAGCTCCCACGGCATATTCAGTCGCTTCATCGCTGACTCAACCTCAGCGATGAGCTCGCGAATATTCTCCTCTTCGTTGTGGATGGGAATCACAACACTATACTGCACGCAATGCCTCCTGAACATAGTGGGCACCCGCTCTAAAAACCTCTGGCAGCGTTCCATGCCCCTTTTGGCCCACAGCGTGTGAAATCACAAGCTCCGGCTTGCAGTGGCGCAAACGGTGTTCAAAGGCGACCTCTGTCAACTCCCGAATGAAGCTGTAGCAAGCATCTGTGCTCACCAACGTGTCGCGGTTGCCTATATAAAATCGCACATTGTGAAGGTGGAGCAATTTTTCCACAAGCGTTTCGATATCAAAACCTGCCACATCCAAACCGGCAAAATCTGCCGCAAGAGAGAGACGCGTCATCGGTGCAAAGCCAACCAGAGTTTTAATCTGTGGTACTCTCGATGCTATATGTGCTGCTAAAAAGGCTCCCCTAGAAAGCCCCCCAATTGCCAGGTGGTTAGGGTCAATGACCTCTCTTGCAATCAGGTCAGAGATGGTTTCTACAGCTCCCTCAATAAATGGAGTGAGCACATCACGACCCTCTCTCATCTGGTCGGCCCAATATTTGATCGCTTCAAATTTGTCCATGCCCTCCTCATGACCTGGCAGCGTCAAGCTGAAAACGCGTAGCCAATCATCCGCGACATATGTAGCTGGCTGGGAGTAGGGCTCTAAGTGGAGGCTCTCTTCTGCTGAGATCGAGAGGTAGATGAAAGCTGGCAGAGGACCGCTCTCAATGGGCGGCCCTAGAAAATCAAGGCTTGGGCTCATCACGCCTCCTCTTCCATCGCTCATACTCTTTGAAGAGAGCTGGCTCTACCAAAGAGCGCAGTTTTAAGAAGGTGAGCGCTGCTGGAAAAGCCTTTTGTCGCACAATGCGTGTTCGGGGGTGGCGCCGCTTGTCCAGAGGAATGAGGCGGTATTGCAGATGCATGATTGCATGTGCCTGCTGTCTGATCTTTTTTGGGAAGTGTGAGAAGGGCAAGAAGAGCAGCTCATAGATCAACGCCTGCGCCAGGTCCATGATCTCTCCAAGCTTGTGTCCCTCTTCGATTCTCTCATCCAAAATAGGGAAGAGAAGAGCGGCTGTCAAAATAGAGCGATCAAGTGGCCTGTAGCCACCCTTCTTATTCATCGCGTCGCACGCCTCAAGATGAGCAAAGATCTCCTCTCCCACAGGCTTTTTAAAATATTCATCCAGCTTAGGAAAGAGCTCTGCCAGCATACCAGCTTTGACCATACGCTTAAAAAATGAGGCGGCAGCACCCGATTCAAGCATGCGAAACATCTCCTCCAAAACTCTGGCAGCAGAGCTCTTGGTGATGTCGGGTAGGCACGCTTTGAGCGCTTCACCCTCCTTTTTGCCCGCTTTGAAATCAAAGCGCGCTTGAAATTTGAGCATGCGGATCATGCGCACAGGATCTTGGCGAAAGCGCATTTGAGGGTCACCAATGGCGCGCAAAAGATGTTTTTGTAGATCGTCATAACCACCAACATAGTCGATGATGCTGTGATCAGTTGGATCGTAGAAAAGGCCGTTGATCGTAAAGTCACGTCTCAAAACATCCTCTTCAGGAGTGCCCCAGATGTTGTCGCGCACAATGAGCTCTGAGTCGGTCGCATCACCAGAACGGAAGGTAGCCACCTCGATAATGTGATGACGGCCAAAGCGCACATGAGCCAGACGAAATCTGCGACCAATCAAAATACAGTTACGAAAAAGCGCCTTGACCTCCTCCGGCTTGGCAGAGGTGGAGATATCAAAATCCTTCGGCTTTTTCTTCAAAAGTAGATCGCGCACCCCTCCACCAACTAAATAGGCGGTGTGACCCGCCTCTTGAAGACGGTGTAAGACCGAGAGCGCATGCTTGTCTATCAAGTTGTTGCGGATGTGGTGATCTTTGGAGCTGTAGACCTTTGGTTCCATTTCAGCTTATCATACAGATGTGGCAACTTCTTTGCCGCCGAAAATTTTTCTCGAACACTTTCAAAATATATCTTTTCAAAATCCTCCCTTTCAAGATCTGTCCCGCTATAGAGCATTTTGCGCCCCCCAAGTTCAAAACTATAACAGTCCATGCTCTCCTGATAGGGGCCATAAAGTCCCACATTGACCCAGAAATCGCGCCCATAGTGTGGTGAAAAAAATTGTGCACTCTTTGTGCCTTTAACCGGGCAGAGCCAGATGGGAAAGATGCGGTTTTTCTCCAAAAATCGCTCCACCTGATCGAGCGGCGTGTAGAAATCATGAATAAAAAAACTCTCTCTTTGCATTTTTTGGGGAATGGTGTGCAACGCATCATAAAGAAGCGCACTTGAACAAAAACGGCCTAAAATCTTTCGAAAAAATGAGCCAGGATCTCTTTGGATGTTAGCGACTGTATTTTTAGGGCTCTGGCGCAAAAGGGCGTGCCATAACATTTTGTATGAGAGCAAGTAGCGTCCCATCCAGAAGGCGCCACGATCGAAGCGAAAGAGGTAGTGTTTGCTATCTAGAACAATTGTGCCAGGCTGAATGAGCTGATAGAACCAGGGGCTTGATTTGGACAGGTGAATGGTTGGCTCTTTATCAGACCATCTGCCGATCATGGCAATGGTGCGCTCTTCAAATCGGACAGCGTCGAGAAAGTCGCAGTCTGGAGGGTTGGCGAAAAGTTCTAGGGCATCGCATTCAATCATTTGCAGCTCAATCGATCGCCTGGCTTTTATCAGACCTAGTTTTACCTTTTTAATCCGGCCGAGGGTGCCATAGGAGCCGGAAATTCCATAGAAGAGGTCGCTATTTTCATTTGGTGAAGCTTTGTAGATTTGTCCCTCAATTTCGATTTCATATTCGAGGCAGCAGTCGTTGAATTGGCCATACTTGAATGAGGAGCTTTCGAGCGCGGCGCCACAGATGGCGCCGCCGACGGTGATGGAGGGGAATTCTGGGATGACGGCGGGTATTAATGGAAAGAGGGAGTCTACTAATTGGCGCATGGTGACGCCGCTTTCACACCAGACAGAGTCATTTCTAACTTTGAGGATTTTCCCTGCTTTTTGCGATCTCTTTTTGTTGGTCAAGGTGTGAGAGGGCATTTAAGCAAATTCTCATGTCTTTGTTGAGAAGTCAAGAGAGTTGATCTTTTCACAGCCTGCAGGATACGCCCTTCATTCAGTTAAGGAAGCCCTGATTAACTTCCTCACCAGATCTTCCGACAATCTTCGCACCGCTGCATTATTCTCGCCGGAACGTACCACAAGGGGTTAGCGTCAGGCTCCGAATTTCCCAGCGTCGCAAATCTTGGCAGAATCTCCAATAACCGAGTTATTCAGTATCTCCTTTTTTAGATATAAATTTATGTTTCTCTAAAAGATCTCCGTTCCCTATATTCCCTATAGGAGACACTGGATAGCTCCCTTAATCTTTCTATCGAGACATCGTTCCCGCCTCGACTAACCCGTAATAGGTTAGACGTTCGGCTACGAACTTCCCCTCGATAGAAGTCTTGCCGAAATCTCTGGCAAGGTACTTATTCAGTATCTCTTATATAGTACTTTCTAGGAGGTTTAGGAATGAGAATATTTGGATGGGCGTACATGTTAGTGGTTATGGGGTGCATTGCTACTAAGGTAGATGCGGCTAGCTGCAAAGAGGCGACTTTGCTCGCTGACAACTTTTATGTCTGGACATGTATCAATTGTGGAGCGAGAAATGCAGAGGGTGCACCATTGTGCATCAGTTGTGGACAGCGTCGAGATGGTTAAAATATTATTTATATAGTTTTCTGGTAAAATTGTTCAGTGTCTCCCGTAAGCAATCTCAGTTCTCTGTAGTATAAAGTTTTTAACTCCTTGCTTCCTTGTTTTCTTGTAATTAAGATGGTATAATTTGTTGATATGAAAACGTTTAATTTGTCTAAACCTGCTGTTTTTACAAAGGTAGTAGGAGCTAGCTTGCTAATTAGTGGAACGGCTATTGGAGGAGGAATGCTTGCTCTTCCGATTGCGACCTCTCCTGTAGGGCTTCTTCCTGCGTCTCTGCTTTTTTTACTGGTATGGGCAGTTATGACATTTACAGCTTTCTTGCTGCTAGAGTGTAATTTATCTATAAAACCTGGGGCGAACCTAATCTCTATGAGTCGGAGTACACTGGGGATTGCTGGTCAATGCATCTCTTGGATCTCCTATCTGGCATTGCTCTATTCACTTTTAGCAGTATACATTTCGGGGACAAGCGCCTTGGTTTGTCATGCTCTATCATCCTTAGCAGGATACTTAGCTCCACCTACAGGGGTAGCTCTAGTGATATCAGCTATGATCATTCCATTGGTCATATACGGCGTCAGAGTGATAGACCGAATGAATCGCTTCCTTATTTTGATCGGGGGGCTTTGTTATGGTTTTATGTTGGTATCAATGACACCTCACTTTCAGATTGGCCACTGTTTAGTATCAACTTTCGCTAAGATTCCAGTGCCTTTGCCTGTACTTGCCACCGCATTTGGATTTCATATCATTTTACCAACGCTAGTTAAGTATCTAAATGGAGATATAAAAGCCTTACGCATTAGCCTTATAATCGGTTCCCTATGCCCACTGGTTTTATATCTTGGTTGGATAGCAGTGGTTATGGGGTGCATTCCGCCAGAGCTCCTAAGGGGTATACAAAGTCATCAGGATCAGCTTGGCTCTCTCATAGAAGCTCTAAGTGCTGTGATGAAAAGCAGCATGTTAGCAGCAGTTATGTTTTCTTTCTGTGGGATAGCAATCCTAACATCGTTATTCGGTGTAGCTATTAGTTTATGGGATTTTTTAGCTGATGGATTCTCTACAATCAAGTGGATGAAGCACAAGGCAGCTTTAGCGATTGTGACCTTTATTCCTCCTCTATGGATGATTCTTTACTTTCCAAGCGCATTTACATCATTGCTGGGGTATGCGGGTATTTTTGTAGCAATACTCTCGGGGTTATTGCCGATAGCAATGTGTTGGCAAGGCAGGAAAAAGGAGAACTGGGCACTGACATATCGAGCTCCAGGTGGGAAGGTGCTCTTGATAGGCACAGCGCTTTTTTGCCTATCAATTATAGTTGTTCAGATTTTTTAGCCACGATATCCAGGCTTATTATTTCCAAATAGTTAGATTGGGGTGTGATATAGATCCATTCAGTCAATGCGGCAAAGCCGCCTTCCCTTAGGGAGCCACTGAATAACTCCCTCACCAGATCTTCCGACAATCTTTCTATCGAGGTATCGTTCTCGCCTCGACTAAACCACAAGGGGTTAGACGTTCGGCTCCGAACTTTCCCTCGATAGAAATCTTGTCGAAATCTCTAGCAAGGTACTTATTCAGTATCTCCTTAGGGAGCCACTGATTAACTCCCGTCCGGCATCTTCCGCCACAATTTTCGATTCAGTGTCATTCTCGACTCGTCTAACCAGCAAGGGGTTAGTGCTCATCTCCCAATTTAACCGAATCAAAAATTCTGACGAAATCTCTTGCAAAGTACTTATTCAGTATCTCCTTAGGCGACACACTATTGTTTTTATTGCACCTTGTGGTAAGTTCGTGTCCGATGGAAAAGTTGTTTGGTACAGATGGAGTTCGTGGTCACGCTAACCACTTTCCAACGACAGTAGAAATTGCCTTGGCGCTTGGCCGCGCTCTTGCCTCAGTATTACACAAAAAGGGAGGCAAGAAGCGGGTTGTCATCGGAAAAGATACGCGCCTTTCCGGCTATATGTTTGAAAATGCGCTGATTGCTGGACTCAACTCAATGGGTGTGGACACATTGATGACAGGTCCTGTGCCGACGCCCGCAATTGCCTACTTGACTAGAGCTTATCGCGCTGATGCAGGTGTGATGATCTCCGCCTCACACAATCCTTTTTATGATAATGGGATCAAAATATTTGGTCCTGATGGATTTAAGTTGCCAGATGAGGTGGAGGCAGAGATTGAAGGTTTGGTTTCGAAGCAGAGTTTCGAGTTTCCGGGCGATCGCAACTTGGGGCGGAACAAGCGGATTGATGATGCGGATGGTCGTTATATTGAGTTTGCGAAGGCGACCTTTTTGAAGAATGAGACGTTGAGGGGGCTGCCGATTGTTTTGGATTGTGCCAATGGTGCGGCGCACCGTGTGGGGCCGGCAACCTTTTGGGAGTTGCATGGTCAGGTGACGGTTTTGGGTGATCGACCGGATGGTTGTAATATTAATGAGCAGGTGGGCTCGCTCTTTCCGCAGAAGATGCAGGCGGCTGTGATTGAGAAGCAGGCGGCTGTTGGGATTGCTTTGGATGGCGATGCGGATCGAGTTGTGATGGCTGATGAACGTGGTCAGCTTGTTGATGGTGATATTATATTGGCTATATCAGCGAAGTGGCTGCAGAAGATGGGTCGTTTGAAAAATAGCCGTGTTGTGGTGACAGTGATGACCAATTTGGGAGTGATTGAGCATCTGAAGCGTGAGGGGATTGAGGTCTTTACGTCGAAGGTGGGGGATCGCCATGTATTGGAGATGATGCAGAAGAAGGGAGCAATGCTTGGGGGTGAGCAGAGCGGTCATATGATCTTTTTGGAGCACAATACTACAGGAGATGGGATTGTTTCGGCGCTGCAGGTGTTGCAGGTGATGCAGTCTCAAGGCAAGAAGCTATCGGAGTTGGCAGCGGGTATCGAGCTCTATCCGCAGGTGCTGGTCAATGTTCCAGTGAAGAAGAAACCGCCTCTGGAGAGCTTGTCATCGCTGCAGCAGGCGATATCTGATGTTCAGGGCCGCTGTTTGGTGCGCTATTCGGGTACAGAAAATCTCTGTCGCATTTTGGTGGAGGGCAAGGAGGCAAGCTTGGTGCGCTCTTCAGCTAAGGCGATTGAGGCAATTGTTCAGGAGGAAATTGGCGGATGTGTGGAATCTCTGGCTACTTAGGCAAAAATAGGGCGCTACCTCTTGTGATGGAGGGAATTTCGTGGTTGGAATACCGCGGCTACGACTCTGCTGGTGTGGCGGCGGTGAGTCCAAGCAAGCTCTATGTTGAGAAGTGTGTTGGCAAGGTGGGCAATTTAGAAGCGAAGCTGCAAAAGAGCAACGCTCATCTGGCGATTGCGCACACGCGCTGGGCGACACATGGCGAGCCTACCTTTGAAAATGCTCATCCTCACACTGATTCCGATTTAGAAGTGGCCATTGTGCACAATGGGATTATTGAGAATCATGAGAAGGTGCGCCACTTTTTGCAATCCAAGGGTGTTAAACTTTGCAGTCAGACTGATAGTGAGGTGATTGCGCAGCTGATAGCTCATCTTTATGATGGTTCGCTTTTGGAGGCAGTGCAAGGAGCGTTGGCAAATTTAGAGGGAGCTTTTGCTTTAGCTGTTGTGCATAAGCGTCATCCCGATCAGCTGATTGCTGCAGCAAAGGAGAGCCCGCTGGCGGTGGGCATTGCTCCAGATGGCATTTTTGTTAGCTCCGATGCGCGCTCTTTTGGCAAATATACGAAGAAGGTCTTCTACTTGCAGGAGGCGGAGGTGGCATCGATTTCTGAGGGGTCGGTGCAGGTTTATGATGCGACATCGAAGCCGATTGACAAGCAGATTGAGGAACTCGCTATTGAGGATGAGAGTAGTGGGAAGGGGGAGTATGGCCATTACATGCATAAGGAGATTCATGAGCAGGTTCAGACGATTCAAAATGCACTGCTCTCTCGCTACTCTTTGGAAAATGGGACAGCGACGCTTGATGCACTTCACAGTATAGATCTAACAGGCGTGGAGCGTGTGGTTGTTCTAGCTTGTGGGAGTTCCTATCATGCGGGATTGATTGGTTCCTTTATGTTGGAGGAGATGGCGCGTTTACCGACTGAAGTGGAGATTTCGTCGGAGTACAGATATCGCAATCCTGTGGTGCATCCCAACACGCTTGTTTTGGCGATTAGTCAGTCGGGTGAGACGGCGGATACATTGGCAGCGTGTGCGGAGTTGAAGGAGAAGGGGGCGAAGATTGTGGGGGTCTGCAATGTGCAGGGGTCGACGCTTTCGCGCAAGGTGGATGCGACGCTCTTTTTGCGTGCGGGTCCTGAGATTGGTGTGGCGTCGACGAAGGCGTTCACGAGTCAGCTGGTGGTTCTCTTTCTCTTTGCTTTGAAGATGGCGCGGATGCGCAGTCTGTCGAAGGATCAGGGAAGGCGCTACTTAGAGGAGCTGATTGAGCTGCCGAGTAAGGTGAAGCGGACCTTGCTTCTTGAGGAGCAGGTTGAGGAGGTGGCGAAAAAATATGCTGGCTACCAGAACTTCTTTTTCTTGGGTAGGCGTTATATGTGTCCGACGGCGTATGAAGGGGCGTTGAAGCTGAAAGAGGTGGCCTATATCAATGCGAATGGTTATGCGGCGGGGGAGATGAAGCATGGCCCGATTGCGCTGATTGATGAGAGCTGTCCAACGGTGGCCTATGCGTGTGATGCGTTGACGCTGTCGAAGCTGGAGAGTAATTTGCGGGAGGTCAAAGCGCGCAGTGGGAGGATTTTTGCGATTGCCTATGAGGGTGATGGTGAGATTGCTTCTGTGGCGGATGATGTGATTTTTGTGCCAAAAACGATTGATGAGCTCTCGCCGATCTTGAGTACGATAATGAGTCAGCTTTTTGCCTACCATGTGGGTTGCAACCGCGGAACGGAGATTGATCAGCCGCGCAACCTCGCAAAATCTGTTACTGTGGAATAAATTTCACTCTCAGCTCCATGAGTTATAGAAAAGAGTTTTATAACTCATGAAGCCATTTGGACCAGTGAATATTGGTGACGGAGTGTGAAAGAGCGATATCCTCTGGATAGAGTGAGACAATCCACCCTTTATCTAGATCATAGTCTGTGAGAAAGGTTTCTAAAGAGTTGGTCATGCTCTTCTTAATCGCCTTAAAGTATTTAATCTCAAAAGGACGCAACCGGCCCGCACTTTCCACCAAAAGATCAACCTCTTTCTGATTGGAGGTACGATAGAAAAACAGTTGGCTGCTAGACATTGTAAAAGAGAACTGCTTCACCGCCTCGATTACCATCATATTTTCAAAAAGGTGCCCTCTTTTTGCAATGGCGAGCAGTTGCTTAGCGTCACTAATTCCTTGAAGGTAGCAGAGCAGGCCTGTGTCATAGAAGTAGATCTTTGGGGATTTGATCAGGCGCTTCCCCTGATTTCGGTAGTAGGGGCGCAATAGATAAATAATATAGGAAGACTCCAAGATGGATAGCCAGCGCTTTGCTGTTGCATGGGTGATGCCACACTCCTTTTCGATCTCGTTGAGATTTAAGAGCTGACCTGCTCTTAATGCCAGGAGGAGGACAAATTTCTGAAATAGTTGGAGGTCGACAATGGCTTTGATATTGCGGACATCCCTCTCGATATAGGTGGCTAGATAGGAGGCATACCACATATAGGGATCGAGATCTCTTTGAGAGTAAAGCTCAGGATAAAATCCTCTTAGTAGATGCTGCTGCAAGCTTTGATCAGAAAAATCATTCTCCTCAAGTTCTAGCCAGCTAAATGGATAGAGATTTAGAATCGCAATGCGGCCCGCTAAGCTCTCGGTTATATTTTCCATCAGTGCAAAATTCTGAGAACCCGTCAGAACATATCGGCCATACTTCTGCCTCTTCTGATCAATCTCCATTTTGATGTAGGGCAAAAGCTCGGGAACATATTGGATTTCGTCAATGATCAGAGGAGAGGAGTATGAACTTAGAAAAAGCGCTGGATCCTCCTTAGCGGCTGCACGTAAGATTGGATCATCAAATGTGATATAGTCATAGTTAGGCAGAATCTTTCTAAGCAGGGTTGATTTTCCAACCTGTCTAGCTCCAGTGATTAGAGTGGCAGGGAAGTGGGCAATGGCCTTCTTGAGCTGAGGTTCGATCTTTCTATGAAAATAGTGCATATTCTTCTAGTTTAGCAGAAAATCTATGTAAAATCAACTCTCCATGTTAGATTTTACATAAAAATGAGATCATTTAGCCTCATTCAGTCAATAGGGCAAAGCACCCTTAAGGAGCCACTGGTTAACCCCTGTCCAGCATCTTTCGCCACAATTCTCGATTCGGCTTCATTTTCGTCTCGACTAACCAGCAATTGGTTAGATCTCGTCTTCAAATTTAGCCGACTCGAAAATTCTGGTAAAATCTGCCAAATGGTAGTTGTTCAGTACCTCCTTTACGGCTAGCGTAGCCAGCTGTATGCTTATGCCTCTAGTTCAGGGAGTTCTAGAACTTTTTCAGCCTTTAATTGCCAAACTCTTATTGTCTTGTCATCGGATGCAGAGACGATGCTCCCATCTCGTGTGAAGGCTAAGCAGTTGATAGAGTCAGTATGTCCTATTAGGCAAGCGGACTGAGTCCATGTTTTAGGATTCCATATCCTTACTGTATTGTCACCGGACCCGGAGACGATGCTGCCATTTGGTGCTATGACAATGCATTTGATAAAGTCTGTATGTTCTATTAGGCAAGCGGTCTGAGTCCATGTGTTTGGGTTCCAAATTCTTATTGTATAGTCCCAGGATGCGGAGACGATGCTCCCATCGTGTGCGGTGACTAAGCCTGAGATTGAGCTTGTGTGTTCTGTTAGACAAGCGATCTGAGTTCCTGTTGTTGGATTCCAAACCCTTATTGTCTCGTCATCGGATCCGGAGACGATGCTCCCATCTCGTGCGATGGTCAAATACCAGATAAGGTGTGTATGTCCTATTAGGCAAGCAGTCTGAGTCCATGTGTTTGGATTCCACACTCTTATTGTATAGTCCCTGGATGTGGAGACGATGCTCCCATCTTGTGCGGTGGCTAAGCATGAGAGCGAGCCTGTATGTCCTGTTAGACAAGCAATCTGAGTTCCTGTTTTTGGATTCCAAACCCTTACTGTATTGTCATCGGATCCAGAGACGATGCTCCCATCTCGCGCAATTACTATGTGTGAGATCAAGCCTTCATGTGCTGTTAGGCAAAAGGTTTGATCCCATATTTTTGGATTCCAGACTCTTATTGTATTGTCCTTAGATCCAGAGACGATGCTCCCATCTTGTGCGATGGCCAAGCATGAGATCGAGCTTTTATGCGCTGCTAGGCAAATTGTCTGAGTCCATGTTTTTGGATTCCAAATTCTTATTGTCTTGTCATCGGATCCGGAGATGATGTTCCCATTTGGTCCAATGGCTAAGCAACAGACTGAGTCTGTATGCTCTTTTAAAGTTGTTGATTCATAGGCAGAAGCTAGGGCTTGTAATCCTACCCTTTGTATTTTTAAGTAGAGTTGAAATGCAATATCTTGCTGACTAGCTAAATCTGGGGGGATAGAAATAGAGCATAGTTTGTTGAGTGGGGGAGTCCAGAGGCTATTATCTTTTCCCACGCGTCTAAACCGTCTGCAAACTTGCATGGCCCTACCCAGATCATGAAGAGGTAAAAAGCTTAAGATCCTCAGAAGAATTTCATCGGGCTGCTCTTTGAAATGGTTTCTACCAGTAGCTGCTGTGTCCTGACTGCTAGATATAGGGAATGGCATCTAACCTCCATATGATTAAGATGCATAGGATTATAGTATGCTTTAGATTCTAAGGTCAATAAAACCCTATGTTTTTAGAGGATAGAAAGCTCTTGTCCTAGTAGAGCGTGCAGGTCGCTCCAGATCTTTCGACAATCTTTCTATCGAGGTATCGTTCTCGCCTCGACTAACCCACAAGGGGTTAGACGTTCGGCTCCGAACCTCCCCTCGATAGAAATCTTACCGAAATCTCTAGCAAGGTAGTTATTCAGTATCTCCTTAGTTACCTTCCAGCTGCCTAGATGCGGCGTCAGCCGAACTAAGGTTGCGTGGCAAGGGGCGATCGCCTATACTGGCTTTCATGCGCAATCATCAAGTGGGCGGAGCGCTGCTCGTGGCTGGAACGGCCATCGGTGGCGGCATGCTCGCCCTGCCCGTTCTGACCGCCGCAGCTGGTTTCCTTCCAGCTGTTTGCATCTACATCATCTGCTGGCTCTTTATGGTCGGAACTGGCTTCCTCTTTGCCGAAATCTTCCTTTGGCAGAAGGAAGAGATCAACATTGTCTCCATGGCCAAGATGACCCTTGGTATCCCTGGACAGATTGTTGCGTGGGCACTCTACCTCTTTTTATTCTACTCACTGACTGTTGCCTACACCTCAGCTGGCGGCAATTTGGTCACTGATCTTCTGCCAAATCTGCCACGCGGCGGGGGCTCTTTGATCTTCGTTGTCCTCTTTGCTCCCTTTGTCATCCTGGGTCCAGGAGCGTGTGATCGCCTCAACTGGCTGCTGATGGCGGGACTGATCCTCTCTTTTGCTCTCTTCTTCTTTTCGGCTGTTCCGAAAGTAGAAGGAGAATTATTGGCTCATAGCGATTGGTCCAAAATGCTATTAGCTGTGCCGGTGATCTTCACATCTTTTGGTTTTCAAGGGCTTGTTCCAACACTTTCCAACTACTTGCAGCGCGATTCAAAACGGATCAAACGCGCTATTTTGTGGGGTAGTAGCATCCCACTTCTTGTCTATATTGTGTGGGAGATTTTGATTTTAGGCGTGGTCCCTCTAGAGGGATTGCAGCTGGCGCAGCAGATGGGGCAGTCAGCTGTCTATCCGCTGCGTGCCGTGCTTCATCTGCCGTGGCTCTATACAGTAGGGGAGTTCTTTGCCTTCTTTTCCATTGTGACCAGCTTTTTGGGGGTGACACTGGGGATGCTCGACTTTTTGGCTGACGGGCTCTCTGTGAAGAAGACCGCTCTTGGGCGGCTCTTCGTTGCGGCGCTAATCTTTGTACCAGCGATAGCGATTTCTATGAGCAATCCCGCTATCTTTTTGAATGCATTGAGTTATGGCGGCGGTTTTGGCTGCGCATTGATTTTAGGTTTGATGCCGATTGTGATGGCGATTTCGGGGCGCTATATTTTGAAGAAAGAGGGGGAGCGCCTTCTTTTTGGCGGTTTGCCTCTTTTACTTATAATGACAATTTTTATTTGCATCGTCATCGCCTTGATGTTTACCAAAATTGTCTAAATCCATATAATGCGTCAAAAATAAGGGAGGCTCCTATGGGAATCTACGATCGAGATTATGTTCAAGATGCGCGCTCAGTCGGCACCTTTTCAACGAGAGTTTATGGTTGGATGGCCATTGGCCTAGCCTTTACTGCTTGTGTGGCCTTCCTGGTCTATGCAACAGGCCTCTTTATCAAGCTGATGCCCTTTTGGTGGGTGTGGAGCTTTGCTACTTTGGGCTGTGCGATGGCGATCAATTTCCGCCTAAACCGCCTCTCTGTTCCCGGTGTGATTGCTCTTTTCATGGCCTATGCAGGTCTTGAGGGTATCCTCTTTGGCACGATTCTTCCAGCCTTTGCAGCTGCCTATGGAGGGCAGGTGATTTGGGCTGCCTTTGCTACGGCATCTGGCGTCTTTGGACTGGCTACGCTCTATGGTATCTTTACCAAAAATGACCTCACTTCGATGGGACGCATTCTTTCGATGGGTCTAATTGGATTGATTGCTGTGAGTCTGCTCTGCTTCATTTTGTCATTCTTTATGGAGATCACTCTTTTACATCTGATGATTAGCTGGCTTGGTTTGATCATCTTTGTGGGTCTTACTGCCTATGATGCGCAGACGATCAAGAGTTATAGTATGCAGGCGGATGTGAATTCAGTGATGAGCTACAAGCTCTCTATGATTATGGCGCTGAAGATGTACATCAATGTGATCATGATCTTCTGGTATCTCCTCCAGATCTTCTCTAGTGGGAGTCGTAGGTAGACAAGATTAGGATATCTTCGGGTTGATTTTGTCACGATTAGGAGACACTGAATAACTCCCATTCGCCATCTTCCGCCACAATTTTCGATTCGGTATCATTCTCGACTTGTCTAACCAGCAAGTGGTTAGCGCTCGTCTCCGAATTTAGCCGAATCAAAAATTCTGAGGAAATCTGCCAAACGGTAGTTAATCAGTATCTCCTTTAGATTAATTCTAACTGAGTAGTTTGTCCAGGTAGTCAGAGGCGTTGAAGGGGCCAAAGTCGGTTACCTTCTCGCCCGTTCCACAGTAGACAATAGGTAGCTGCAACCTCTTTTGAATCGCAATTGCGGCTCCACCCTTTGCTGTGCCATCGATTTTTGTCAGTATGAGTCCCGATAGCGGTGTGAACTTGTGGAAAGTAGCCGCTTGCTCAATGCCATTCTGTCCAATTGTCGCATCTAAAACAAGCAGAGTCTCATCGGGACTGCTCACCCTTTTGATCTTTTCCAGTTCCTGCATCAGATCATGCTTCGTATGCAGCCTTCCCGCTGTATCAATCAATACCACATCAATGCCTCGGCTTTTCGCTGCTGCCACAGCGTCATAGGCAACGGCTGCAGGGTCAGAGCCGGGCTGCGCCTTCACAATCTCAACATCCAACCGGCCTGCCCACATATCGAGCTGTTCAATTGCTGCTGCTCGGAAGGTATCACCCGCCGCCACAAGCACTGACTTGCCCATATCTTGGTAGTGGTGCGCTAGTTTAGCGATGGAGGTCGTCTTGCCATTGCCATTGACGCCGACGATAAGGATCACATGGGGAGGGCTATGCATATCTGCTTTTTGTGGCACGCCCTTGAGCTGCTCCAAAAGCTCCTCTTTGATTGCTGCCAAAATCGCATCGGCTGTGATCTTGGGATTTTTTTTGTAGAGTGTGCGCACCTTATCGGTTAGCTCAGCACTCGTCTGAGCCCCAAGGTCTGCCTCATAAAATAGCTGCTCGAGTTCTTCGAGCTTCTCTTCATCAATCTTGCCTTGAAATAACTGTTTGAACTTCTGACCTAAAAAGCGAAACATAAAATCCTCATTGATTGAAAAGGGATGATAGCAGATATGTAGGTAAGACCCTATGAATTTTCACGAATACCAAGCAAAAGAGCTGCTGCTCGAATATGGCCTCCCGATTCCCGACTTCTTCGTCGCCTCGACTGTTGACGAAGTGGAAAAGAATCTCTCTTTCGAAGAGGCAGTTGTCAAAGTTCAGGTGCACGCTGGCGGTAGAGGGAAGGCGGGCGGTGTCAAATTTGGCAAAAGCAGAGAAGAGATTGTAGAGCATGCCAAAAATCTCATCGGCATGAACCTAGTCACTAAGCAGACTGGCAAGGCAGGTATCAATGTTGAAAAAGTACTCATTGCTGATCCTGTCACCATCGAAAAGGAGTACTACGTTGCTGCTCTGATCGACCGCTCTTTGGGCCAGCCCATCTTGATGATCTCACCCGATGGCGGCATGGAGATCGAAGAGAGTGATCCTGCCAAAATCTTGCAGCTGCCCTTTTCCAATGATGGCAAATTGCGCAGATATCAGCTGATCGAATTGACCAAGTGGATGGGATGGAGCGGAGATATTGCCAAGCAGGGAGCCAAAATCTTCTCTGCTATTGCCAAAGCCTTTATTGAGTCAGATGCCTCCTTGATTGAGATCAATCCGCTTGTTTTGACCAAAGAGGAGCAGCTCTCCTGCATCGATGCCAAAGTCTCTGTTGATGATGACGCTCTTTTTCGCCACAAGTTTGACCATCTCTATGATCCGTCGCAGCAAGATCCCAAAGAGGTGGAGGCTAAGAAGCATGACCTCGCCTACATTGGTCTCGATGGAACGATCGGCTGCCTGGTCAATGGCGCTGGACTTGCCATGGCCACCATGGATATCATCCACTACTATGGTGGAGAGCCGGCCAACTTTTTAGATGTGGGCGGCGGTGCAACCGAGGAGCAGGTGGCCAAAGGCTTTCAAATCATTCTCTCTGACCCCAATGTCAAAACGATCTTCGTCAATATCTTTGGTGGCATCATGGATTGCGGCGTGTTGGCCAAGGGGATTGTGCACGCCACAAAAGAGATGCATCTCAAAGTGCCGCTTGTGGTTCGGATGGAGGGGACCAATGTAGAGGTTGGTCGCAAGGTGCTCGCCGAGTCGGGACTCAATATTGTGACAGCAGATACGATGGCCGAAGGTGCCATCAAGGCGGTAGAGTTGTAATGTCAGTACTGGTGAATAAAAAGACGCGGGTGATCACGCAGGGGCTGACCGGAAAATCGGGCAGCTTTCATACAGAGCAGGGCATCGCCTACGGCTCCACCTATGTTGGCGGCGTCACCCCAGGAAAGGGCGGCTCCACCCATCTCGATCTGCCCGTTTTCGATACAGTCAAAGAGGCAAAAAAGGCGACTAATTGCGACGCCTCACTCATCTTCGTCCCACCACCATTTGCTGCTGAAGCTATTTTGGAGGCGGAAGATGCTGGTGTCGAGCTCATTGTCTGCATCACAGAGGGTATCCCTGTGCGTGATATGCTTGAAGTCTCCTCGGTCATGAAAAGAAGCAAGAGCCGTCTCATTGGACCTAACTGTCCCGGCATTATTACGCCTGATGAGTGTAAGATTGGCATCATGCCGGGCTACATCCACAAGCGTGGCAAAGTTGGCATCGTCTCCAAGTCGGGAACGCTCACCTATGAAGCTGTCTGGCAAACTTCGCAAGAGGGGTTTGGCCAGAGCACTTGCGTCGGTATTGGCGGAGATCCGCTCAACGGCACCAATTTTATCGATATGTTAGAGCTCTTTGAAAAGGATGAAGAGACTGAGGTCATCTTGATGATTGGAGAGATTGGCGGCGCTGCTGAAGAGGAGGCTGCTGACTATATCAAAGCGCATGTGACCAAGCCTGTTGTTGGCTTCATCGCTGGGCAGACGGCGCCTCCGGGAAGAAGGATGGGCCATGCGGGTGCGATTGTCTCTGGTGGAAAAGGGACGGCAAAGGGTAAGATAGAGGCGCTCAAAGCCGCCAAAGTGTTCGTGGCCAAGACTCCATCTGAGATTGGGCAGACAGTCAAAAAGGCGCTATCATGATCACGATTCCCGGCAAAATCCCCGTTTCCATTAGGCCCCTTTTTTGGGTTGTCTCCTTTTTCATCGGCTGGATCTGGACCATGTCACTCACAGGAGCGCTGCTTGCTATTGGAGTCATCTTCTTCTCTGTACTCTTGCATGAATTTGGCCACGCTTTGACTGCTGCAGCCTTTGGTCAGAAGACGCGTATCGAGCTGGCAGCTTTTGGCGGATTCACCTATAGAGAGGGGAGTAAGCTCAAGCTTTGGAAGGAGTTTATTGTTGTTCTCAACGGCCCGATTGTTGGCTTCCTCATTTTCCTGACTGCCTACTTCTTTTCCAACAGCTTGACCATTGAAAATCCGCTTCTCGCCTTCATGCTGAAATTCACATACATCGCCAACTTCTTTTGGACGGTGATCAATCTGATTCCCGTCATGCCACTTGATGGCGGTCACCTCTTGAGCATTGTGATGGAGGGTATTTTTGGTTTCAAGGGAATCAAGGCTGCTATTGTGATCGGGCTGGCCATCTCGATTATCATCAGCGTCACCTTCTTCGCCCTTGGGATGTTTTTAGTTGGTGCTCTCTTTTTGATTCTTACCTTTGAGAGTTTCCGCTCGCTGCGCTACTACCGCATCTTTAAAGAGCAGGATCGCAATAGCGATCTACAGGAGCTTATGCGTGAAGCGGAGCTTGATCTGCAAAGCGGCAATAAGCAGGTGGCGATCGAAAAACTGGAGAAGATCAGGGCGACAAACAAAGAGGGAATTCTCTATACCCTGGCAACACAGGAAATCGCGGAGATTTACAGCAAGGAGGAGCGCTATGATGAGGCGTATAATCTGCTGCTTCCCATCTACAAAAGATTGAGTGGAGAGAATCTTTCTAGCTTCCAGTTTTTAGCGCACATGAATGGTGACTATGAGATGGTGACCAGAATAGGCAATAAGTGCTACCAGGAAAATCCCACCTATAATACAGCACTTCTCAATGCGATTGCCTACGCAGCGCAAGAGAAGGCGGAGCCAGCAGTTGGCTGGTTAGATTGCGCCAAAAGAGAGGGACTGCCCAGCCTCAAAGAGGCGCTGGAGCATCCCGAGTTTGATCTCATCAAGGATGACCCCAAGTTTAAGAAGTTTAGGAGACATTGAATAACTCCCGTCCGGCATCTTCCGCCACAATTTTCGATTCGGAGTCATTCTCGCCTCGTCTAACCAGCAAGTGGTTAGCGCTCGTCTCCGAATTTAACCGAATCAAAAATTCTGACGAAATCTGCCAAACGGTAGTTAATCAGTATCTCCTTTACTTCTTGACCCAGCCCCCGCGGACGCCCTTCCATTTATCAGGATGCGCAGCTGGGTGTGAACCTGGACACGCTTCGACATAGTGACCTTATGCTTTCGCTCTTTTATCACGGCTGTGAGGAGAATTTTTTACACAAATCGCCCTACTTAGAGGCAGATTTTTTTGTGCAGGAGCATGAGGCAGCCTCAGCCTGTTTGCAGTGGCTGAGTTATCAAGGCGCTGTGCGTGAAAACCCGCTCTTTCGTCAGGAGTGTGAACGGCTCTTTGCTCTGCGCCAGTTGGTGCCGCTTCCCAATGGTTCCAATAGCGCAGTTCGCCAGGCGCTTTGGGAGCAGATGCAAGATATTTTGGATCTTGAGGCGGACATTGCTGCGACAAGAAGGCAGGTTGAGGCGTGGGAAGCAGAGGCTTCTGACCCCTATGTGGATGCTGAGATGGAAAGGGTGCGCCTTCTGCGTGCACAAATGGAGCAAGAGGCTGAGGAGCTATCGGCGCGTATTGATGAGATTGAGCGCGGCAATGAGCAGCTGGAGCTTGCCTGTGAGCAGCTGCGTGAGGCGCAGGCAAGCCAAGATGAGGTGATCGCTGCGTTGAAGGAGGTGGTGACCAAGTTTGAGGAGGCGTACGAGAAGGCAAGAAGGGCAGCAAAGAAGCAGAAGCGGATGCAGCTGGTTGCCTTTGCAGTCAATGCTGTGACCTGCTTTGCCACTGGCGCGCCCTTTTTTACCAATCTTGTGAGAGAGGCGGGCAGATGTGCTGTACGTGAGGGGATTTCGGAATTGATTCCACAGGCGCAATTTGCGGCGGTGGTTGCTGGTGGGATCAATGGAGCGATTGATGGCGGGATGAAGGGGATGATCCGTGGAGGCATGATGCCGGTTGTGGATGAGGTATCGGCCAAGGTTCTTGGTAATTTGGGCTCTGGAGTGACTCACGCATTGGTAGATCAATCCTTTGTCAAAAAGCCGCAATATACGAAGGCTGCAGCGCTTGGCGTTGTTGGTGGAGGGGTATCGAAAGCGACGGGTGTGACAGTAGATTTCACACCAAATGGAAAAAAAGCAGTGAACATGCATGTGAGGGTATAGAGATGAGAGTAGAAGCGGGAGCAACTAAACCAGTAGAAAGAGAAGAAGAGGATTTATTGACAAGCCGCGTGGCAGCAAAGGGCAGATCATTGCAAGAGGCGGGAGCGCTCAATAGTGAGGCAAGAGAGCTGCAGTCTGCTGATGGAGCAGCTTGTAAAGAGGTTGCCCAGGAGGTCTCTGATGCAATGATGGCAGATCTTTTCCGAGCATCTTTGCAACTGGAAGATCGCGTGTCCTTCCAAGATCGAGGAGTGGCTATTGTCAAAGAGTATGAAACAGGAGCTGTGCGCTGTCAAAAAGATCCAGAGTGTAACTTTGCCTACTGGAATGTGGCAGCGTCGGGAGATACAGCAACTGCATTGGATGCACTAATCAATCCTCCAACGCCAGCTGTGATCCCTCAAGACGCTTTGACACCAGCTAAATTGCGCGTTGCAACAAAGGTATTTGATATTTCTACAGCAGGGAAGCGCCGCTTAGGCAGGCTTGGCCATGATACCACTGGACTGCCTGTGACTACTTGGCAGTACCGAGCAAAGGGATTGATGCGTAAAGCTGATACGGGGCCGGTCACAGCATCAGAAGCACTAAATCTGCTTCCGCTTAAAGCGGGAGATGAGATGTCGGTGCATGGGCTTTACTGGGAAGAGGGGGATCGCTTAGTAGGGACAGATCTTTCTCAGCTACCTCCTGCAGTGAAAGCACAGCTAGAGAGTGGCGCTGCTGTAACGGTCTGTCCTATGGTGACGCGCACAAAGACGCGGTTGACTGACTACAGAAATGTGGGAGGAGTTGTTGTTGGTGATACAAGCTGCACTGAGGTGTCAGCAGCACACACAGCAAAGAGGCTGGCAGAGATTAGACATCAGACTCCAGAGTAGGGTTGATAATGCCATCAACCATCTCTTTGGTGATCTTTGCCGGAATTTCAAGCTCAGTTGAAAGTGCTTCGATCTGCGCTTTTAGCTGAGCTTCCACCTTCGAGAGTACTGTGTAGGTGCGCTTTTGCTCTTTTAGAGCTGCCTCATACTTGCCCTTTCTCACGGCAAACAACAGCTGCTTGGCTCGCTTAAGCTTGGTGACTTGCTCCACCTTCTGTTCCATCTCCTGCTTCTTCTCGACAAGCTGCTGTTTCAGCTCTTTGGTTTGAGGCACTGATGTCGTGGTAATAGCAATAGCATGCTGCGCAGAGATCCGTCCTTCAATTTGTGAGATCTCTTGGGCAAGAGTGGTTATGACTGAGCCCTCAAGCTGTTCGAGGCATCGAGAAAGCACGCCGCATGCTGTGAAGGGCTGCGGGATGGTCTCATCTGTTGTTGTTTTCGTATAGATGTATTCCAATATTCCCTCGTCTAATATAGGCATATTGGGATGCCTTAAGATCATATCGGAAAGCACACGTATGGTGCTCTCTTTGTCCATCGTTTCAACACGCACGTGGCTGAAGCGGTTGGCGAGCGCCCTGTTGGGTGCTACATACTGCTGATACTCCTCATCAGTTGTAATGCCAATCACATGCTTGAAGGGTCCGCCCTCATCAAAGGCAGTTTTCATCTGTTCAGGAAGAGCGCTGTCTTCTTTTGTCATTGCGCTATGGATCTCATCAAAGCAGAAGATTATATTGTCCATGTTGCGACCCACATTCTCTCGAATGTTTCTCAACGGATTGTTGGTACCTCCCATGATCATCGATGATTGATGCTCAGCAAGATCTGCCGTATTCCAGTACCAAACCTTTTTGCCTTTGAACTGAGGATATTCACCACGTGTTACTTTTTCAGCAAAGGCTTTGAGGGCTTGCGTCTTTCCCATGCGTGATGGACCGATCAATAGAGCGTGCTTGCCGCTTTTAAGTGTTCTGTGCAGCCCCTCAGTGACGACTGGTCTTGAGTCGCTCGGCTCAATCTTACCCTGCAAAACCTCTTCGGTCAAATTGATGGCATTTCCAGGGAGTCTTTCAGGAATGGGTTTGATTTTGGGCCAAACCAGACTTACCAGGGTTAGACCGCCAACAGCGCTACCAATTGCCATACCTGCAGTTTTGGCACCCAAAACAGGGATCAAGATCTGAATTAAGATGTTGATCAAGCTGACCAGCATCAAAATCTTCTGCGCTTTAAAGCTCGCCTGCATGTCATCTTCCGAAGTTTTGAAGAGATCGGCAAGACCAACAGCGCCAATGATGTTTCCAATGACAGCAACTACAGAGCCAAAAGCGCGTGAGCCCATCAGCTGAACAGGCATCTTGAGCTGCTTCTGCTCCACAGCTTTGAGGAAGTATTCAGCAACCTCTTGCTGTGGTAGCTCGTCATCACCCCACTCAAACTTCCACTTGCAGAGCCTTTCAACAACCGCAAGCGGATCACAATCGGAATCTGCAATCATCTGCGAAGTAATTGCTTTGAGCTGCCCTTCGACTACCTGAGTCTGCCGCTTGCTTGCTAGTAGATTAGAATTATGGGAGACAATAGCAGTGATTTGCTGATCAGTCGTATCACTCAATTTGAGGTGATCGCGCTTTTGGGTCAGATAGTGTGCCACCCCATAGGGAGCAAAAATAGCAAAAAAGGAGACAATAGCAACAACTGAGGCACGAAGAGCGAGATCATGAGAGAGGAATTTGGAGGCGCTATGACGCACTGAGACCACCCGATAGTGGGAAAGCCCCATCAAAACTGCCAATGCAACGCTGGCGGTCGTTAAAAGCGCTATAGAAGCTGTTTTATAGTGGTTGTTTTTATGTGTATATATATTAATTGCACTCATGCAATTATTTTAACACAAACTTTATTTATTAATAATATAAATAAATTACTTGTTATTAGGTGTCATCCACTCGACTGCCCGGCCAGAGGGGATGGGGTCATTGGAGCAGCCGATCGTAGCAGCAATTGCAGTACTAACTGTAGGATCTGTACTATGAATACGAGGCCCATAGGCGGTCAAAGTGTTGAGTGCCACAGCTGTAACTGAGGTGGCATGCGCCTTGAGACCGCTATTCGTACTTCTGTTAGCAAGCTTAGCTCGCTCTGCTCCTCCCCAATTGGGGCCTGAAATGCTATTACTACCCATAGGACTCTCCCTGTTTTCCCCATTGTAGCATGTCATGATTAATTTTTTTATTATGAATATATAAGGTTCAATACAAATTGACTTATAGTCCTGCTTTCTATAATATTTTCTCGATGAGTCCAATGCAAGATCATGATTTACAGGTTTCTAGGGATGCCTGTCTGCCTCTGTCTCATACAGATAGAGGGTATGAAAGAACGGCCTCCTATGCAATAGAAGCTTTTGTCCAAGAGTTTCCCTTGGAGGAAGGTTCTTGGCTTTCAGCTGATTCAGCTGATTATCACCAGATTTCTGTTGGGATAGCCAAAGAGTTAGAGGGTACAGCTAATCAAACCTTAGAGCAAACGGATGCGGTTGCACAGCCTATTTTGACTGCTTTTGACTTCCCACAGATGGTAACTGGACAATGTC
>JAJACG010000014.1 GCA_022601635.1 Chlamydiales bacterium | reverse complement strand
GGTTTGGCACCTCGATGTCGGCTCATCGCATCCTGGGGCTGTAGAAGGTCCCAAGGGTTTGGCTGTTCGCCAATTAAAGCGGTACGCGAGCTGGGTTCAAAACGTCGTGAGACAGTTTGGTCCCTATCCTTTGCGGGCGCAGGATACTTGAGAGGAGCTGCTCCTAGTACGAGAGGACCGGAGTGGACGTACCAATGGTGTGCCGGTTGTTTCGCCAGAAGCATAGCCGGGTAGCTACGTACGGAGAGGATAAGCGTTGAAAGCATCTAAACGCCAAGCCCCCCTCAAGATAAGGTATCCCTAGAGACTCCATGAAGAACACATGGTTGATAGGCTGGATGTGTAAGCATAGTAATGTGTTTAGCTGACCAGTACTAATGAGTCCATAGGCTTGACCACTTTTATCATATCTACAAGCGAATAGCTTGTAGGAGTGGTCTTTTAGTGCTACATGAAGTTTGAATTCTCAAGCGTCATTTAGATTAAGTAAGAAGCCCTTGTCTTATTTTGATTACATCTTTTCTTGGTGGTTATAGAAGAGGGGGTATACCTGATCCCATTCCGAACTCAGAAGTCAAGCCCTCTATCGCCGATGGTACTATGCGCAAGAGTATGGGAGAGTAGGACGCTGCCAAGTTTTTTTCACGGTCGTTCCAGTTCGCTGGAACGACCTTTTTTTTGCACTCAATCAATGTGTGAATGGTTAGACCTTAGGTAAGAATGCTAATTCCTACTAACCCCAAAACTCTTTGCCTTTTACCTTCTGATCAAAACGACGCTTAGCAATCAAACAGACAGCTGCTGCAGCTAGCGGAATCACCGTTATTGACTTGCTCCTCTCCACCCATGCAGTATGATTATGCAACCGACCCCAACCAAACCAAGTTGTCACTATACAAAAGAGCGCAAAAGCACCACCAAGTCCAATAAATCGAGCAGCACGGCTATCCCATACATCAGAACGCTGCTCATAATTTGCACGAATATCTAGTGGTACATAACTCATAATAAATATTTTACCTTATTTCTATAAATTTGAGATTAAGAAATATGCTTTAATCCTATGATACTGTATGCTCTTTGGCATGTTTGAGAAGGATAAAATCAGAAATATTGCAATCATCGCCCACATTGACCACGGCAAAACCACTCTAATGGACTCTCTTTTGCAGCAATCTCAGGTCTTTGCAGACCATGAGAAGGTGCCAGATAGAGTTATGGATAGCTATGACCAAGAACGAGAGCGTGGGATTACTATTTTCTCCAAGAATACATCTGTCTTCTACAAAGATTATAAGATCAATATCATTGATACTCCAGGCCACGCTGACTTCTCTGGTGAGGTAGAGCGTGTCTTGATCATGGTCAACTCAGTCCTTCTACTTGTTGATGCTAAAGAGGGGCCGATGCCACAAACGCGCTTTGTCTTGAAGAAGGCACTCGCAGCGGGACTTAAGCCAATCGTTGTTCTAAACAAGATCGATCGCCCAGGTGCGGATCCTGAGAATGCTATCAACATGACTTTCGACCTTTTCGTGGAGCTTGGAGCAACAGATGAGCAGCTCGATTTTGAGTATTGCTACGCTTCAGGTCTAGACGGCTTTGCGATGCGCAAGCTAGATGATCCTCGTGACAATTTGGGTCCGCTTTTTGATATGATTGTTGAGCATGTTCCAGCACCTGAGGGTGACAAGGATGCTCCTCTATTGATGCAAGCGGCAACCATTGATTACGACAGCTACTTAGGACGTCAGGCGTGCGGTCGTATTTCAGCGGGCGTAGCCAAAAAAGGTGATCCACTTGTGCGCATCGACCATCAAGGCAACCGCCAAAACTTTAAGATTGTGAAGATTGATGGCCACCATGGATTGCAAAAGGTGGAGCTTCAAGAGGCGGGAGTCGGTGATATTGTCACACTCTCAGGTGTTGAAGATGTAACAATTGGTGATGTTCTGTGCGCTCCTACCAATCAAGCAACTCTTCCTCCTATTACTATCGAAGAGCCTACGCTTTCGATCAATTTTATGGTCAATAGCGGGCCTTTCGCAGGAAGGGAGGGCAAGCATGTTACTATGAATAAGATCCGTGAGCGCCTTTTGCAAGAAAAACGCTCGAATGTGACGCTTGGTATTGAAGAGAAGGGATCTGATAAGATTGAAGTAGCTGGAAGAGGAGAACTTCATCTAGCGGTTTTGATGGAAGCAATGCGAAGAGAGGGTTTTGAGTTTGTCGTTTCTAAGCCACAGGTTATCATCAAGCAGATTGATGGCCAAAAGCAAGAGCCGATCGAGCAGGTACACATTGAGGTACCTACTGAATATTCCGGAGCGATCATTGAAGAGGTCTGTCTTCGCAAAGGTGAGATGCAGCACCTTGAGAACAATGAGCATGGAATCTCACGCATCGACTTCTTTGTTCCAACACGCGGCCTAATTGGCTTACGCAGCGAATTGATGACATTGAGCCGTGGTTTGGCCATTGTCACTTCGATCTATGATCACTATGCACCATGGAAAGGAGAGATTCCTTCTAGAAAGCAGGGTGTATTGATTTCAATGGGACCAGGACAGGTCAATGGCTATGCCTGCAATACAATTCAAAAGCGCGGTGTTCTATTTGTTAAGCCGGGTGATGAGGTCTATGAGGGCATGATTGTTGGTGAACACAGCAGAGACAACGACTTGATGGTTAATATCATTAAGGGTAAGCAGCTGACTAATGTGCGTGCCTCCGGAAAAGATGAGAGTATTTTGCTCACCCCCCCACGTGTGATTACTCTGGAAGAGTCGATCAACTTCATCGAGAATGATGAGTGGGTAGAGGTGACACCAAAATCGATTCGTCTTCGCAAACAGGTACTTGGCGAGACAGATCGTAAACGCGCCTCTAGGTAGCAGCACCTTTAAACAGCGTCAAAGTCCCGCGAACAATCAGCCCAATCGCAATCACGATCAGTAACACAATCATAAAGCTAGCCAGGGCACGCCACGATGAGAAGTGGTGCGCTTCAGCCAATAGCTTTAAGAAAATGATGAATGACCAGATTGCCAGAACAAAGTAGAGAATACTCAGTACTCTCTGTGCCAAGGGATTTTGTGCTAGGAAGATCAATGTGCCTACAACACCTGTTACACACCAGGGGTAGAGACTGCAGCCAACAGCTGTCTTCACCCTCTTGTAATCACCAGTCCCTTTGAGCCAGCTGCCCGCTAAACGGTAGACCCAGCTCACCAGATAGAGATAGACGATCACAAAGAGGACTGCGATCACAAGCTCCGAGATGATGACGCTAAACTGCCCAAAGCGCGAGAGCTCAGCATATTTTGACCAGCCAACCAAAAGCGATGAAAAGCCATTGATCAAACCAGCGATTATGGCTAGATAGAGCGCTACACGCATCCGCCCCTGCTCAAGCAAGTGCCTCAAGCAAGTGCGCGGTGCAACCCAAATCAAAAGCCACCAATTGTGAGATTTTTCCTTTTCCATTACAGTTGAGAGATGAGCAAGAAACATGCCATCACAATCATCGGCCACAGCCAAACTCACAAAGGAGGCGAGAGTATTCAGGTGCAAAAATTCTCTCATCTTCTAAACGTCAAGAGGGTTGAAGATGTGTTCCAATTGCTTGATGGTCGCTACGATAGCATGGCGAGACTCAACTACGCATTGGCTGATGGCGGTCATCAGATGATGAATGATCTGATCCAGATACCCAAAATCGAAACGAAAGAGGTTCTGCTGCTCAGCTTTTGCCAAAGTTTAGCCGCTCTTTATGCCACAGGAATTTCCAAAAAACATCGACTCATCTCGAAATTCTATGTCCACCATAGAAATGAGCGCGTACTGCCCCTTCTCTATGAAGGAGCAGATCTGCTTCTCACAGAATCCTTTCTCGCCAATTCCCGTGCGTTGGCCTATGGCATTCCAAAGAATAAGATGCTTCTCTTTCCACACTACTACCCCAAAGAGGCGGAAAATTATAAAAAGCCAGAGGGTGGCAAGATCACCATCGGTATTGTCTCTAGGATTGAGAGAGGGAAAAATTGTGAGTACGCCCTAGAGGCGTGCCGTCGTATTGCAGATCGTCATCCTATAGAGGTCATTTTGATGGGCGATTTTGAGAAGGCGACCACAGATCCAGAGTATCAAAAGCGTTTTCGCACCATGCTAGACCACTATGAGGAGGCTGACTGGTTCCACTTTGAGCCTGATCTTGTTCCTTACCCTCAGGTTTTGCGCTCCTACAGCCGTTTTGATATCTGTTTGCAACTATCAGGATCTGAGGCGGGTAGCAATGTGATCACTGAAATGCTCGGCATGGGCAAGCCAGTCATTGCGCTCAACGCCTCCACCAATCCCTACCTCTTCAAAGATGGTGCCTACTTGGTGGAAGCGGAACCAGAAGATCATCCGGGTCAGCTTTATTACCAGGTGCCCAATATTGATGCAGTAGAGGGAGCATTGGAGGCGCTTGTTTCTCACAAGAAGTTGCGCGAAGAGTGGGGTAAACGGGCACAAACTTTGGCCAGAAGACGCTTCCATGAAGATCTTGCTCACAAGCGAAAAGCGCTGCTTTTTGCCGACAAGGAGACAATCGCCAAACAGTTTGATGAAGATAGGAGAGAGTATGAGCTCTAGTGTTGCAGTCATTGCTGGCTCACACAGCTCCTTTTTGGATCATCTGATCCCACTCACAGATCTGCTCAATATTCCAATCTACGCACCAGGCCTGCCAGATATTCCCTACCCCAATGTAAAGAGAGTTGACTCTCTGCAAAAGGCAGACACTCTGCTCTATGTAGAGCCCTATAGGCTGCATGAAGAGGCCTTTTTATTTGGTAATGAGCTGCTTCAGAAAAAGTGTCGCTCAATTTGTGGCCTTCATGGAAATTCCAATAAGAGTCGTAACGCCTTTTGGGCAGAACGCTTTGTTGATGAAGATCTCGTTTTGCTCTACGGAAGCTACATGGAGCAGTTCTTCCAAGAAAAGCGCGTCCCTCTCAAAGAGCGCATCTTTTGCGGTAACTATAGATGGCACTACTTTGAGAAATACCGCGACCATTTTGCGTTGCAGCTGCCAGGTGATGGAAAGAAGATTCTCTATGCTCCTACCTGGAGCTTTGCTGATGCAACGGATAGCTCACCCTTTTTCAATAGTTGCCACAGGCTACTGGATGATGTGCCCGAGGGGTATACGGTCATTGTCAAGCTGCATCCCTATACATTTTTGCTACAGCCAAAAAAGGTGGAGGAGCTGCAGCTGCGCTATAGCGAAAATGAACGCATCTTCTTTTTACCGCAAACACCGTGGGTCTATCCCATCTTAGAGCAGATCGATCTCTACATCGGAGACTTCTCCTCAGTGGCCTACGACTTTCTAAAATTTGATCGCCCCCTCTTTTTTATGGCCGATAGTGTAGACCCCAAACTGCTTCCTTGCGGACACAAGATCGAAGAGGGCAATATCTTTAGCCAGCTAGAAAATGAAGGATCGAGTGATGCAAGGCAGCAGCTCTATAACGACTGCTTTGCTGACATCCCACCCAAGGAGCTGCGATGCAGATTGACATCCTAAGCAACAGCTTTGAAGCGAAGAGATTACACAAGGAGTTAAAAAGTTTAGGGGTGAGCTGTCAACTCATTGGGGATCTCGGTAGCTATCTCTATGAGGTGCGCGCCAAAAGGCCTGATTGGACACTCGCTTTTGACGATCTGCTTGGCTGGGCAACCCCTTTGTGCGACATTTTGAATATTCCACACTTCCACTGGGAACGAGACTCCCTAGATTCACTAGATCATCTGCTACAGAGCAAGCTCTGTGAAGTGGGCTTCTATGAAAAGCTAGAGGGAGTTCACCATCTACCCTTTCCTATCGAAGCCACTCTTTCTACACGAAAACTCTTTGAGACGGCGCTTTTTGTAGATCTTGATGAGACCACCTTTGATTTTATCAACTCATTTGAGGGGCGAGTTGATCTGTTTGGGAAGCATCGAGGCAGAGATTGGTTCTTGCGCCTGCCACGCAATGTGCATCTGCATGCGAAACTGCCCCTAGAAGAGATGCAGCGCGTCATAGGGCTAAGCCAAAGGTCTTTTTTAGGAAGGCAGGAGTTGACCAAAAAGTTTTTAGAGGAGCATAGTTGGCGGGTTAAAACGGAGGAACTTCTCAAATGTCTATCTCTGTGATTACGCCAACAGAAGAGCGTCCTGAACGGCTGTTAAATCTCTATCACCAGCTGCGCAATCAAACCCTCAATAGTTGGCAGTGGCTCATCTATGACTGCTCGCTCCGTCCTTGCAAGGATCTTCAGCTCTGTAAAGACCCCAGAGTTGTCTATATCCACGACATGGAGCGCAAGAGTATTGGAAAGAGGCGCAATCTTCTGATCGAAAAAGCTGAGCACTCCCTGATCGCTCACCTAGATGATGATGACATCTACTCGATAGACTATTTGGAGCTGGTTCGCTCTGCTCTGAGTTCTGCTGATCTCTTTTATATTCCCTCCTTTTTTGCCTATCATGAGGGGTCACGCCAATACTTCTATTGGGACAGTGAGGTGGCAGCCCCCAGACGAATGGCTATCAATCCTATTGTAGGAGCGCGCATTCGTGAGATGGACTTTGGCAAAGAGTGTAAGCAAGAGGATGTGACAGGCTATGGCTTTACCTTCGCCTATAGAAAAGATTTGGCCCAAACGTACTCCTTTTTAGACTGCGATCTTGGCGAAGATCGCGCCTTTTTTTCAGCTTGCAAGGGCAGGCGCATTGTTGCTCACCCCGATCGCGACGGCGTGGTGCTCAAAGTGATTCATGACAGCAATGCCTCCGTGATCCATCCGCAATATATGATTCCACGCTTTGTCATGAAGCTGACACACCCCCACCTGGTGGCAAATGAAAGTTGCACTCTTAGTTGCTGATAACCCCTACGGCACAACGCGCACCTTCGCGCGTGATTTGCAACAGGCGTTCAATTGCATGGGCGTGCGCGCTGTCTGCCACTACGTAGGAGAGGGCCACTTCCACCACGCCCTCTATGACATGCTCGATGATCCACCCGATCTCACCTTCTCTTTTGCTACAATCCGCGGCCTCGCCTGGAATATTCCCCATTTTACCTTCACCCTCGACTCTGTGCTCTACGCTCACCCCTGCAAGGGCATCTTGAGCTGCATCGATGAGCATGATGCCAACTTTGCTTCAGCTCATTTTTTGCCCCATGCGATTAATCCTCTTGCTCCTCAACCCAAGGAGTTTGATGCTGTTTTTTTTGGCACCTGTCTCGATGTGGAAAAGATTGAAGCGCAGTGGCAGCAGCATCACAATCGCGACTTTCTCTTCGAGATATCTAGAAAGATTCTCTATGGCGATGCGGTTTTGATTGATCAGGTGCGCGACTTAGCGCTGCACACGGAGGTGGATCGCTACATTCGAGCGTATGATCGTATTAAGCTTTGCCAGCAATTTCCCAAACTCTCGGTTTGGGGAGATGGGCCGTGGAAGAAATATCTCCCAAATGCACAGGTTTATGACCCTGTGCCTTTTGAAGAGGCATTACAGATCATTGCAAAGTCTCGTTTGGTCCTCAATAGTTCACCGAATAAGAAGGCGGGGCTACATGAGCGGATTCTCTATGCGTGGAGCGCTGGTGCCAAAGTTGTGACGGCGCAAAATCGCTATGTTGATGGCTATACTCAAGGGCAGTGGGAAGCGACCGAAGGGGTAGATGGTGATTGGAGCGCGCATACGTGGGAAAAACGCGCGCAGAAAATTCTGGAAATTGTGGACAATTAGAGGTTTAGGTCGGTTAATCAGAGTTTCCCTAAATGGCTACTTACTCTCATTAAAGTGATGGCACTGCGGGCATTTGGAAACGCGTTCCTCAGCAAGATATGAGAAGTGGCAATACTCGCAAGAGCGCAGGTGCTGCCTCTGGGGAAGAGGCAGCTTTTTACGCGACTTTTGGTGTGAGCGGATCCAAACTGTGAAGCAGATCATCAAAAAGAGCGCTAAGTAGCACATCAAGGCAGTGCTCATCTCAACCTCAATCAAAATTGACCTCCAATGGTTTATAGTCTAGCCTCTCAATTTCTGAGAAGTCAGGGGCAGAGCAGTTATAGTCGCAGTAAGTTTCAATACTGCAGATTGCGCCAGGTGTCACATCAGACAGAGAGGGGACTTTGTCATTTTTGATAGGAGCAGGAGCCAGCTTTGCCAGCTGTCGTCTTCCCAAATCCACTTCAACAGTTGAGGGGCGCAGTAGTAGATGCTCATCTGATGCTTTTGGGCTGACAACATGGAAAACAAGAGCAAAAAGTAGGTGGAAACCGACAGCAAGAAGAACACCTTTGATCAGATGGGTGCTGACGCGTCGCTCTTTCTTTGGTAGGTGGAGCAGGTAGCCCCTTCCTATTCGTATGAAGCGTAACATAGGCGTAACTTCACATTGGCCTCTTGTGCTGCCGAAAATAGGCGCAAAAAGTCGCCATAATCGACATTTTTATCCACGCTGAGCACAACCGTTTTATCCGACTGCGCTGGCAATTTTTCAATCTCCCGCAAAAGCGTCTCTTTGAAAGAGCTGAGGTCGACAATCTCTTTGCGACTCCCCACATAGATCACATTTTGTGCATCCATCACAACTAGCACCTGCGTCGTTCTCGGTGGAGCGGGTAGATCCATCTGGGGCAGCGAAATATTGAGTGACTTGAGTGGTAAAATATCAGAGGTGACCAGAAAAAAGACCAACATCAAAAGAACCACATCAACCAGTGGTGTGAGATCAACCAGAGCGCTTGTCGGCTTGAGTGAACTCTTAAAGCGCATAGCTCTCCCGATGTGTGAGCAGATCTACTACCTCAGAGGAGGTGATCTGCATTTCCAGTGTGATCGCATGGATGCGGCTGATCAAGTAGTTGTATGCAACAACTGTTGGAATCGCCACTACCAAACCCGCCGCTGTAGTCACAAGCGCATACTCCATCGCCTCACCCACACGTGTCGTCGAAATATCCATCAATCCTGAAACGCGCATCTCCGAAAAAGCTTGAATGAAGCCAATCACCGTCCCCAAAAGACCAATCAGTGGCGCAATATGCGCAATCACTGAGAGAATGCGCGCATTCTTTTCCAAACGTGCAATCTCCGCCAAACCCGCTGTCTCCATCGCCTGCTCAATATCCTCGCGACTCCTCTCATGCTTCATCAAACCGCAGCGCAAAATATTGGAAACAGAGCCGCCACGCTCCTCACAAGTGCGAATCGCCTCCATCAAATTCTGCTCCCCAAGGGCGCGACGCAGTTGAATAATCAAACTATTCACATCAATCTCCGCACGGCGAAGAAAGAAGAGACGCTCAAAAAAGATCGCCATGCTCACCAAAGAGCAGAGAGCAATCACAACAAGTACTGTATTCCACTCTGTGAAATATCTGGCTAAATGACTAATATCCATAGCTATCCTTAAGTTTCTCTGTTGCTAGCTCTGCCCATTGCCCCCCCATCTTCACCATCGATTCTAGCTGGCGGATGGCAAGCTCTGGGCGCTCTTGCATCTCATAGATTTCAGCTCGCTCATACATGGCGCGTAGCCTCAAAGCGGAGGCGACATCAGCGTTGATCACCTTTGAGAGCAACTTCATCGCCATATCATAGTCGCTCTTGGCACGGTAACAGCCACTTTGTAGTAAAAGCAAATCTAAACTCTCTTCATCGGAAAAGAGTGCCGCTCCACAGCTCTGAGCCAATTCAAAGCAACTCAATGCTGTCTGGTGATCTTCACAATTTGCAGCAATCTTTCCATTTTCGCGCCAAGCTGCTGCCAAAAAGTAGCTCTTGTCTGTGCCTCGCTTCGAGTAGCACTCCAAAAGTTCACCCAAAGCCTCCTGAGCCTTACCGCGCTGATCGAGCTCCAAGTAGGTGCGTGCTAAGGCGTACTGCGCACGCTCATAAAAACTAAAAGGCTCTGGCAGTTTGGAGGCAAGCGGATGGTGCTCGTTGGCAAGTTCATGTAAGAGTAGATCTAAAGTTTTTAGCGCCTCTTGCGGCTCCTCTCTCAGCTTATAGAGCAAAGCAAGCTCTAATCTTGCGTGGTAGAGGAAGGAGATAGCTGAGGGATCGAAGAGCTGGCAGCTGTGAAAAGAGCGGATCGCCTCCTTGAAGTACCACTGCTTCTTTTCTACAAGATCAGCAGCTCTTCCCATCAAATAGTTGACAGCCACAACAAGAGGTGACTTAGGAAAGAGCTGACAAAAGGGTGCCAGATGTTCCATTGCGCGCTGGTCTCCCTCCAAATATTGCGAGTAAGCAAATTGATGGAAGTAGGCTTCAGAGGCAAACTGCGATGAGGGATAGTTTTCATAGACCTGTCTGCGCAGTCTTCTTGTGCGTTTAGCATCTTTACCCAGCTTCTGGGCTGCCTGCGCTGCAAAGTACCAGCCATCACCAGCAAATGGGGAGTCGGGATGTCCTTGAGCGAGCCGCAAGAAGAGCTCTTCTGCCTTGTCAAAATTGTCCTCTTGAAAGTGGAGCGTACCCAAAACAAAAAGAGCATCATCCACATAGCGCCCCTTAGGGAAGAGATCGCATACCTGCCCCAAACACTCCTTAGCAAGCGTGCTATCAGAGAGTGAAGAGGCGATCATGCCGCGCAAATAGAGTGTCTCCTCCTTCTCATCGGCGCTCTCATTATACTGCTCCAAAAGCTCTTCCAAATAGACGAGTGAGGTAGAGGGGGAATTGCGGTAGAAATCAGCTTTTGCCTCCAACTTCAAGATGCGCGCTGCAGCCTTAGGGTCAACCTCACGATAGCGATAAAAAGCTTGTTCAAAAGCGCTTGTCGCGCTTGAAAAGGCGACCTCTCCATCTAGGGGATTCTCTAGCCCATGCTGGAAGTGGTTGAGGCCGCGCAAATACCACGCCTTTGGGTAGGTAGTGCACACCTCAAAGCGGGGGTGACACGCCTCCTCAAAAAGCTTCTCACTCGCAGCATAATCTGTCTCAGCCTCAGCAAGCAAAATGGCGCTCTCATGCCGTCCAGGAAGGGAGAACTTGCGCCCCTCAAAAAGCGCATCGAGCCTCCTTTTGCTACTTGATTTGTCCTGCACAATATAGAGGCGCCCCAGTGCCAATACAGCAGCTTCCTCCTCTTTGGTCGGCATCAAGCGTAAGAAGAGCCCCTCCGCTCTTGTGAAGAAGTCGCGACTGCCTTGGGGACTGCATTTTGGATCCTCACCCAACTTCAGGTAGCACCAGCCCAAGCGATATAAAGCAGAAAGGCGCCACCCTCCACTGCCCCGTGCTGGCAGAGCAGCATCGAAAAATTCACTAGCGGCAACATAGTTTTCTAAAGCGTAGGCAGCCTCACCACGAAGATAGCTTAATTCGCAGCGAAGAGCATCTGTTGGGGAGAGACTGACTGTGAGCGGGCTGAGGAGCGCCTCCACATCGCTGTAGCGCTCCTCTTCAAGCAGCATTTTTGCTAAATAAATTGCTGCCACAATAGTGGGTTTTTTGCCACCTGGCTTCTGCAACCTTTGGAAGTGGCGTGCCGCCTCTACCTTATTACCACTTGTATAGTAGTGGTAGCCAATCTCAAAAAGCGCCTGATCGACGTGATGACCCTCACCTTCACTATAGCTCTGAAAGCTCTCTAAAGCCTTTTCAAGTTCCTGCCGCTCTTTATAACAGAGAGCCTGCAAGTAGATGATCTCGCGATCGATCTCATTTTGCACATCGAGACCTACCTGTGAATAGTGCAGAGACTTTTCGTAGTGCTTTAGTTGGTAGTTGGTTTCAACTAGCAGATAACGCAGCTTCTTCTCCAAAATCTCATTTTGGCGCGCCTTGGGAAAGCAGCCCTCAACGATGGCATCTAAAACCTGTTCATAGATCTGAATCGCTTCTGAGTGAAAACCGGTCGCTGCAAGCCTCTTCGCTTTGCGCAAATTTTCATCATACTGCGCATCGAGGGCGTAACAAAGTGCGTGGTAAAAAGAGAGCTCTTCACGCGACCAGTCATGCTCACGGTTCTTGTCGATTACACTCTGCATCTCCAAAAAAGCCTCTTGAGGGTGGCTGCCTTGAGAGGTAAGCCTCGCTCTATAGAGGCGAATGCGCGGTACAAATGACTGGGGCGGCTCTTTTTCTAATAGCTCACTCAAAACGCGCACACCCTCATCGCACTCATCCGCCTCTGCATAAGCCTCTGCAAGACGCATTGCCATATCGATGTAGGTTTGCCAGGTGACAAAATTCTTCTTGCCCTCTTTCAGTCCGACCCGTTTGAGCAAAGAGCAGTAAGCCTCAATTGCAGAAAAGTAATCACTGTCACGCATGGCGCTTTCTGCCATCTGGTGGAGCGCTTTGATTTCCTTCTCATCATCTTCCCAAAAAAAGGAGGCGAGAAGAAGCCAAACAGCAATAAGACGAAGGTGATACCAGTTCATATAGATGCCATCATGCACCATTTTGCGTCACAAAACTAGAAAAATGTGTTGCCTAAAACTTCACACTGGGCGTAACAGAAAGTTATGAACATTTTTTTTGAGGAGGAGGAATAAATGGCACTCAAAGATACATTTAAAAAGATGCGAGCGCTGCTCGAAGAAATTTCATATGACATGCATAAAGCAGAGGGTGGCAACAAAGCTGCGGCTCAGCGCGTGCGCAAGCACACAATTGCTTTTGCGAAAATTTCAAAAGTTTTCCGCAAAGAGTCAGTGAAATCTTCTGGTACGAAACGCAAGACAACGAAAAAGAAGGCGGCGCCTAAGCGTAAGACTGCTACAAAACGCAAGACTACGACAAAGAGAAAGGCGGCACCAAAGCGTAAAGCTGCGCCAAAACGTAAGGCTGCACCAAAGCGTAAGGCTGCAACAAAGAAAAAAGCTGCTCCTAAGCGTAAGCCGGCTGCTAAAAAGAAAGCAGCTCCTAAGCGCAAACCTGCAACTAAAAAGCGCGCAACTACACGCAGAACAGTTCGCAGAAGAAAGTAATCATTTTTTGTGGGGAGCAAACTGCTCCCCACACCCTTTTTATCATGAAAAATATCGTTGCAACTATTGTTTTATTGGTCGGAATCGGTCTCATCATCACCTCATCGGTTATTCAAAGCCAAGTTGATGATGGGCGGGGACAGATCGAGCAAGCAAGAGAGGGAGTCTCTACAATACGTCGCCTCTCGAGTCTCTCCGAATATAGCGCTCCTGCCGGCGAAATCGTCGCTAATCAAGCGGATCGCCGTATCGATGCAGGCGAAATGGAAGCCAATCATTATCAAACCATGTCCAACTGGTTCATGACTCTTGGCATCATTGCCACACTTTGCGGCGCTTTCGCGCTAATCTATTTTTGGAAAAAAAGTTGATTTAAATTTTAAATTTCCGTTAAGAACAATGCATGGCATGTACGTTTTGCGGAACACAGCTGGCTGGTTGCAACTTAGAAAAGGCGCACTGGTCCACCAAAATCTATATGACTGTAGGAGTTGTTTCCACAGTAGCTTTTGCGGCACTTCTCTATTTGACAATGCAGCGAAATAGCTCTCTTTTCCCCTATACGATTTGCACTGGAACGGCTGCACTTCTTTCGATTCCAGCTGCTTGTCTGATCAACAAATACTACATCAATAAGCAGTTGAGTGATATTAGTGATTCGATCGGGCAGACAACAGGAGCACTTGATCTGACGGCTGCTGCAATTGATCAGGAGGGGGATGATTTGCAAGCGATCATCAATCAGATGGAGGCGCAGTTAGAGGAACGGGGGCGTCAAGTTGATGAGCTAACCAACAACCTGGAGTCAGTTGAGGAGAGGTTGCGGCAGTCTGAAGCGCAGTTGACGGCGACTTTTGATGCGACTCGCGATGACATCCAGGAAGTGATTACACTTTTAGGTGAGGAGGATGAAGATATTCAGGCGCAGGTGCAGCGTTTGACTCAACTGACTCAGTCTACTGAAAGGATGCAGACGCTCACCTCTTTGATGAAGCAGCTGATAGTGAAGATGCGTGCGATGATGGAGGTGGTGAACACCTCTGATAAGATGGATGATACATGGGATCAAAATACAAAAGAGTTGAAGGCATCTGCTACTATGGGGCAACAAGCAACAGAGCAGCTGATACAGAAAGCAGAGGAAAAGATGCAGGAGTTACTGACTCAAGCTGACTATATCAAAGTGGGCAAGCTTCTAGAAAAAGAGGATAAACCTCGCTATACAGCTCTATTAAAGAAGGGGATTACAGATGGCGATTAATGGAAGCACCGAAACTCTCTCAGGGATGGCGGCAGGGGCAGCTGTGGCTGCGGAGCAAGCGCAGCAAAATCGCTGTTTTTGGGAAGATAGCATGTTGGGAGGTGGGAGTTTTTGTAGTGCAGTTGGTTCAATTTCATCCTTTGCAATGAATTTCAAGTTTTTTGGTGGCGGTTTTGCTGGTGCGACGCTGATTATGTTGGTTGCTCTATGGCGTATACGCCAGATTCGACCTGAAAAAGTGCTGTCAGAGCAGATCACACAGCTGCAGCAGGAGAAGGGAGATCTGGAAAAGACGGTGACGCGCCTTGAAGGGGAGATGGATGAGCTTAGTACACTAAAAGAGCAGCTTCGAGTACAAGTTCAAGGCTTTCAAGAGCAGGAGAAGAAGCAACTTGAGGAGCTGCAGCAAGCTCAGCAGGAATTAAGCGCAGCTGTTGCAAAATTTGAGGGAGTTAAGGCACTCTATGAGGAATATAAAACAAAAACCGAGGCTTTCTTACACCATTTGAGTGATGTTCGTAGTGCTCAAGATGCAGTTGTAGATGAGATCAATAGCGAGGAGTTAGGCCAATCGCTAGCTGGTTTGGAGACAGAGCGTGAGGCGCTTGGCCAAAGCTTGGAAAATTTCCGCCAGCTGGTCAATGGAGTATCTGATGACTTTAGTAATATGAAGGCGCAGATAGCTACTTTAAAGGATGAAGTAGTGAAGGTTCAAGAGTCTGCCGCAGCCTTTAAAGCAGGTGCTGATAGCCTGACTAGAGCTGCTGAAGCATTTGGGAGTCGAATGGACGAGATAGATAGAATATAATGACCTTTTGTGATGAATTGACAACAGCGCGCTGCCAGCACTTTGGTTCCTGTGGTGGCTGCACCCTTCAAAAAGTTTCCTACGATTTTCAGTTAGAGCAGAAGGAGGAGATGATCCGTAATCTCTTCCCCGACTGCTCTATTGAGCCTATTTTGGGTTGTGAGGATGAGTGGGGGTGGCGTAACAAGATGGAGTTCTCCTTTTCGCAAGATAAGGCGGGCGAGCGCTTTTTGGGGCTGATGATGCGCAAAAAGAGAGGACGGGTTGTCACGCTCGAGGAGTGTCACATCACGCAGCCCTGGTTTATTGAGACGCTGCAAGAGGTATACGACTGGTGGGGGAGTCATGATATTGAAGCCTACTTTCCTCCTGCAGATCGTGGGCAGCTGCGCACTTTGATGCTTAGAGAGGGCGTCAATACGGGTCAGAAGATGGCGGTGTTGACTGTTGCTGGGCATGATCCGATTCCTGACTTTGATCTAGATCTCGACTCTGTGATTCTAAGAAGGCAGATTATTCAAAAGGGTGTGCCGACGAGGTTTGAAGAGGAGTTGATTTCGGGAACACCTTATATTGAGGAGCTGTTGGGGGACTACCGCTTTAGAATCTATCCATCGACTTTTTTCCAGCCCAATACTGTGCAGGCCCAGAGGCTCTATGATAAGATTGCTGAATTAGTTGAGGGGGATACTCTGCTGGATCTTTACTGTGGGACAGGCTCCATTGGAATTTTCTGTAGTTCGCTTGTGAAGCGGGTGATTGGGATGGAGATTGTGCCGGGAGCGCAGGAGAATATTGATCTCAACGGTGTACAGAATATGGAGGTTCAGATCGCCGATGTTGAGAAGCAGGAGGAGCTGCCAGATGCGGATTGTGTGATTGTGGATCCTCCAAGAGCGGGTCTTGGGAAGGCTGTTGAGAAGCTGCAGAAATTCAAAAGAATTATATATGTTTCTTGCAATCCTAGGAGTCAAGCGAGAGATATAGCTAAGTTTGACTCTCATCAAGTAACTTTTTTACAACCTGTAGATCAGTTCCCACAGACCCCCCACGTAGAAAACATTGCTCTTCTAGAGAGACACTGAACAACTCCAGCACCAGATCTTCCGACAATGTTTCTATCAAGGCATCGTTTTCGCCTCGACTAACCCTAGAGAAGTTGTGACAAGAAAGTGGCAGCGGGAACAATCACAGGTTCATGCTCTAAAAAGCAGTCCGCTTCCACATAGGGCATATCAAAAACAACCTGAAAAGCGTGAGGCACATCCAATTCCTTCTGAAAATAGTAGAGGGACTTGCTAATGCCTTTATTCTTTGTCGCCTTGGCTTCGACTAAAAACCACGGTTTCTTGTCTTTAGTGACAAGAAAGTCAACCTCATTCTTATTGTTGTCTCGTAGATAGTGGAGGTCATAACTGCCAAACCCACAATCAGTCCAGTAGTGAACAGATTTTAGCAGATGAGAAGCGATAAAATTCTCAACCCGCTGGCCATGATCTTTTACCATTGACCAATCCCAGAGATAGCATTTGGGTGTCTTGCGTAGTGAGCGTCTCACATTCTTTGACCATGGTTTTACTAAGAAGCAGTAATAAAATGACTCCAAAGTCTTGACCCATCGAGTGATCGTATTAGATGCCATATTAATTTGATTGGCAAAAGAAGATGCATTTAAAAGCTGGCCTGCTTCATCAGCAAGAAGGTCGAGTAGAATCTCCATTTCAGCAATGTCCTGAATCTGGCTAAGCTGCCGAATATCATCTTGCATCAGTTGCTCTCGTCTTAGACGGGACCAACTATTTGAAAATTTTAAGTCTTTGCGTGTAAATGGCTCTGGAAATCCTCCATACTCAAACAGTCTATTTAGATCTTTTGGTTTCTTGGGAGGGAGGATTTCATCAGCACGAGTATTGGGTCTAAGTAGTTCCCCAACAGAAAGCGGGTGGACTCGATAGGGGAAGTACCTGCCCATGAGACTATCGCCTCCACGTTGGTAGACACTGAGCTTAGCGGAACCTGTCACAATAATCTGACATTTCTTCTCGTATAGATCAAAAAATCCCTTTAAAAAGAGCTTCCACTTTCCAAACTTATGGATCTCATCAAAGATAATAAGAGGTTTCGAAGAGCCTAGTGAATCTAAGTTTAGATGGTTTCCAACTGTTTGAGGACCAGTAATAATCAATTTTCGGTGCTCTGCAACCTCCCAGTTGAGGTAGTGAAAATCTGGGTGATCTTTCTCTAGAAGCTGGCTACAGGTTGTTTTACCCACCTGTCTAGGGCCTGAGAGAAAGACCATCTGGCGGTACTTTTCCAGGTGCTCGCGAGCCAGTGCTGTATAGAGACGTTTCATATGTTCATTTTAACATAGAGGTTAAAAAAAACAAGTTTTTTTCGCAATAGGTGTTAAAATGAACTAATACCAGAACTATACATTGCTCTTCAGGCGGGGGTGTGTTATAATGGTTCTTCATACATTTCATTTGAGGGGTATTTTATGAAGGGACTGATTTCAAAAATTTTCTTTCTTCCGGTGGCGCTGTTTGCGACTGCACCGCTTTTGGCTGACGATCAGATGATGCGTCCAGGCGGTTCTATGTGGCAGACGTTGATGATGGTGGGTATTGCTGTATTTTTCTTCTATTTCATTCTGTGGCGTCCAGAGCGCAAGCGCAGAAAGCAGATGGACGAGCAGCGATCTTCGATGAAGAAAGGTGACCATGTGGTTGCGATGGGTATTCTCGGCACAGTTGATCGTGTTAAGGAGAAGAGCGTTGTAGTGAAGATGGTTGATGGAGCTAAGGTTGAGTTCTTGATGGCGGCGATTTCAGAGGTGCGTGCAAAGGCATCTGCTGCTGAAGAGGAGACAATCGAGGCTGCACCTGTAAGCTAAAGATGGCAGCTATGCCTGATGTAAGCTCACTTGTTTTCAAGTGAGCTTTTTTTTGTCTTAAAACTCTCTCCGATTCCCTGAGGAGATACTGAACAACTCGCTCACCAGATCTTCCGACAATCTTTCTATCGAGGCATCGTTCTCGCCTTCACTAATCCACAAGGGGTTAGCGCTCGTCTCCGAATTTCCCAGCGTCGCAAATCTTGGCAGAATCTCCAATAACCGAGTTATTCAGTATCTCCCTAAATAGAGGGTGTAAAATTTTCTAGTCACAATTTCAATTTGATTGTAGTCTTCCATTAATCGAATTTTTAAATTGGGAGAAATTGTGATGCGTCATCTATCTGTCTTTGCTATCTTACTTAGCACTATACCAAACCTATTTGGGAACTTAGAATTACCAAAGATGTACTGGATCTGTGAGGACCGAGAATGTGGTGAACTCAATGAGCGCGATCAGTCAGAGGGATGCAAAAAATGTGAAGAAAGAGAACAGCAGGTCGCTGAGTTGAAGAATGAATATTATCGAGAAGTTTTGGATATAAAGGATCCAGATGGAGCACCGCACTCTTGGGAGGAGGCAGAGGAGTTTGAGAGGAGTATCCAGCAAGGATGAGACAGTTGATTAGAGGTCTGTTATTTGTCATATGGTTGCATGGCTCAGTTTTTGCCACTGATGTAGATGCAGGATTGGCACAGATGTCTTTTAAGGAGCGAATCTATCTGAATCACTTCTTTAGAAGATATATTTCGATGAGTCATTTGGGCTATGTCGTTTTTTTCGATCAAAAGCCTGTGGCTCTTGAAGCAGTAGATGTCAAGAGGTGTAGAAGTAGCTTTTCAGCAACGCGTGCAGCTAAGGGCTGGCAGGTATGGAAAAAGTATGAGCATCTATTTCCTCACCCAAACTTCATCTTCTGTGAAGAAAAGCAGAGAAACCCCAACTATTTCCATCTAATCGTGGTAAATAAAGGGAGCATGCTTAGGGTGGTCCGGGAAAATGAAGCAATCTTTCGAGAAGTTTTGGATAAGATGTGTCATGATTTATTCCATGAACCCTTTTCTCCTGAGCTATTTGTTCAAAATGTTGAACAGTTTAAATTCTTGATGCCACTGATATTAGGCAATGATGTTCTGCTCGGACTATTGATGGGATTTGGATCAGACTCTGCAGCAACAAGGGAGCAAGCTCGATTAGGTCGTGAGAAGCTTGGATGGACTAGAGTTCCACAGATACCCAAAAAGATGATTATCTATGGGAAGGGGGGTATCACTCATGTAAAAGCATTTGGAATCCTCCCAGTCGCGTGGACGGGAGATCCCAAATCGGATCAGGTGCAGGAGCTAGCTCACACTTACGAGCAGCAATGCATCGCATTAAGAAGAATGTTTAGAAAAAAGAGTTGTCTCAAACCGGTACTTGAAGCTCTTTGTAATCCTGAAAACGATCCTCCAGTAACTCCTTGAGGGTTAGCTGGGGCGAGAGAGATATCTCGACTCGTCTAACCAGCAAGTGGTTAGCGCTCACCTCCGAATTTAGCCGAATCAAAAATTCTGACGAAATCTGCCAAACGGTAGTTAATCAGTATCTCGCTAAGGAGACACTGAACAACTCGCTCACCAGATCTTCCGCCAATATTCACCCGCTGCATCATTCTCGACTTCACTAACCCTCAAGTGGTTAGCGTCAGGCTCCGAATTTCCCAGCGTTGCAAATCTTAGCAGACTCTCCAATAACCGAGTTAATCAGTATCTCCTTTACCTGTCTAGCAGCTGCTGCAGTACTTCAGTGTTGCTCTTGATGAAGCTGTTCAGATCCTCTGGCTCCATCTCGCGCTGAGATAGACGCGCTAAATCATAGAGCGTTGTCGCCATCTTCTTCTGAAGATCTGGATCACTCAGCTTCGTAATCGAATTGACAAGTGCGCTATTGGTATTCACCACAAGCGTCGGTTTGATCGGCAATTTCTGCTTCTGAAATGCCATATGATCCCTCATCCTTCTCTCTTCTTCTTTCAACAGCAAGAAGGCTGGCAGGTTGTCATTCGCCAAGCTCTTCGCCTCAACCTCTGAATCGACATGCTTCCGGAAAAAATCAGCAATCTTAGCCGCCTCACTCCTACCATCCGCATCGAGTACTCCCTTCTCCTTCGAAGGATCTAAAATCGCCTCATCGATTGAACCATCAATGCGCTTGAACTTCGCCTTGCCCTTATGCTCCAAAAATTGCACCATCGTCTGATCAATCGGTGTCGGTGCCATGAAAAGCACCTCCTGATCCTTATAGAGCTCAAGCATCTGCCCGCTATCTTCCGTGCCATAATAGACAGTCTCGCGGTTGTGACGCTCCATATACTCATCAACAGTCGACCACTCTCCACGATTCGTCTTCCAAACCAAAAAGTCCTTGATGCGCTCATAAAACTTCTCATCTTGAATCGCACCAAACTTCACAATCAGCTCAATATCAGGCCAGCTCTTCAAAAACTGCTCACGCTCTGTTTTATGTAGCGCGCTCAGCTTGTCCGAAATCTTCTTCGAGAGATGCTGACCCAACTGCCTCACCGTCCGATCCAGCTGCAGCGTACTACGACTCACATTGAGCGGAATATCTGGACTGTCAATCACGCCGCGCAAAATCATCAAGTAGTCAGGCAGGATATCCTTGCAGTTGTCCGACACAAAGACGCGGTTGCAGTAAAGGTGAATCGTCTCCTTCTTCAACTCATTTTCATGCGTAATCTTAGGAAAGTAGAGAATACCCTTCAGATTAAAGGGGTAGTCCACATTGAGGTGAATCCAAAAATGCGGCTCCTGCTCAAATGGAAAGAGCTGCTTGTAAAAATCGAGATACTCTTTGTCGGTACACTCAGATGGCGCCTTCATCCAAAGCGGCTCATGCTCGTTGATGCGCTTGTCATTCAAATAGATCGGGTAGGGCAAAAAGGAACAGTTCTTCTGCAAGATGGCGCGGATGCGATGCTCCTCAGCATACTCATGCTCATCATCCATCAGATGCAAGATCACTTCAGTGCCGCGCTCTTTACGCTTGCCCTTCTCAATCTGATAGGTCGATGAACCATCACAAATCCAATGTACCGCCTCACCCTCTTCAGACTTGGTCTGAATCTCTACCTTTGATGCCACCATATAGGCTGAGTAAAAGCCGAGACCAAAGTGACCAATCACCTGATCCTCCTCCTTGTCCGACTGGTACTTCTTCACAAACTCCTCAGCACCCGAAAAGGCAATCTGGGCTATGTAATTCTCAACCTCATCAGCGTTCATGCCAATGCCGTTGTCAGAAAAAATCAGCTGCTTCTTCTTCGCATCAATCTTCACATCAATGCGAAAATCAGAAGAGCCATGAATCTTCTTCGCTTTTAGGATTGCATCACAAGCGTTGGAGACTAGCTCTCGAACAAAGATATCTTTATCGGAGTAGAGCCACTTCTTGATGATGGGGAGAATATTTTCACTATGGATCTTGAGGGTACCTTCTTTCATGGCAAACATTCTGCCGATCCGCCTTTTTTGATGCAAGGATCTAAAAGATGGTGTATGGTGAAGTCAGAATGATATTCCAAGGACTAACCGTTGTTTTGGTCGCGATCATAGCATTTGTGGTGATCGGACTTTTGCTAACTACCCTAATCTTATTCACCAAAAAGAAGCTGGTGCGCACCGCTCCATGCAAGATCAATATCAATGATGATCACGATCTTTGCAAAACAGTTGCTGGTGGCCAAACACTGCTTTCTGCCCTCTCAAGCGAAGGAATTCCCGTTCCATCACCTTGTGGTGGAAAGGCAACATGTAAGCAGTGCCGCCTCCAGGTTTTAGATGGTGCTGGAGAGGCGCTGGAAACCGACAAGGGCACCTTTAGCAGAAAGGAGCTTAACGAGGGATGGCGTCTCTCCTGTCAGTTCAAGGTAAAGCATGATCTCAAGGTGCATGTAGAAGAGCGCTATTTGAGTGTCAAGGAGTGGGATGCCAAAGTAATTTCCAACGAAAATGTAGCCACCTTCATCAAAGAGTTAGTTGTCGAACTGCCTGAAGGCGCCGAAGTGCCCTACCGCTCAGGCGGCTACCTGCAATTTCACGTTCCTCCCTTTAAGACAAAGACCGATGATTGGAAGCAAACCATGGATCCTCAGTTTCACGAAGATTGGGAGAGATTTGGACTCTTTGGTCGCTCAGTTGATTTTAGCCATCTCGCAGAGGGTGAGGTGATTCGCGCCTATTCGATGGCCTCCTATCCAGCTGAGGGACGCACACTGAAATTCAACATCCGTATCGCTACTCCTCCCTTTATTAAAGGAGAGATGGTAGATAAGATTCCGTGGGGCATCTGCTCCACCTATACCTTTGCATTAAAACCAGGTGACAAAGTTCGTCTTTCGGGGCCTTATGGTGAATCCTTTATGATCGATGATGCGCGCCCACTGGTCTTTTTGATTGGTGGTGCGGGAAGCTCTTTTGGGCGCAGCCATGTCTTGCATCTGTTCAATACCGAGAAGACGAAGCGGCAGGTCGATTTCTGGTATGGAGCGCGCTCTTTGAAGGAGAACATCTATCAGGCAGAGTATGAGGAGCTAGACAAGGCGCATGACAACTTTTCCTACCATCTTGTTTTGTCAGAACCGCTTCCAGAGGATTTAGAGGCGGGCTGGCCAAAAGAGGATCCGATCAAAACCAACTACCTCTTCCGCGCCTTTGAAGAGGGACAGTTGAAGCAGATGGATGAGCCGGAAGAGGCGCTCTACTATGTGTGTGGACCTCCACTTCACAACAGCTCAGTACTCAAGCTTTTGGATGACTATGGCGTTCCAAGAGAGAGCATTGTCCTCGATGACTTTGGTAGCTAATGGAGATTTTAGCTGCCCAGATCAATCCAACAGTTGGAGATTTTGCGGGCAACCTGGCGAAGATCAAAGCAGCTCTATTAGAAGCAGACTTTGTTGTGACTCCAGAGCTGGCACTTTGCGGTTATCCTCCCGATGATCTGCTTCTGCATGACACATTTATTGCCGATATGGAAGAGGCGCTTGAACAGCTTGTTTCGATGACATCTGGCAAGGTTTTGCTTGTTGGACTTGTGCGCAAAGAGGGGCAGAAGCTTTTCAACAGTGCGGCGGTCATTGAAGATGGTAAGCTTTTGGGCTATGCAGACAAGCGTTTACTTCCTAACTACGACGTCTTCTATGAAAAGCGCTACTTCACAGCAGGAAGCAAGACGCAGATTTGGACTTTGAGGGGCAAGCGTATTGCTGTCACCCTTTGTGAGGATATTTGGGAAGAGGAACCAGTTATTTCCGAGCTTGCCAATCAGCGCTTCGATCTGCTGATCAATCTCTCAGCATCACCCTACTTTTTGGGGCGCCAAGAGGTGCGCTTAGAGTTGTGTGAAAGGGTGAGCAAGCAGGTGAATGCGCCGATTCTCTATTGCAATCAGGTGGGGGGCAATGACAGCTTGATCTTTGATGGCCACTCTCTTTTTGTCGGTTCAAGTAGAAAGATAGCGCCCGGTTTTAAGGAGGCGCATTTTGTCTGCAACCTAGAAGAGGAGGTTGTGGAGCCGATGGCTTTTGATCTGACGGCAGATCTACATGACGCTCTCGTCTTGGGGATGGGTGACTACTTCCATAAGCTTGGCTTTGAAAGGGCAGCATTGGGGCTTTCGGGGGGGATTGACAGCGCTGTTGTGCTCTGCCTGGCAAAAGAGGCGGGGCTCGATCTGATGGCACTCTATATGCCATCGCGCTACTCATCAAAGGGTAGTGGTGAAGATGCCAAAAAATTGGCACAGAATTTAGATGTTGAGCTGCGCTCGGTTGATATCGATCCTCTTTTTTCTACTTTTTTGGAAACATTGGATCCCTTCTTTGGGGATCAGCCGCACGATGTGACGGAGGAGAACATTCAGGCGCGTCTGCGCGGCATGCTTTTGATGGCCTTTTCCAATAAGGAGGGCCACCTGATTTTGAGCCCAGGCAACAAGAGTGAGATGGCGCTTGGCTACACGACGCTCTATGGAGATCTCTGTGGTGGGTTGGGTGTTTTGGCTGATGTGACTAAGGAGCAGGTCTATGAATTGGCGCGTTACATCAATCGTGAAAAGGAGATCATACCGCGGTCGATCTTGAAGAAAGAGCCCTCTGCGGAGCTAAGGCCAAATCAGAAGGACTCTGATAGCTTGCCTAAGTATGAGGTGATCGATCAGGTGTTAGAGCGCTATGTGGAGGAGTTTGAATCTCCCGAGCAGATTGCTGAGCAGACGGGGATAGATCTTACGCTTGTCAAAAGTTTGGTTCAAAAAATTCATGCCAATGAGTACAAGAGGAGACAGGCGCCTCCTGGTTTGCGGGTGACAAAGAAGGCATTTGCTGCGGGTAGGCGATTCCCGATTGTGCAACGCTGGATCTAAAATGTTAAAAAATAAAAGCAAGTGGTGGATTCTCTTTGTAACCACCACAGCAACCTCTCTCTTCTTGCTCGATTCTACGCTGATTCCTGTGGCGCTGCCCACTATAGCTCAGCAGCTTCACTTCTCTGATGTGGGGATGATGTGGGTGATCAACGCCTACTTGCTTGCTCTGTCGGCTTTTTTGCTAGTTGGAGGTAAGCTGTGTGAAATTCTGGGCTTTCGCGTCATGTTTAATGTGGGGCTAGCTCTTTTTGGTATTGGAGCTCTTTTTGCTGGCTGTAGTTCGAGCGCTTCGATGCTCATCTTTTCTCGTGTCCTACAAGGGATTGGCAGCGCTTGCGCCTTTCCAGCTACTGCGGCGCTATTGGTCTCCTCTTTCCCTGACAATGAGAGGGCGAGAGCTTTGGGGATTGATACAGGGATCGCCTCGCTATTTATGATTTTGGGCCCACTTTTGGGTGGTGTAATGGCGCAATATCTCTCATGGCGCTACATCTTCTTTTTCAGTATTCCTCTAGTCATTTTTGGTTTGGCTATGAGTTTTTGGTTGGTCAGAAGAACAAAAATTCAGCAGCACAATTTTCCTCTTCTGCCCTCTTTGCTGATGATGGTGGGTGTGGTCTCTCTGATCATCGGTTTGATGGAGGGTAATACGCTCGGTTGGGGGCATAGCTGGGTGCTTTTTCTCACCATTTTGGGGCCGATTTTTATGGTGATGTTCATCATTACCTCGCTGGCACAGCGCGATCCGCTCGCCGACTTCACTCTCTTCAAAAATCCACTCTATTTGGGCGCTGTCTTATGCCGATTTGTTGCCTACTTCATTGTGGCTGGTACAGCGCTCTGGGTCATCTACTTCGAGAAGATTTTGAGCTACTCGCCTTCAGAAATTGGCATCTTTGTGGTAGCTGCAGCGCTTCCTGTGATTGCCCTTGCTCCTATCGCAGGCTATTTTGTCGATCGCTTTGGCTACCGAGGACCACTTATTGGCGGTTTCACCTTCCTGCTAGCTGGTCTTCTCTGGCTCTGCTTCGTGGCACACACGGGAAATCTGATGATTTTCCTGCCGGGGCTTTGCGCCTTCGGCATGTCGCTGCCCTTTGTGATGGCGCCCACTTTGGGCCTTGGAATCGCAGCAGCCCCAAAAGAGCAGCTTGGCTCAGCTGCTGGCATGATGATGTCTGTGCGGCAGCTAGCAAGCACGATGGGGGTAGCTGTGATGACGGCTGCCTACTGGGCTGTGGATGATGCCAAAATAGAGAAGCCCTTTGTCGCGACAGTGGCGATTGCAAGCGCTTTGGCAGCAACCGGCATTTTACTCACCCTTGTCTTAGTCAGCAAGAAAGCTCAAAATCTCTGAGTGCGCCTGCTCAATCTGATTCTGCTTGTGCGCTTCGCTCCAACCAAGCTCATCTTGCATGATATCGGCAACATTTTCGATCAGTAGCTGCGCCTGTTTGGCATTCAAAAAGGCGAGACGCGTGCGTCTTGCCATCACATCCATGATTGTCTGCGCATACTCTTCACGGCACGCCCAGATCACCTGAGCGCTCAAAAGTTGGTCAGCTTGCTTGACCACTTCAAAGGCGCGCATCCCATACGCCTGCAGAAGGCGGTCACATGTCTCCAAATCGATGCCACTGACTTTCGCTAACCTTTCATGCGCAAGTTCATCATATCCTTCGCTTCCAATGATTTGCATGGTGGCTGTCTGACTCTGTCCACCAAAGGCTCGGTCAACAGCATCCTCCGCCATCTTACGAAAGGTGGTCCACTTGCCCCCCATGACAGAGATCAGTCCTGAGTCTGAAACTTCAACCTGATGGTTGCGACAGATATTGGCAGTTGAACTTTCGCGCGGATCGGTCACAAGGGGTCGCAAACCGGTCCAAACAGCGTGAACCTGCGTCACCTCTTCCTCCAAATAGCGGTTGACGTGCTCCAAGATATAGGCCACATCTTCAGCATGGGGGCGGGGATTTTCACTGCAGCTAGTGGGATGATCTGTTGTACCTGCAATGGTCATACCTTGCCAGGGAAGGAAGAAGAGCAGCCTGCCATCCTCTGTCTTGGGAATCAATATGCCAGCATCTTCCGGCACATATTTTCGGTCTAAGACAATATGTGTGCCTGAAGAGGGACGGATGCGCGGGACAATAGCTCCATCCATCTTGCGCACCTCATCGGAGAAGGGGCCAGTGGCGTTGATCACCACATCAGATTGAACAAAAAAATGTTCGCCTGATAGCTTGTCTTTTAGCTCTACACCGCAGACGACGCCTTTTTTCTTGATCAAACTTGTCGCTTCCATATAGTTCAGAGCAACAGCGCCCTGCTGTACGGCACTCAATACTACAGCCATATTGAGTCTTGTATCATTGAATTGGCCATCGTAGTAGATGACGCCACCCTTCAATCCCTTCTGTTTGATGTAGGGAAACTGCTCTTTGATTTTTTTCGCCGATAAAAAACGGCTTTTTTCAATGCTTGCCTCTTTCGCGATCCAGTCGTAGATTTTGAGACCTGTCCACATGTAGGGAATTTCGCGCAGTTTGTAGAGGGGAGTGACAATAGCAAGTGGCCTCACAGCAAAGGGAGCCATTTCGAAGAGTGTACCGCGCTCTTGCAACGCCTCTTTGACCAGATCATACTGCTGCCTGTCGCGTTTTTTAATCGCCTTTTCCAAGTAGCGCACACCGCCGTGAACCAGCTTTGTACTCTTGGATGAGGTCTGGGAGGCAAAGTCTCCACGCTCCACAAGCAATACTGAGCGCCCACGTGCGGCAGCTTCCAAAGCGATTCCAGAGCCTGTCGCTCCACCACCAATGATGACAAGATCAAAGCTGTGCAATCGGTTGATCTGTGCTTCACGTGAGGGGGCGTGCCATCCCACGAGCAAAAGAGATAGTAGTAATAACTTCTTCATTAGATCTTGAACTATAAGAATGTCGAAAAAAAGAGTCAATAGGGAGACACTGAATAACCGAGTTATTCAGTGTCTCCCTACGGGCCCTCATTTCGAGGGCCCGCTATTTTTACCCACTGTAGCTATAGGCTTTGTAGTCTCCGCCCGCTTTGAAAGGGTTGTAGTTGAAGTGTAGCATCAGCGTCCACGATGTGGATGTGGTGCTTGGCAGCGGGTTGGCAAACCAGCCAAAGGGGATCATGTAGCGCTTGCTTGCATAGATGAAAGCGAGCTTATCCTTTGGAATGGGAACCAAATTACTGTAATCAGCTGGCCGCGTTGTGTTGTAGGCAGCAGCTGTTGGGTATTGGTCACTACGTAGACTCATCAGATGTTTGAACATGTTGTCATGATCTTTCTGAAGGTTGGCAACATATTGCTTAGCCTGTGGCTCTTTTGACTCGCCATACTGCACAATCAAGCAGCGTAGTAAGTTGATCGCTCCCGCTGTCCATTCAGCAGAGATGATTCCTTTTTTGTAGTCACCAGATGAGCCATTGCCATCTTTATCAGAGTAGCCAACGCCCCAGATGGTTTTGTCTGGGCCAAAAAATCCGCCCCAGTTTTTGACATCTTCCCACACTTTGTAGGCTGTGCCAAAGCCATGCCAGGAATCGAGAAGGGGTTGTCCTAAAACGGCGATGCCCCATGTGCTAACATCGACAGCTTTTGGTTCCACAGTAGGTACCCAGTCAGAACTCTCTTTTGGATCATTAGCAAGTCCTCCTTGGTAGAAGATGCCATCATTGGCATCCCACGCTTGGTTTTTGAAGAAAGAGAGCAGTCCTGCGGTCTGCTTGCCTTGAGGTGTTGTACCGCCATGGATCATCGTCTTGATGTCAGCCAAAGTCTCTTCTACCTGCTTCTTCTGTTCGGCTGTCAGATCACTCTCATACTGCAGTTCATCATTCAAAATTTGCTGGAAGATCTTGAGACCACCTAAAGCAGAGGCGTTGTTCTCAACAGAGACTTCATAAGGATTGACAGGCTGATCTCCCTGGTTTCCAAGAGAGCCCTTACAGGCGTAGTAGATGCCGCCGAGTTCAGACTGCATACAGCGCAAAGCGAAAAGAGCGCCCACAGCATTTTGTACAGCTGTTGAGGCAAAGGGAACGTAGTGGCTTCCATTTGTCTTTTCTTGCAAGTAGGCAGCTTGTAGAGGCCCAATGAAGAAGGCCCATGCATTTTCACCGGTGATCGGCTTCCAGTCAAGCCAGGTGATTTTTCCCGCCTCATAGTCAGAGCTAGGTGGAAGTCCTTGAGCTGTCACATATTTCATGTATGGGGTGCCAAGAAAGGGATCTGTGGAGAGCCAGTTGCGGGTCACCATACGGAAGAAGTAGGCATTATTGGGGGTTTGGATGCGCTGACCATTATAGGTAAAGGTGCCATTTGCTTGTGTTGTTGCGCGGTTGGCATCTGGTTGAACCTGTGATGAGTTGCCATCATAGCCTACTTTGAGCAGCGTGTCTTGATTGGCAGCCATGTTAAACAAATTAGTCCCAGAGAGACTTTTGAGCCCGCCTTTTGCACATACTGCGAGGGCAACTTGCCAGCAAGCTGCATCATAGATATCTGTGCCGTTGTAGACATTGACACGCTCAACTTGTAGATCACCGCCAGGAGAGGTTGGATCGGGTGTGAGGGTGTAGTCATTGCCGTTATAGACATCAACAACAGTGAGGTCATTGCCTGGCAGAGTGCCGACATATTTACCCCAATAGTCGGCTGTGCTGTAGTAGCTCAAGGGAAGGTCGAGGTTGTCGAGGGCACCTATGGTGCCTTTGTAGGTGAAGCCTACTTTATCGCTGGAGTCGGTCAGAAAGTTAAGCGCTTTTTGCGCTTCGGCATCTGTTTGAACAGGTGGAAAGGTTTGCGCGTAAAGTACGGAACACAAACCAATTGCAATAATCGATTTTTTCATCTCGCCCTCCTTAAAATTTAAGCGAAGGATCGAGGTTAGAGAAAGTTTATCTTTTAATACAATATTAAAATTTGCCCAAAAGAGCGTAGCTCTTGGCAGCGCTGATGCAAGCATTGATGGAGCAGTTGTGAGCAAGCGGCTCTTTTTTCTCATAGCCAACTGGATACTGCGGAATCGCTTTTTCACAATGCGTCTCTAAGATAACATCTGGATTTCTTAGCCCCAAATAGCGTTCCGCCGCCTCCAAGGCAATCTCTCTACCATCCCTCTGCAATGTCATCACACAGAGTCTGCCCTCCCCCTTCTGCCCAGGAAAGACATTGGAGTCCCACGTCATCCCTAAAAAGGGCCTTTTTTCTTTCGATGGCACCAAGAACCCAAAACCTCTTTTTGGCAATGGTCGATGCCAGCCCATGCTCACAGTTGTCAGCGACAAATAGGGCGGCGCTCCCTCCGTTGGACAGGCATAAATGCCCTCAGCTGTCTGCCCATACTCAATCTGCACCCTCTTAGCAAGCGCCTTTGGCAGCTCCTCCATTCCCTTTTCAAAGCTATAAAGCGCCACCTTCGATCTCGGCGGCTTTTGCAGAAGTCTCCCTCTTTTTTGATCAATCTCCCAAAGCGAGGGAAAGCAGTTTTTCACAGAGAGGTTTTGAGCATTGCCGGCATAGATTCCCTTCACCATTGGATCCACTAGATTGGTGACAAAAGCAGACCCAAAATGGCGCTGAAAAAAGTCAGCAACCGACTCATCACTCCTCTGACTCGGCTTCGCAAAAAGATCGCGCAGTAGTCCATTTTTGAGTAGCATCCAAGCCGAAAAAGGTTTGAGCTGATCACCCTGCAAAACAAAGCGCTTTTTGGCATCTGCTGAGCAGGCAAGCGGTTTGAGTCCTAACTCTTTGCAGAGCTGCAGCGTATCTGCGTGAGGACGAAAACCGCGCGGGCCCAGCTCAAAGAGAAAGCCATCTTGCTCCACGGTGCGGATCCATCCTCCAGCGCGACTGCTCTTCTCATAGATGGTAGGCTTAAGATGCCTCAAATAGTAAGCAAACGAAAGCCCAGAGATACCCGCTCCAATAATCTTCATATCGACTGCGAATATTGCGGTTTTTCACTCGTTTGCAAGTAGGCATCAAAATTCATCGCAATATTGCGAATAAAAAGCTCACCCTCAGCAGTGACCTGCACAAAATCCTCCGTCTCGGTGACAAATTCCTGGCATTCCTTGATTTCAAAGCGGTACCTCTTGCCAAAGAGCCTCTCATACTCCCTCTTGTCCAGACAAAAATTGGACATCAAGGTGTGGATGAGCCATTTGCACTCAATGTCCTGTTGAGAGAGCTCCATACCGCGACAAACAGGAAGCTCATTTTGATCGATCGCTGCGTAGTACTCCGGCAATGTTTTGATGTTTTGCGCATAGCAATTTTGCACAAAGCCGATCGCTGTTGTGCCAAATCCCAGCTGATCCTTGGCAAGCTTGGCGCTATAGCCTTGGAAATTGCGTTGCAACCTCTTCTCTTTGTAGCAGAGCGCCATTTCATCAGTTGGCAGGGCAAAGTGGTCCATACCAATCGCGATATAGCCAGCTGTAACAAAGGCTTGGCGCGCCTCTTGATAGATCTGAAACTTCTCCTCTGTTGAGGGGAGTGTCTCATCTTTGATGGCGAGCTGATGCTTCTTGAGCCACGGCACTTTGGCGTAGGAAAAAAGCGAGATGCGGTCGGGCCGCATCGCCAAGATATGGCGCACCGTCTCTTTGAAAGTTTGCGCTGTTTGATAGGGCAATCCATAGATGAGGTCGATGTTGACACCATCAAACTGCAATTCGCGCGCCCATGCATAGGTCTTTTCGGTCATCTCAAGACTTTGACGTCTTTTGACCGCCTCTTGCACCTGCCAGTTGGTATCTTGCACACCAAAGCTCACCCTATTGAAACCAAGCTCTTTGAGGAATCGCAGCTTGCGCCCGCGATCTTCGGTCACAGTTCTGGGGTCAATCTCAATGGCAACCTCTCCCGAGATTTCAAAAGTGGAAGCAATCTTCTCATAGAGCTTTTGAAAGAGGGGAATAGAGAGCTTTGTTGGGGTGCCACCACCAAAGTGGAGCTGTGTAACGGCTCGTTTGTCAAAGTGCTCTGTGACCAGATCAATTTCGCGCATCAAGTAGTCGACATAGCGCGCCTCATTTTCTGGCTTTCGATTCAAGATGACCGAACAGCCGCAATAGAGGCACATCGTCTTGCAGAAGGGGATGTGGAAGTAAAGTGAGAGCGGCTCCTCAATCTTTTGGAGATGGGAGATGTAGTTTTGAGGGGAGAGGTCATCCCACTGAGGAGCTGTGGGGTAGCTGGTATAGCGCGGCGCTGGCTTTGACAGTTTCGACAAGGATATGGACATTTTCTACCGGTATATCTGGAAGCATGCCGTGGCCGAGGTTGAAGATGAAGCCGGGATCACCGCGCATACTCCTCAACAGAGCCTGGGTATGCTCCACAATGGTTTGTTTTGAACCATAAAGGATGGTGGGATCGAGATTTCCTTGCAAGGGAATCGCTGTTTTTTTGCGCAAATCTGCCAGATCAAAGGTCCAGTCGACGCTGATGCAAGCAGGCTGACACTCGACAAGTTCCAGAGCAGCTCCTTTGCAAAAGAGAATAACAGGCACATTCAGTGCATCAACAATCTGGCTCAAAGCGTCGACCACATACTTCTGAAAGAAGGGAGGAGAGAGTGTCCGCGCCCAGGAATCGAAGATCTGTACGCAGTCCACACCAGCATCCTCTTGCAACTTCAAGTAGGCGATGGTCTCCTCAAGTACTTGATCAAAGAGTTGGTCAAACAGCTCCTCCTCACAGATCATTTGCTTCTTGAAATCGTCTAGCATATAGCTCAAAAGGGTGATAGGCCCCCCTGAAAAGCCGATTAGTGGCACATCAAGCTCTCGCTTGAGCCTCCTGATGGAGCTATCGATGTGAGCGTAAGCGCCCCTTTTTTTCTGAATGCCTTGGAAGTTGACGGTGGGGCCGGGACAAAAGTCATATTCTACGCCGAGGCCATCGAGGAGTGTGAGGATGTCGGAGAAGAGAATGGCAGCATCGACGCCGAGAATGTCGATGGGCTGCTTGGTGATTTCAACGATTAGGTCTGGGGTGTGAAAAAGCTCGAGAAGGGAGTATTTTTTTCGGATGGCTTGATACTGCGGCATGTAGCGGCCCGCTTGTCGCATCAGCCAGATGGGGGGGCGGGAATGGTTGTTAGACGAAAGACTCTTGAGCAACATCGTGTGATGTTGCACCAGGCACGCCTATTTTTTCAAGAATATCACGACGAATCAAGACGTCATAGTGGTTATTATTACGGAAGATCACAGCATACTCTGGAGTGCCTTCAAGCTCTGAACCCAAAAGCTCATAGGATTGAGATTCGAAGGTGTAGGCAAAACCACCCCCTAGCTTTTGGGCTAGAGCTTGCGCAGCTTCTTCATCTGCCCAGTCGTAATTGTTAAGTACATTGTCATTTCCACCGAAACATGATCGGTGAACACGCTTTAAGAAAAAGACTAGAGCATTCATTTGCCTATCATTAGTCAGAAACTGAAAAAGAGACTTCCGATCTCTTACATTTCGAACTAGTTCAACTACTTGAGATTGCGCTGGCTGCTTGTAATGATCTTTATGCTTTTTTGCTTCTGGCTTAATTGTAAATGCTAAGAGCTGTTCACAAACCACCTCTTGGCTTTCATTCGCTACCATTTTGTGCAATAGACCAACAGCCAAGGAATAGTAGAGGCAGTTTCCATCTCCCATTATCTCCATATAGTAGTAGCAGCGATCCAGCTCCTCAATTTGCGTCTCTTTTTTCTGCTCCATAGCAGTAATACTCGCTCCAGACCTCATACTCTTTTGTAGGTTTTCGTGAGCAGTAGTGAAGCCTTGTATTTGCTCTTCGTGAAATAACTTAGCGTCCTCTTCTTTGGCATCTTTAGCTTTACCTAAATGGTCTCTGATTATTCCAGCTATTCTCTCGCATTTATGGAAATTCCAATCTCGAGCTATTTCCAAATGTGTGCGGACAGATGATGGCGCTGCAACTTTTTGCTGTGGGATACAGTGTGGATTCAAATCCGTGATTGCATAGTGCTCAAGTCTGGTCATTTTAGGATGGAAAACCTCATTACCTGGATTTCCCGAACGCTTTGCTCGTGGAGTAGGTGACTTCTTCTTATCGGCAGCTTTGTTTCGCTCAGGCCCTATTGATTCCTTCTCGTACTTCTGGACTTCTTCAGGGACAGGCGTCTTGCAGCTCGCCACAACAAGCGTCACTAACCCCGTAGCCGAGGCCCCCATACCTGGGCCATAAAAATAGATCGCGTTCGTGTGAAAATACTTCGCTGCCATTTGCGACAATACCGCCGCCGCTAGACCAGTGATTACCGCAGTAACACCAGACCAGTTGGCAATATCAACCCGCCTCTGAGAAGCTCGAATCTGCCCACATCCTTCAGTCATAAGGGTTTATTATAGTAGATTGGGAATATTAAAGCAATATAATTTTTTTTATTGAGTGTTCATAGGGAAGTTCTGCTTCAGGGCGCCCAAAATCGCCTCCTCTAGCTCTGCTGGATCATCAGATTGGCGTACTAGCAGCTTTTTGGCGATTTTCTGCGGTCCATGCGTCTGAACCGCCTCCAAAACCGTCTTCGTTAGCTTCAGCTTTGTAAAAGCATTTTGCTGGGCAAAGATGCGCAACCTCGTCAGCATTCCGAGGCCTAGAGCTGCCTGAGGCAGCGGTCCAAAGCGATCTTCTACTTCTCCAAAAAGTGCATCCACATCGGCCGAGGTTTCCGCATCTCCCAATCTTCCATAGAGATCCATCCGTAGATTGATGTCATCAATGTAGCTTGGGGCAAAGCGCGCATCGATCGGAAACTCCAACTTACACTCTTCGGTAAGGAAGGGCTCCTTCTTCGCCTGCAGTCTTTTCACAGTCCTCTTTAATAGACGGCAGTAGAGATGGAAACCGACAGCTTGAACGTGGCCGGATTGCTCAGTGCCCAATATATTGCCAGCGCCGCGGATCTCCAGATCTTGCATCGCAATCTTCATCCCTCCACCATGGCCGCTCGCTTGTGTCAATGCTGCTAACCTTTTGCGCGCCACCGGATTGATGTCGCGCGGATTGTTGACCAAGAAGTAACAATACGCTTTTCGATTCCACCTTCCCACACGCCCACGCATCTGATAGAGCTCCGCCAACCCAAAATGATCCGCTTTGTCAATCAGGATAGTATTCGCATTGGGAATATCAATGCCATTTTCAATGATCGAAGTGGCAACCAAGATATTGGCCTCACCAGATTTAAACTTGTGGAAGGTGGTGTCTAAATCTTTGGCATCCATCTGCCCATGCCCCACAACAATATTGGCATTTGGTACAAGCTTCTTGATGCGCGTTGCATAGTCATATATCGATTCGACGCGGTTGTGGATGCAGAAGACCTGCCCATCACGCGATAGCTCCCGCAGAAGCGCTGTTTTCAACACCTCATCTGTTCCTTGCGCAATCACAGAGTGAATCGGCAGACGATCTTCCGGTGGGGTGTTGATTACAGAGAGATCACGCGCACCAACAAGTGACATATAGAGCGTACGCGGAATCGGTGTTGCCGAAAGTGTCAAGCAGTCCACATCTTGGCGCGCTTTTTTTAGATGCTCTTTGGCGCGCACACCAAAGCGCTGCTCCTCATCGATGATCAGAAGTCCCAAATTGTCAAAGTGCACATCTTTACTCACAATGCGATGCGTTCCCACCACAATGTCCACTTCACCCTTTGCCAGCTTTTCCAAAGTTTCGCGCTGCTGTTTCGGTTTGCGGAAACGCGATAACACACCAACGCGAATTGGGAAGTTGGCCATGCGACTCGCAAAGGTTTCATAGTGCTGCATGGCGAGGACCGTAGTTGGCACCAAGATCGCCACCTGCTTGCCACCATCCACAACTGTGCGAAACGCTGCGCGCATCGCCACCTCCGTCTTGCCATAGCCCACATCACCACAAACCAGACGCTCCATCGTCTTCGTCGACCCCATATCCTCATAGATGCTTTGGATCGCAAGTAGCTGATCAGCGGTCTCTTCATAGGGAAACTCCTGGCCAAACTGCTCCACCAGATCACTCGGCTCGCCGTAGCTTGTGCCCTCTTTGACAGCGCGCGATGCCTGCAGCTCCAGAAGCTCCTTTGCATAACCAACAATCGCCATCTCTGTTTTGGCGCGCGCTCTCTTCCACTTGCTACTTTCAATCTGGTGCAGCTGCGGCTTCTCCTCACCAACCCCCACATATTTGGAGACCATGTTGGCCTGCTCCATCGGAATGTAGAGTTTTGCCCCCTCCGCATACTCCAGAAGCATGAACTCCGTCTCCACCCCCAGATGGTTGGGCTTCCTCTCAATGCCAATGAAACGGCCAATACCGTTGTTCATGTGAACAACCGCCTCACCAGGCGTCAGCGTATTCATCTCATGCGGTAGCGTGTGGTAGTGGCTGCGCTGCTTCTGCCGTCTCACACGAAAACGGCCAGTCAACTCCGCCATTGGAATCAGCGCAAAGGCTGGATCATCTATATAGTAGCCAGAGCTGAGATAACCGCGCTTGATCTTCGCATCAGGCACGCTCTGCAAGATGCGCTTCTCTTCCGAATCATTTTGGCAGACAAATAGAGCTGGCGGCTTCGTCTCATTGTAAACATCGAGAAGGGGAATCTCCTCTTCAGAGGTAAAACTCTCCTCCAATGTTCTAAATGGATGGTACCATCGCTTCGCCTCCACTCTCTTATCAAACACATCGAAAGCAAGGTCTTCCTTGCCTCTGATTTGTACAGAACTCAACTCTTGAATTGGAGTTTTGGTGAAATAGCAGCGCTGCCTCTTCTCAACAATCTCCCAAAATTGATCAAAGGTGCAAAAAGTGCGCAGCTGACGATTCATCATCCCCTTGAGCGTTGCATATTTGTCCTCCACCTCAAAGGGATCATCAAATACCACAATACAGTCATCCAAGTAGTCAAAGAGTGTCGCCAGCTCCCTCTCCTCATTGAGCAGCTGCAGCTCCTCACCTGGAGTGATCACAATCTCCTTCACCTTGCCAACAGAGGTCTGCCCAACTGGATCATATTTGCGGATCGACAAGATCTCATCATCCAAAAACTCAATGCGAAAGGGGTCAGGGGAGTTGACTGGATAGATATCGATGATTCCACCGCGCACCGCAAACTCACCCTTGTCAGCCGCCACACTCTTTTGATGGTAGCCCATCAAAGCAAAGTGCTCGGGAAGATCAGCGAAGGGAAGCTCCATGCCGCAAGAAAGAGGCAGAAAGAGCGTTTTGAGCCGCTCAGGTGTCAGCACCCGCTGCAAAAGCGCTTGCAAAGAGGTGCAGATGACACAAGGCTCATCCAACTCCTGCAATATTCTATAACGCTCACCCACAACATCGGGGCTGGGTGGAATCTCCTCATGCGGAAGCGTCTCCCACGCCGGAAACTCAATCGCCTTAGTCTCAAAAAATTCAAAGTTGTCGAGCAGCTTTTGATCGCTGGTCAAAACCACCACATGCTTCTGATTCTTTTTGAGAAGCTGTGAAATAAGAAACGCTTTGGGCGCCTCCCAAAGCTCTTCAATCAAAAGGTTCTGGGAAATTAGCCGTTCTTCGAGCAGATCCATCTCTTCGCTTCTTCAATAGCTTCAGGAATTTTGTTCACTGCTGTGCCACCACCCTGCGCAGCATCTGCCTTGCCACCACCTTTACCCTCAACAAGAGGCGCAACAGCGCGCAGCCAATCATTGGCATGCACTTTGCGGCCAATCAAATCATCAGAGACTCGAGCCAAAAGTGTGCAACGCCCTCCACTCTTGCCAATCAAAAAGAGCGCTAACGATGGACACTTTCCCATCAACTGATCCGCAAGTTCTCTCAAATCTCCCTCAGCCTCATACACCAAATGAGCAAATGGCTCCTTCTCAACTTGTTCCAAAAGCGCATCGAGCTGCCCCGCCATCTGAGCACTCTTGCATCTCTTCAGCTCTGCCTTCAGTGCGCTTTGCTCCTCATCGAGCTTGAGTAGTCGCTCCTGCAATTGATGCGGTTGCACTTTTAGTTGCTCACAAAGCGTCTGCACAAGATCCTCACCCTTTTCAACAAAGTGCTCCGCCTCTTTGCCAGTGACTGCCTCAATGCGGCGTACACCGCTCGCAATGCTGCTCTCCTTGGTGATGCGGAAAAAGCCAAGCTGCCCAGTCGCCTTCGCATGCGTTCCACCACAGAGCTCTTTGGAATAGTCGAGATCAACAACGCGTACGCGATCACCATATTTCTCACCGAAAAATTGCTTGATCTCACCACGCCTTTGTACCTCAGCAAAGGAGAGCTCATAGCTCTCAACTGTGCGATTCTCACGAATTTTTTCGTTGACCAGACGCTCTACTTCGCGCAGCTGCTCCCTGCTCATCCCCTCATGGTGAGAAAAATCAAAGCGCAGCCGGGAAGCATCCACAATCGATCCCGCTTGACGCACATGATCGCCCAAAACCTCCTGCAAAGCCCAATGCAGAAGATGTGTCGCCGTATGGTTGCTCGCAATGCTCAAACGGCGCTTGTCAAATATCTGCGCTGTCACATTCTGCCCCACCTTGAGCGAGCCCTCTTTGACAACACCATCATGTGCAATCACATCGCTAAAGGGCGATTGAACATCGATGACAGAAAACTGCACGCTATCACTCAAAAGCACGCCCTGATCACCAACTTGACCTCCCTTCTCCGCGTAGAAAGGAGAGCGGTCCAGTACAACTAAGCCCTTCTCACCCGCATGCAAGGCGTCAACAGCCTCACCCTCTTTCACAAGGCCAACCACAGTAGAGTCAGAGACCAGAGAGCTGTAACCCAAAAATTCGGTGGCCGCAAAATGCTCAAAGGCTGAAGACTCAGCAATCTGCTCCGTCTTCTTATGCGACGCCTTAGAACGCTCCTTCGCCTCCTTTTCCAGATCCTCAAAGCGGTTGATGTCAACACCTAGATCAGCATCTTTGGCAAGCAGCATAATCTCTTCAAGTGGCAAGCCATACGTATCCTTCAATTTGAAGGCGTCATCACCAGCAATCAGCTTACTACTCTGCGATTTAGAGATGATCGAAGACAAGATGTTGCCGCCTCGCTTCAACGTCTTCAAAAAACTCTCCTCTTCTAGCGTCACAATCTGAGCAATGCGGTTCTCATTTTGTGCGAGCTCTGGGAAATCCTCGCCCATCAACTCCACAAGCGTAGGCAGAAGCTTAGCCAAAAAAGGCTTGTCTAGACCCAGCTGACGCCCATAACGAACAGCGCGTCGAAGCACCTTGCGCAAGACGTAGCCGCGCTCAATATTGCTCGGCTGCACACCATCAGCAATCGCAAAGCTCAAGGTGCGCATATGATCTGCAATCACACGAAAGGGAGCCTCTTGGCTATATTTTTTGCCACTAAGATGCTCGACCTCCCTAATGAGCGTGCGCAATATATCTGTCTCAAAAAGAGAGTCGACACCCATCTGCAGGGAGACAACGCGCTCCAATCCAGCTCCTGTATCCACCCCCGTTTTGGGAAGCGGATTCAAACTGCCAGAGCGATCTCGGTTGTACTGCATGAAGACGAGATTCCAAAATTCGATGTAGCGCTCCTCAGTCACATCTTCAGCAGGGCTGCGCGCCGGTCCAAACTTCTCACCTCTGTCAAAAAAGAGTTCGCTACAGGGACCACACGGTCCCACATCGCCCATACTCCAAAAATTGTCCTTCTCACCTTTGCGTACGATGCGATCCGCTTTGACAAATTTCTGCCACAGCTCAAAAGATTCCTCATCTTCGTGGAAAATAGTGACCCAAAGATCTTTGGGATCAAATTGAAAGACGTTGGTTGTGACCTCCCAAGCAAGTTCAATCGCCCGCTCTTTGAAGTAGTCCCCAAATGAGAAGTTGCCAAGCATCTCAAAAAAAGTGAGATGCCGGCTTGTATGGCCTACATTTTCAAGGTCATTATGCTTGCCACCGACGCGCACACACTTCTGCGATGTGGTGGCGGCTGAGTAGTCGCGAGCACTCTTGCCTAAAAAAACATCTTTAAATTGATTCATCCCAGCATTCGTAAAGAGGAGGGTGGGGTCGTCTGCGGGAACAACTGAGGATGAAGGAACTTTGCTATGGCCTGCCTTCTCAAAGTAGTTGAGAAAGCCTCTGCGTGTTTTTTGACTTTTCATGGCCTGCCACTATAGCTTGGATTTTATTTTCCAGCCATGCTAAAGTGGCTCTTTTTTCAATTAGGAAACCGGAATGGAAAAGAGTCTAGACGAAGAGCAGAAGAAGATTTTAGGGAAGATAGCCAATACGATCCGTGGATTGTCGATGGATGCCGTGCAAAAGGCGAACTCAGGCCACCCAGGTCTACCTATGGGTTGCGCAGAAATTGGTGCCTATCTTTATGGTCACGCATTGCACCACAACCCAAAAAATCCCAACTTTGCCAATCGTGACAGACTCATTCTTTCAGCGGGCCATGGCTCGATGTGGCTCTATTCATGCCTCCATCTTGCCGGTTTCAATCTCTCATTGGAAGAGATCAAAAATTTCCGCCAGCTGCATAGTAAGACGCCGGGGCACCCAGAATATCATGAGACAGAGGGTGTGGAGGCAACTACTGGTCCTCTTGGACAGGGAACAGGAAATGCGATTGGAAAGGCGCTTGCTTTGAAGATGTTGGGGGCCAAGTTTGATACAGATGAGCACACACTATTTGATGCCAAAGTATTTTGTCTCTGTAGTGATGGCGACATGATGGAGGGGATCAGCCATGAAGCGTCTGCTTTGGCGGGCCACTTGAAATTGGACAATCTGATTTTCATTTATGATGCCAATAATATCTCTTTGGATGGTCCATTAGCGGAGTGCTGCTCTGAGGATGTGGCAAAAAGATTTGAAGCGTATGGCTGGGAGGTGCACAAGGTTGATGGCAACAACTTTGATGAGCTTCATGAGACGATTGCCTCTGCGCGTCAAAACCAGAGCAAGCCAGTGATGGTGATGGCGCATACTGTAATTGGCAAGGGATCTCCAAACAAAGCTGGGACATCGAAGGCGCACGGTTCGCCGCTTGGTCCAGATGAGGTTTTGGCGACCAAGCACAACCTCGATTGGCCAGAAGAGGAGTTTTATATTCCTAAGGCTGTGGAGAGCTTTTTTGAGGAGAAGCTTGCCTTGGACAAGAGGTATGAGGAGCAGTGGGAGGAGCGTTTCCGTCTTTGGGCGAAGAGCAATCCTGAGCTTGCCAAGCAGTATGAGCAGATGGAGAAGCACCATCTTCCCGATTTAGAGAAGGATCTTTGGGATCTAGAGCTAAAATCGCCACTTGCAGGAAGAGCGGCATCACACGCTGTGATCAACCATTTGGCGAAGCGTCTGCCACAGATTTATGGCGGCTCAGCGGATCTCTCTACTTCGGATAAGACGTTGATTGAAGAGGGTGGTGTGATTAGTGCTGGCCACTATGAGGGGCGCAACATTAAATTTGGTGTGCGTGAATTTGGAATGGCGACGATTGCCAATGGTTTGGCGCTTTCTGAAATGATGACACCATTTGTTGGTACCTTTTTGACCTTCTCAGACTACATGCGCAATGCGATTCGTCTGGCAGCGCTTTCTAAATTGCGTGTGATCTATCAGTTCACACATGATTCGATCTTCCTTGGTGAAGATGGACCGACGCACCAGTCGATTGAGCACTATGCGGCGCTTCGCGCAATGCCCAACTTGCAGGTGATCCGCCCAGCGGACAACAATGAGGTGAAGATGGCGTGGATTGCTGCACTGAAGCATGAGGGGCCGACTGCGATTATTTTGACCCGTCAAGGGCTACCCTGCTTGGAGCAGACAGCTGTTGCCTACAAAGATGGGATGGGTCGTGGTGGCTACATTCTTCAAAAGGAAAAATCGAAGGCAGACTATACGCTCTTTGCGACTGGTTCTGAGGTTTCACTTGCTCTTGAGGTTGCCGAGCAGCTTGGCAAGCGCGGCAAAGATGTGCGTGTTGTTTCCATGCCTTGCATGGAGCTCTTTGAGCAGCAAGATGGTGATTATCGCGAGTCGGTAATTGGCGGCGACCTTGGTAAACGTGTGAGTATCGAGGCTGGTGTTGAGCAGGGGTGGCATAAATACATTGGTCTTGAGGGAACAGCGATTTCTATGGATCGCTTTGGTCTCTCTGCACCAGCTGGTGTTTTGCGTGACGAGTTTGGCTTTTCTACAGATGCGATTTTGGAGCAGATCTAGATATCGACATCTTGTGATTTGCCGCGGTAGGCGCCTTTCATCTTTTTCTCGAGCATTTTGCCCATCACCTGCAGTGATTTGATGCCCTTGTTGAGATGGTCTGCCGTATACTTCTGGAAGACCTGTTTGGAACTCTCTTTGGTTTTGATCCCGTCGCGGCTCAGTGGCAGGTCTGAGATGAGCAGCAGTGCTCCAAGTGGCAGCTTGCGTCTATAGCTTGCTGCAAAGAGTGTGGCGCACTCCATTTCATACGCCTGTGCGCGTGTTTCGCGCAGCCGCTTTTTGAACTCCTCATTGAACTCCCAAAAGCGGATGTTGCTCGTATAGGTGATACCGATGTGATAGATATCATTTTCTTCTTCAAGAACATCGGTGACTGCCTTTTGCATGAGGAAGTTAGAAAGAGCGGGAACCTCTTTGGGGAAGTAGAAATCGCTAGCGCCTTCAGCTCTAATGCTTGCAAGTGGTAGAAAGTAATCACCCACCTTGTAGTGGCGGCGTAATCCGCCGCACATACCGAGCATGAGAGCTGCTTTGACTTGTGGCAAGAAGGCGGCAAGGTCGGCCATCAAGGCAGCTGCTGCTGAGCCCAGTTTGAAGTCAACAATGCTAATATCGAGATCGGGACAGTGTGCAGCTGTAAACATGGAACCCTCTGTGAGGGGCACTTCATGAATCTCAGCGAAGGTGCGGATATAGCGGTGGAAGTTTGTGATGAGGAGGTAGGAGCCAAATTGGCTGATATCGGAGCCGGAGTAGCGCTCGAGCGTATCTGCGGCAATCTTGGCCTCATGCGGATCAGGTTCATTGAAGTAGCCCATTGCCCTCTTCTACTTGTTTCTGAAGATCCGATTCAACCATTTTCTCAAACGGGAGGGAGATTGCTCTTCAATCTGATCCTTTTCTCCCCAGCCGTAGCGTTCATTCATTTCGCAGCCAATGATTGCCCGCCCAGTTTCACGTCGCTCTTTTTTCCACTTCTCGTCTAAGGGATAATCTTTATATTTCGTTCGCCACACAGTTGACTTCCACCTATTTCTAGTCTATTATTTCACAAAATAATATGGAGTTTTGATTTATGGGGCAAATATCTACGAGTGATTTTCGTGCAGGGCTGAAATTGGAGATGGATTCTCAACCCTATGTGATTGTCTCAAACCAGTTTGTCAAGCCAGGCAAAGGACAAGCATTCAACCGTACGCGAATAAAAAATCTTCTCACAGGCCGCACGATCGAGAAGACGTTTAAGTCGGGTGAGACATTTCAGGAGGCAGATGTTCAAGAAGATAAGATGCGCCTTCTCTATGTTGACCAGTCAGGTGCAACTTTTATGCATGATGAGACTTTTGAGCAGATAGTTGTACCCACAGAGAAGGTTGAGGATGTGAAGCAGTGGCTTGTCGATGATCAGGTGTATGGTTTGATTCTCTATAAGGGAGAGGTGGTACAGATTGAGCCACCGATGTTTATGGAGATGGAGATATCTGAGACTGCGCCTGGTGTTCGTGGGGATACGGCTTCGGGGCGTGTCTTAAAACCGGCCAAAACAGCGACAGGTGCGACGGTTCAGGTTCCGATCTTTTTGGATCAAGGCGAGGTGATCAAGATTGACACGCGCACAGGGGAATATGTCTGCCGCGCTAATAAATAGAGCCACCTTTTTGGCGAAAACGCGCGCCTTTTTCTCCAAGCGCGGCGTGATGGAGGTGGATGTCCCACTTCTCTCACCTACAGCTCCTATCGATGTACACATAGATCTCGTTGAGGCCTCTGTGTTGGGGAAGCGCGCTTTTTTACACTCCTCACCAGAATATGGCATGAAGAAGCTGCTGTCACAAGGAAGTGGCGATATCTATCAGCTGGGTCATGTCTTTCGCGATCATGAGAGAGGGTCGCGCCACAGTATTGAATTCACAATGACGGAGTGGTACCGCATTGGCTTTTCTCTTCAGGAGCTCATTGAGGAGGTCTTTGCCTATGTGCAACTTTTCTTGTCGATTGAGCAGTATGAGTGTATTGCCTACAGTGAAGTTTGGAAGGGGCATGATGAGGAGAGCTTTGCTCTTGAGGTTGAACCTATGCTTGGGCGAGGCAAAGCGACCTTTGTTGTGGACTATCCGACTCAGGAAGCGGCGCTTGCGCGTATCAATGAGAGAGGCTTTGCTGAACGCTTTGAGCTCTTTGTTGAGGGAATGGAGCTTGCCAATGGTTACAATGAGTTGACAGACTCCTCTGAGCAACGAAGACGACTTGAAGAGGCGAATCAAAAGAGGCAGAACTTGGGTAAAAATTGCTACCCAATGGATGAGGAGTTTATCGCCTCTTTGGATCAAATTCCTCAATGTTCTGGTGTGGCGGTCGGCTTTGATCGCTTGCTGATGCTCAGAAATCAGAGTGAGGAGATTGCACAGATATTGCCAGCAGCTCTTTTCTAAAAAAGATTTTTTATATATATGGGGGAGTATGGAAATTGAGAAGGTAGCAGCTCTATCGAAGGTGAAGAAGGCGGCCTCTGTTTCGGCTGTTAAAGATACAGTTGCGATTAAGGCTCCCGATATTTCTCGCTTTGTTGAGGAACTCAAAGCGATGCCGGAGATTCGACCTGAAAAAGTTGATACGCTTCGTGAGGAGCCAACACTGGATCAACTGGCTCAGGCTATCCTCGATGCAAGTTAAGGAGATACTGAATAACTCCCATTCGGCATCTTCCCCACAATTTTCGATTCGGTGTCATTCTCGACTCGTCTAACCAGCAAGTGGTTAGCGCTTGTCTCTGAATTTAGCCGAATCAAAAATTCTGACGAAATCTGCCAAACGGTAGTTAATCAGTGTCTCCTTAAAAAGCAAAACTCTACTCGAGATCGCTTTGCCAGTGGTAGGGAGTTTTTCCTGGCGTGTAAGTGTAACGCTTGAGGTTACAGCCCTCTTTTTCTATATCGAGGAGATAGAAGGAGCCGCCTCTCTTCTTACCGCAGCTTCCTGCATTGAGTGCCAATATGCGCTTATCGCGAATGTAGGGAGTGTGGTCGTGGCCATGCAGGTAGAGCTTGACTTGTGGGTAGCGCTCTAGCAGCATCAAGAGATCATCACAGCGTTCCAAATCATGCTTTGGCCTTCCAGCTGGGTAGAGTGGGAAGTGGTTGCCGATGATGACGCACTCATCATAGGGGATGGTCGCAAGTTCCTTATCGAGGATTTTTTCCATCTGCTCAAAAAAACGGCCATTTGAGTAGAGCAGAGAGTTTGGTCTGGCACAATCTAAGCCAATCCACCAAAAATGGTCATTCAATCGCCTCTTTTCTATCCTTTGCCTCTGCAGATCAGAGGAGGGGAAGAAGCGGTAGTAACGCTCAGCTGAATCAGCTGTGTAGATGTCATGGTTGCCCGGCAGGCGAATCGCTTTAGAACCAAGTTCATCCATAAAGCGCTTCGCTTCGGCAAATTCTACATCGAGAGCAAGACTGGAGAAGTCACCGGTCACACAGATGTGCTCCACATCGAGCGTATGCAAAAAGCGCGGCAGTTGCTCAAGATGAGAGGTCTGGTAGCTATTCTGTCTGAACAAGAATAGGTTAAGAAATCCAAGCCAGCGCTTTGACTTCAAAAGTTCCCAGTTAAATCCGAGGTGGCTGAAGTGGGGGTCGGAGAGATGTGCTATTCTCATGCCTCAATCCTAGCACAAATGTCTCTCAATTGCCACTTCTCTCTCGGATTAACGATTCTTACATAAGTCATTTATATTTATTTGTTTGAATTTGTGTTGAACTTACATCCATTTTTTGATTAAATGGATCTTGTAAGCAAACCACTAAACATGAGGTTGGTATGCAAAGAAGACGTACACCAAAAGCACAAAGTTGTGCTCAGCCCCAGACGAAGCGTCGTGCGCAGACAAAGCGTCAAAAACGTACGACCAATGTACAGAATCAGCAGCAAAAGCGCAATCCGCGCGGCCGTGGATAGTAGATTTATAGGTGTCTTAAGTATAAAGGGCGATCAATCAGAGAGTTGAGGCCGTCTTGCAGGCACCAATGCGTCTAGAACGCTTGCGTTTTAGACATTGAGGGTGGGGCGCTTGCCCCGCCCTCTTCTTTTTTACGAAGGATGAGTTTTCAAGGAGCCACTGAATAACTCGCTCATTGAATCTTCCGCTAATCTTCGCGCCGCTGCATCATTCTCGCCGGAACGTACCGCAAGGGGTTAGCATCAGGCTCCGAATTTCCCAGCGTCACAAATCTTGGCGGAATCTCCAATAACCGAGTTATTCAGTATCTCCTCAAGCAGATCTTGAATGGTTGATTATTGGTGGTTGAGAGATTTGGAGGATGGTAATAACTCTTTGCGAGTAGCTGCCTCTAGTGCGGCAGTATGAACGAATTATTGAGGCTGTTCATGCTGACCGAGAGCCTCTTCGGCAGCATTTTGTACTTGTTGGAATTGGTCATGAACTATGCCTTTAAGGTTTTGGACTTGCTCACGAGCATATGCACAGCAGGGTGCATGCTTGTAGAGAAGCTGGCCGATCTTAGCCAGCGCTATAAAGGCAATCGCAGTAGCGCTGGAAGTGATCATCGCCTTACTGAAAGATTTGGACATCGGAATCACGCCATACTTGCCCAAGCAGCCCAACACAAGAGGGATAATCGTGCTCATAGCAATACCTGTAATGATCATACTCCACGCACTTGCTAGCTCGGGAGTGCAGTTAGATTGCTGGATCTTAGCTCGAATACCACATAACATAGATTCATTATATCATCTAAATTGTTTTAATTAAATGTTTAAAAGAATTAGTTACCTGTTTGACGGTTAAGAAGGATTTCCAGTAACGCTGCTTCATAGGAGCGCCTATTAAGGGAATTTTTGGACAGACTACCCTTGCTTGTGGGAACCAGCCTGGTTTCCACAGTTTCGAGTAGCTTTTTCGGGCAAAAAGGGAGAGTGTGGGGATGCCAAATAGGGAGGCTAGATGGCCTGGTCCGGAGTCATTTCCGATCAAATAGCCCGATTCATAGATAAAGGCGGCCAGATCACTGATGGTTTGGAAGCTTTTTGCTTCTGGCCAGAGGCTCTTTTCTGCTGGACTGACTACGAAGATAGGATTTAGACCAATGAGAGTCAATTTCTTAGCTAGCTGGCGAAAACTTTCTGGATGCCAATTTTTTTGAATGTCCGTGCTCATTGGATGGAGGATTACTCTATCTCTGTAGAGGCGATGCTTTAAGCCTGTTGGGATTGTGACTCCGGTCTCACAGCTTCCCTGTTGGCAGATCCTTTGGGAGGCGATCTGCAGATTTTTGACCATGCTTTTTCTTTTGTCGAAGTTTTTTTCAAAGAGGATGGTGGTGCTGGCATCCTCTTTCCGAATGATGGAGTGATCAGCTGCATAGGTGTGGTCAAATGAGCTCTGTTGAAGCTGGTCGAATGGTAGAATTGTGTGCTGAGGGAACCAGTCAGCGAGCTGACACAAAATCGTACTAAAGGTGGTGACAGTGTAGCCGGCGCGCAGCAGGTTATTGGATAGGACAAGATAGAGGAGGCCGTCGCCAAGCCCACGCGCAGCGACGACCGCTATCTTATTCTGTGTCTTGCTCTGCATCACCGATTAGTGCCTCAGAGATGAGCACCATGGAGCCGCAAGAGGCAGCATGCACGAGGGCATTTTTCACCACTTTTAGCGGGTCAATGACGCCTGCTTTAAATAGATCTTCGACCTCTTCGGTCAACACATTGAAGCCAATCGCCTCTTTTTTAGCGCGGATTTCACTGACAATGATGGAACTATCATGTCCGGCATTCTTAATGATCTGACGCGCAGGTGCTTCGACCATCTTGCGTACAAGCTCACGGCCAAGAGCAGCGTCTCCCTCTACTTGCATCTTGTCCAGAGCAACACTTGCTTTCAAAAGAGCGACCCCACCTCCTGGCACGACACCCTCTTCAAGAGCAGCTCTAGTTGAGCTCAAACTATCCTCAAAGGCTTGCTTCTTCTGTTTCAATTCTGGCTCAGTTGCAGCGCCAACGCGAATGACAGCGACTCCACCGACAAGCTTTGCGCGTCTTTCAAGGAGCTTCTCTTTGTCATAGGAGCTAGTGCTGGCATCTGCTTCACCTTGTAACTGCTCTGCGCGCCCTTTGATTGCTTCATGGCTTCCAGAACCACCAACTAGTGTTGTATTGTCTTTACTAATTTCGCAGCGCTCACATGAACCTAGCACTTCAGTTGTCGCATCTTTTAGGTAGATGCCAGCCTCCTCTGAAACAACAGTGGCGCCGCTTAAGATGGCGAGATCTTCAAGCATCGCCTTGCGACTGTCACCGAAGCCTGGGGCTTTGACGGCACAGATTTTAAGAGAGCCGCGAAGTTTATTGACAACGAGTGTTGCAAGAGCATCTGCTTCGATGTCTTCAGCAACTACAAGTAGTTCGCGACCAGTTGAAGAGACTGCTTGTAAGATGGGCAGGAGCTCTTGAATAGAGGCGACTTTTTTGTCGATGAGTAGGATATAGGGGTTTTCCATCTCAACGGTCATTTTTTCTTGATTAGTTGAGAAGTAGGGGCTGATGTATCCGCGGTCGAACTGCATACCTTCGACGAGTTCGATCGATGTATCAGTTGATTTTGCCTCTTCAATGGTGACAACGCCCTCTTTGCCCACCTTTTCGAGGGCATCCGCGATGAGTTGTCCAATTTCTTGGCTGCCAGATGCTGAGACGGCAGCGATACTGCGGATCTCTTCGGGGCTTTTGATTGAGATGGCTTGCGTTTCGAGCTCTTTTACTACAGCGGCGATGGCGGTTTCTACGCCTCGTTTGATGCTGATGGGTGAGGAGCCGGCAGCGATAAATTTGACGCCATGTTGGACGAGGGATTCGAGGAGTAGGGCGGCAGTTGTTGTGCCATCACCGCATTTGTCTTTGAGTTTTGAGGCGACCTCTTGCGCCATTGTGACGCCCATATTTTCAAATTGGTCGGCTAGTTCAATATCGCGAACGATGCTGTTGCCGTCATTTGTGATAGTGGGAGCGCCCCAGCTTTTTTCGAGTCCAACATTTCTGCCTTTGGGTCCGAGAGTGCTTCGGACGGCGTCTACGAGCTTAGAGATACCGCGAGAGAGTTTTTCACGCGCTTCATGTTCAAAAATAATTTCCTTAGCGTCAGTCATAGATCCTCCAATTTGTGAACAGATTGTATAGCAAAAAGAGAGGAAAAGCGATAGCCATTTTTTCGTCGTCAATGTTAGGATCGATTTATGAAATTTAGTTGCCGTACCCTAAAAAAACGAATGACCAAAGTAAGGTCAGCCATCTTTTCCTTTGTTAATCTCTTCTATTTTCCCATCCTATACCGGAGTCTATGCAGAAAAATTGACAAAATCCCTAAGGATACGCAGCTCTTTTTGATGTCGATAAGCGAGTTTGGAGGCCATCTGCGTTACCTCTCATACATCCGAGATTGGGAGGAAATGAAGGGGCCTACCGCTCTAGTCATGCTTAATTATCGGACACAGCTAGTCAAAGAGCTCTATCCCATCCTGTGCCCAGGCCGTCAGCTCATCTATCCCAGCAGTCGCTGGTGTCAGATTTTTGGGATCTATGCCCTCTATTTCAAGTGCTACCAAAGAATGATTCCAAAGCTGGTTGAACGCTACCCAGACGCTCGTTTTTTATACAAACCTGTCGGATCTGATCTGGAGGTGCAAAATGAGTACTTCAAGGAGTATGTTTCCCTGCATTATGAGAATCAAAAAGGTCAGCGGCGAGAGTATGCTGGTGAGATTCAAGAGATATTAAATCTAAATTCTAAGTATGTTGTACTCAATGTTCCTTGGATCGGAGAAGATAATGCTAAACGCTATTATAGGCGAATATCTCATTTTCAGAAAATTAACCCATTGATAGATAGGCTAATAGAAAAGGGTTATACAGTTGTGCATCAGGGGCGAGATGAGCAACCCTCTTTTGAGCCTCGTCCAGGTTTCATCGATCTAGCTCATAGCTCTTATCGAAATGCTACATATGACCTACAGCTTTATGCAGGTGCTGAATTTGCTATTCTAAACTCTACAGGGCCTGAGGTCTTTTCTGAGATAACTGCCACCCCACTTTTTGGTATCAATCAGGTGGAATTGTCGGACTACTCAACCAATTGTAAGATGCGCATGTATCCAAAGCTGCTCTACTGTAATAGGCAGAAAAGGTATCTTTCATGGGAGGAGATTATCGATGATCCCTTTTTCTACCATACAGAGGAGCTAGAACCTCATCCTGACTATGAGTATCATGATATGACTGAAAAGCAGCAAATAGATGCACTCGAGGAGTTTTTATCTCTTGTTGAGAGCGGTAAGTGGTGGGACAAGACAGTGCTACAAGCAGCCTATGCGGATAAAGTGAGGGCAGTTGCACCGCATATCGTTCAGTCGCACTGCTTACCCTTTGACTGCTGGTTGGAATCGATGAGCAGTACAAATTCGCCCTTGGTTGAATCTAGCTGCTCCAATACCTCCGAAACTGTACCCACATAGTAGCTCTCAAACTTCTTCGTCAACTCCCGAGCCACACAAACACGTCTTGTTGGCTCCAACTCCAGAAGTTTTTTTAATGTCGCCCGAATCCGATAGGGCGACTCATACGCAATAGTCGTCCCAGGAAAATCCAAAATCTCCAAAAGCGCCTTCTGCAGTTTTCGCTTTGGCAAAAAACCAAAATATTGAAAACGACGCATGTCCAAACCAGATCCCGAAAGCGCCACTATCGCCGCACAAGGCCCAGGTAGTGCTACCACCTCTAACTCACGCTCACGACACTGCTGCACCAAAAAATTGCCCGGATCATTCACACCCGGAGTCCCCGCATCCGATAAGAGACCAATCGTCATTCCTGACTCCAAATCTGAAAGCACCAGATCACTCTTCTTACGCTCATTATGTAAGTGGAAACTCTTTAGAGGAATAGTCAGATCATAGTGCTTGAGAAGAATTGAGCTGCGCCTCGTATCCTCACAAAGCAGATAATCGCACTGCTTCACATACTCAAGAAAACGAAACGTAACGTCCGAAAGATTGCCAATTGGTGTGGGAAATAGATAAAGCAAACTAGGTGGCACCCAGATTCGAACTGGGGATAGAGGCTTTGCAGGCCCCGGCCTTACCACTTGGCTATGCCACCGATACATCAAATGTTATCTCAATGAAGGCTAAAAAACAATTCCTTTTTGCCTTATAGTGCAATTGTGAGCATTGATAGCCGACTCGTCAAACCAGGTAGCACATTCTACGCCATCAAAGGCAACCAAGTAGATGGACACAACTTTTTAGAAAAAGCCGCAAAAAATGGCTCCACCGAAGCCGTTGTACAAAACTGCTATAGAGGCCCATCATATGGCATGAAAATCTTCCATGTCCCTGACGTTCTTGAAGAAATGAGAACAAGGGCACGCCTTTTTTTGGAAAGGTATCCCAAAAGAATAGTCGCCATTTCAGGCTCAGTTGGCAAAACTACCACCAAATTATTTGCAGCTCAGCTCCTAGAGAAACATTTTTTTGTCTGGGCCTCACCCAAAAGCTACAACTCCCAACTTACAGTTCCTCTTTCTATATTAATGTGCCCCAAAGAGGCTGAAATCCTCATTTTAGAAATGGGCATGTCGGAGCCTGGTCAAATCAAAAAGCTGCTGGAAATTGCTCCTCCAGAGATAGCTCTTTTGACCCAAGTCTCCATACAGCACGCCGATGGTTTTAAGGATGGCTATGAGGGCATTTTGCGCGAAAAACTCTCTCTGTTTTCCCATCCTAAAACCCGCCTCTGCTTACACCCAAGATCAGTCCCTGGCTTTGGCAAGATTTTTGAAATTGAGCCACACTTTGATTTGCAAGGCCCCATTTTGCACAACTTTTGCGCAGCAAAGGCAATTGCTGAAGCTTTTGGAGTAACCGAGTTCCCTCGAAAGCTAAAATTGCCCTCCATGCGCCTTGAGGAGGTGAAAAAGGGGCAGCTACTCTTTATTAATGATGCCTACAACGCTAATGCTGATTCTATGATTGCAGCTCTCAAAATTTTGGCTACTAAAAGCGGTCGCAAAGTGGCCATTTTGAGCGAGATGAATGCTTTGGGCACTCTTGCCAGGCAGGAACATGAGAAGGTGGCACGCGAAGCAATAAAATGTGTCGATCTTCTCTTGTGTTTGGGAAAACATTGTGAGAGAATGCAGAAGCTGTTTGAAGAAGCTGGCAAGGAGGCTTTTTATTTCTCTTCAAAAGAGGCTCTGCGCCAAAAGGCTCGCATGATATTGAAGCCCGGCGACACCATATTGCTCAAAGGCGCTAGAGCCTATGCAATGGAAGAAATTTTGGATGACTACTAGATGCTGCTACTGATTTTCTCCTTCTTACGCAATGCGCTCGGTGTACATGTACCAGCGCTTTTTGGCTACTACTCAACACGCATGGCGTGCGCTGCAATTACCTCCCTTTTGATTACCATTTTTTTTGGCAAACTCTTCATCAAAAAGCTCTACGAGCTCAAGATTGGAGATCGAGTTCGCTCCGAGGAGTGCCCTCTTTTAGGTGAGCTGCACCGCAACAAAAATGACACGCCGACTATGGGCGGTATTCTGATTCTCTTTTCTCTTTTGGTCTCCCTCTTTCTTTGGATGGATCTCAAGAGCTGTTTTACTCTATTACTACTGCTTACAACAGTTGTAGCAGGAGTCATCGGCGGCTTTGATGACTACCTGAAGCTGCGCTATAAGAGCAAGAAGGGACTCAGCCCCCGCAAAAAGATGGTCTGGCAGTTTGGCCTTGCCGCTTTTGTCACTCTCTACTTGCTCTGCCCCTCACTTGGTGAACTCATCCATTTTGGCGACTGGTTTCAACCTCCAATTGCTAAGGAGCAGGTGGCGCCTTTGAGTGAGGTAGGCCCCGTTGCTACAAGTGGGATTGAGTCACTCTCCATGCGTGACTATGTGAGCAGGCTCTACGTCCCCTTCGTTAAGCGACCCCTTTTTCTCTATAGCGGCCTCGCCGCCTGCTTGATGGGAATCCTCTTTCTAGGCGCCATTGTTGGCGCTTCAAATGCTGTCAATCTCACAGATGGCCTCGATGGACTCGCAGCGGGAACAGTGATTATGGTTGCCTCCGCATTTGCTGCCATCGCATTTGTCACAAACAACTTGGATTTGGCACGCTACCTCAACATTTTATATATTGAGGGTAGCGGAGAGATCGCTATCTTTTTGGCCTCTGTAGCTGGAGCCTGTTTGGGTTTCTTGTGGTACAACGCCCATCCAGCTCAAGTCTTTATGGGAGATACAGGCTCTTTACCACTTGGTGCCATTTTAGGGGTGAGCGCCATCTGCTTGGGACGCACCATTTTACTCGCATTGATTGGCGGTGTCTTTGTCGTGGAGGCGATCTCCGTAATGCTGCAAGTGGGCAGCTACAGATTGCGTGATAAGAAGCGCATCTTTCTCTGCGCTCCTTTGCACCACCACTTTGAATATAAAGGGTGGGCAGAAACCAAAGTGGTGATCCGCTTCTGGATCATCGGTCTTCTGCTTGCCATTGTTGGAATCGGATCACTCAAGTTTCAATGAAGCGTACAATCATTCTTGGAAGTGGTGTCAGCGGAAGAGCAGCCAAAGAGCTGCTCGAGAAAAGAGGTGAGCATCCCATTATTTTGGAGGGTGATGAGAGCTTCGAATTTCAGCCAGATGATTTAGTCATCAAATCCCCAGGAATCCGCCTCGATCACCCATGGGTCAAAGCAGCACCATCTCTGATTGACGAGAGTGAGTTGGGACTAAAAGAGTTGCAGGGAATAGTGCTGGCAATAACAGGCTCTTGTGGCAAGACTACGACGGCTCAGCTAGTTGCACATGTGACTGGAGCTACAGCTTGTGGTAATATAGGAACTGCTGTCTGTTCAGTTACACAAAGTGACCTCTATGTTGTAGAGCTAAGTTCGTTTCAATTAGCAACAATGCAGGGGGGGGGCTATTTTGATGCAGCTGTGATCCTCAATATTTCGCCTAATCATCTCGATTGGCACCCCAATTTTGAGCACTACAAGCGGAGCAAAGAGAGGATAGTGCGCGGTCTTAAACCAGGCGCTCCTCTTTGGTGCAGCTTTTCGCCCAAAAGAGTTGAAAGGATATTGCCCATCGAGTATAGAAGTGAAAAAAATCAGGTCGCTGCACAAAATGTAGCTGCGGCCTGGATGCTTTGCCAACATGTAGGAATAAGTGAGGAGCTCTTCTTCGAAAAGCTCGCTTCATTTGAGAAGCCACCCCACCGCCTTGAGCTTGTGAAACAGGTGAGGGGGGTTGACTATATCAATGATAGCAAAGCAACTTGCGTAAAAGCGGTCAAAAATGCGCTCGCTTCTGTTGGCAAGCCCATTCATTTGATTGTGGGAGGCGTTGACAAAGGTGGCGATTTTACAGAGCTGCTAGATGTAGGTGTGGTGCGTTCGGTTTATGCCATTGGTGAAGCGAGTGCGCGCATCAAAGAGGAGTTGCATGAAGCGTGCAGCTATTTTAGCCTCGAAGAGGCAGTAGTTGCAGCAGCAAAGGCAGCAAAAAGTGGAGAGTGTGTGCTACTTTCTCCTGGATGTTCCAGTTTTGATTGCTATCAAAGCTATGAGGAGCGAGGGGCGCACTTTAGAGAAATTGTAGAGGGGATTCGATGAACAGAAGAGACACCATCATCATAGCCGTTCTTGTCAATGCAGGGCTCCTCATGGTTCTGTTTGCAACAGCGACACGTTCTCATGATAGAGCTGAGAAGCCGCACAAAAAGGTAGAGCTAGCAAAAGAGCTACCAACAAAGCAGGTTTTGAAAGAACCTGAACTTGAAAGTTTTGACGATCTCTTTGCTGACACATTCAGTGAACAGACAGAGGAACTCACACTTGCAGATTTGGCTGAACCACAACCTGTCATTGAAGAGGTTGTTTCTCCAGCTCTAAATGACAATGTGGTCAAAGTGACAGTCAAGAGCGGTGACTTTTTGGAGCGCATCGCGCGCAATAACAACACCACGGTTGCGGCCATTATGAAGGCAAATGGTATGACAAGTACAAATCTACGTGTCGGCCAGGTGCTCAACGTACCGGTTCAGCAAAAAGCGTCAGCTCCAGCTCGAACAAGTAATGAAGCAGAGTACTACGTGGTGAAAGATGGTGACAGCCCCTGGCTCATCGCATCAAAGAACCGCGTGAAGCTAGACGATCTTTTGAAAATGAATGGCCTGGATGAGCAAAAGGCGCGTCGCCTACGTCCCGGAGATAAGCTGAGAATTCGATGAGATCGCTTTTGATCGTCTCTGTGGGGGCGCTCTTTGCGATCGGCTTGATGATGGTATTTAATACCTCTTCAGCTGAAGTGCTTGATCGCGCCCTTGCTAAAAGCACGCATCAAGCGCTTCTGCGTCAAGTTGCCTTTGCGCTTATCGGCATCTTTTTTGCCTGCTTTGTCTACAAAATAGGCTATGATTCGCTGCTGCGCCTATCCCCCTATGTCTTGATCTGCGCCACAGTTCTGCTCATCTTAGTCTTTGTTCCACCCTTTGCCATGGCAAGAAATGGGGCGCATCGCTGGTTTTCAATCGGCCACTTTTCATTTCAACCCTCAGAACTTGTGAAATTTCTAGTGCCCCTTACCTTCATCGAATGGGCAATCAACAGAGAAGAGATCACCTTTGCAGCCTTTGTCAAGATTCTCCTCTTTTTGGCAGTGCCGATGGCACTGATTATCATAGAGCCCGATAATGGCACTGTCGCAGTCATATGCGCTACCCTGACGCCTCTCTTTTTTTTGACAAAAATCCCACCCAAATATTGGGTGATCCCCATGCTGATTCTGGCAACAGTGGGTGGCACTGTCGCCTTCCAACTTCCCTATGTGCGCTCTAGAATCCAAGTCTACCTCCACCCCGAGAGTGATATCAAGGGAAAGGGCCATCAAGCCTACCAAGCAAAAATTGCTGCAGGCTCCGGAAAGCTCCTTGGTAGAGGAGCGGGCTCTAGCCTTCAAAAATTAACCTATCTGCCTGAAGCTCAAAATGACTATATAGCTGCAATTTTTGCTGAAGAATTTGGGTTTGTGGGAATGCTCCTATTGATTACACTCTACATGTTACTGAGCTTTGCAGGTTTTGCAATCGCCATGCAGGCAAATGATAGAGGTAGCTGCCTTGTAGCAGCCACCGTTACCTATCTAATTGCATTACAGGCATTTTTAAATCTCGGGGTAGTTTCAGGACTCTTGCCAAGCAAGGGGGTGAATCTGCCATTTTTTAGTCAAGGAGGCACATCACTTGTAGCCAATCTAATTGGGATTGCTGCGCTTTTGAATGTGGGAAGGGATGGAGAAAAAGAAAAGAATCATTTTGAGTGCAGGCGGAACGGGCGGTCATCTCTTCCCGGCGCAAGAGGTCGCAAGGCAGCTAGCTGAGGATGCGGAGATCCTCTTTGTATCGGGGGGGTTAGCACAGTCCCATTTTTTTGATGGCCACGGCTTCTCTTTTGAGGAGATTCCGGTTGCTCGTTTCAGTCCAAAAAAGCCGTGGCTTTGGCCGCGTCAATTGGTGCGGATTGTCAGGGGTACGTGGCAAGCGAGGCGTATTATCAAGCGTTTTTCTCCAGATTCGGTTGTCGGTTTTGGCAGCTTTTTTTCTCTGCCAGTCCTGTTAGCGGCGAAGATGAGCTCAGTGCCGATCTTTTTGCATGAACAAAATGCGCTTCCGGGCAAAGTCAATAGACTCTTTTCTGCGCATGCTAGGATGACTGGGATCACCTTTCCTGAATCAGCCATGAGGCTAAAGGGAAAGGCGGTTGAGGTGCTCTATCCTTCGAAGAAAACGAAGCAGAAGAAGGACTGGGACTATTTTGGTCTCTCAGATGATCGCATCACTCTACTGGTTTTTGGGGGTTCTAGAGGAGCAAAGCGGCTCAACGAAGCTTTTGCTGAGGCGATTCCCTTCTTGGTGAAGCATCTTCCACCCTTTCAAGTTCTCCACTTTACAGGAGGGCATAATAGCTTTGCCCCTCTTTATGAGGAGTATTCTATTCCCTATGTGGAAAAGGATTTTGAGCCCAATATTGAACGAGCATGGAGTATCGCTGACTTGGCGATCACAAGAGCTGGCGCTTCGACAATCAATGAGTTGATTGATACTGAGACCCCCGGTATTGTGGTTCCTTACCCACATGCGAGTGAGAATCATCAAGTGGAGAATGCCAAACATTTTGTGCGTCAAGTGAAGGGGGGAGAGATGTTTTTCGAGCACTCTCTTGTTCCGCTGCGACTGGCGCGCTCTATTTGTAGTTTAGTGGCTTTGAAAGAGCACCTACAGAAGAAAATACAACACTATAAAGCGACCAGAACGGAGAAGACCTTTGCAAGCACCATTCTCAACGAATAGGCGAAAACGATTCCATTTTATTGGAATCGGCGGGATTGGCATGAGCGCGTTGGCGCGCATCCTTCTCGACAAGAAGTATTGGGTTCAAGGATCGGACAGAAATAAAACAGCAATTATCAAGGAATTAGAGGAACAAGGCGCTGTCATCTATGACAAGCAGACAGCGCGCAACATTTCCAAAGCAGACATCGTGGTCTATAGCTCAGCTATTTCACAAAATAACTCTGAGTTTGAAGCGGCAGAAGCATTGGGCTGTAAGATGATGCATAGATCGCAGCTGCTCGCAGAGCTAGCTTCCGAGAAAAAGGGTATAGCGATTGCTGGAACACATGGCAAGACGACTACCTCCAGTATGTTAACAGCCATTTTGCTTGAAGCCAAACTCTCGCCCTCCTATGCGATTGGCGGACTGCTTGGTAAGAAAAATGGTGAGAGAGGTCAAGGGGGGCACTTCCTGTTTGAGGCAGATGAGAGTGATGGCTCTTTGGTCAACTATGAGCCTGACTGTGCAGTCATCACAAGTGTTGATGCGGAGCATATGGATCACTACAAGACTAAAGAGACACTTTTAGAGTGTTATGAGAGCTTCGCTTCAAAGGTGAAGGATCAGCTTTTCTATTGTGGTGATGATCATCAATTTGCTTTAGGTTCAAGTTATGGCTTTTCGGAGGCGTGCGACTATACCATTTCTAACTTCCGTCAAAAGGGGTGGAAGCTTTTTTTCGACTTGGGTGAATATGAAGAGATCGAGGTGATGGCAACAGGAAGGCATAATGCATGCAATGCAGCAGCAGCCTTTTTGATGGCGCGCCACTTAGAGATTCCTATTTCAGTGATTCGCTCTGCTTTGAAGGGCTTTGGTGGTGTGAGCAGACGGTGTGAGAGGCGCTCTGAGAAGGCCTCTGTTTTGCGCATCGATGACTATGCTCACCACCCAACAGAGGTGCATACAGCTTTGCGCGGTATTAAAGAGGCGGTGGGATCGAGGCGAATTGTCGCGCTCTTTCAGCCTCATCGTTATTGCCGGACTCAGGACCATCTGGAGCAATTTAAACGCGCCTTTGAGTGGGCTGATTGCGTCTATATTACAGACATCTTTCAAGCGCGTGAGAAGGCGATTCCCTTTCTCTCCGCTCACAGCGTTATTGAGATTGTGGACCATCCCGACTGTCGCTACATTCCGCGAGAGGAGTGCGATCAGATCGAGCTGCGTCCGCATGATGTCTTCGTTACCCTTGGTGCGGGCGATATCACCTCCGTAGAGATGAAATGTGAGCCGAAAAGGTGGAAGGTGGCAGTGCTAGCTGGTGGCTGCTCGCCAGAACATGAGATCTCTCTACGCTCTGCGCAGTTCGTCTTCGACTCTTTGGATGAGAAGCTCTATGAAAGGGAGTTAATTGTGCTGCCAGAAGATGGTAGTTGGAGTGAGGAGGCGCTTTTTTCTCTGCGCCAAGCTGAGGTAGCACTGCCGATTATGCATGGAGCCTATGGTGAGGATGGAACTATCCAAGGCTTTTTACGAACGCTCAAAATTCCCTTTGCCGGCTCCGATCATATGGCGTGCTCTTTGGCAATGAATAAAGCGCTGTCGAAAAGGTTGGCAGAGCAGGCGGGTATTTTGACTGCGCCCTTTGTTAGTTTTTTCAAAAGTGAGTGGAAAAAAGAGCGCAAACGCTTTTTGGAGCATGGCCTCAACTACCCAGTCTATGTGAAGGGGGTCCATTTAGGCTCATCGATTGGCACCTACTTGGTCAAAAAACAAGAAGATCTGGAAGAGGCGATTGAAAAGAGCTTTCACTTTGATGATGAAGTGATGATCGAGGAGGGCAAAGTGGCTTGTCGTGAGATGGAATTTGCCTGCTTGGGTAATCACGATGTTGCAGTTCCCTCTTGTGGTGAAAAATTGGCGCGCGGCGCTTTTGTCGACTATGAGATGAAATATGGCAACGAGCCAGTTCCCACCTCAATCGACCCAACACTCTCTAAAAAGTGTCTTGAGGAGGGTAAAAAAGCAGCGACCACACTCTTCCATGCGCTTCGTATGAGCGGCCTTGCCAGAGTGGACTTTTTGCTCGACTCAGAGGATCGCTGGTGGTTCATGGAGGTTAATCCAATTCCGGGGATGCAAAAGCTTTCACTCTTTCCCAAAATTTGGAATCGAGAGGGATTGAGTAATGAGAAGCTGATGGACCAGCTGGTGATCCTAGCATTGGAGAGGGCAAGAGTGTGATCCCCAAAGGGCCGGCATACACGTGGAAAAAGGCGCTGCTTCTGATCTTCTTTAGCACTCTCTTTTCACTCTCGCTCTTCGCCTTTTTGCAAGCAAGAGGAGATCAACCTGTGGTGGCTATTGTGCAAGATCCTGACGGTGAAAAGCTCCCAACCCAATGTCTTGCTGAGCTTCTGGAGCTCTCTGTCGATCAGCCCATCTCTTTTGCTCACTTTCCCCTGAAAGAGGCGCAAAAGAGATTAGAACAGACGGCGCTTTTTGAGCAGGTGAGAGTGAAGAAGGTGAGGCCAAACATGCTATACATCTGCTATTCAATGCGCAAGCCGATTGCCAAACTTGGTGATCGTAGCAACTGCGCTGTTGATGCAAATGGCACCCTGTTCCCCATAGAACCCTATTTTACAAAGCGCGAGCTGCCTCTTGTTTTTGGTGAGAGACTTGACCTTCTGCCTTTTTTGGAAGACCTTCCTGCTCTGATGATTGATCTTTCTGCAGCCGATGCGCCCACTTTGGGAAAAAGAGAGATCGTGGTGCATCTAGAAGATGGCAGATGGCTCCGTCTTGGTGTGCGCAATCTGCAAAGTGCGCTTGCCCACTTTAAAAAAAGAGAATGGGGTGGTAGAATTTTGGATTTTAGAATCTCTAACACGGCCTATATTCATGAGTGAATTTATACAAATACATTGGACCTGCGGCGGCCTTGATGAGGCGAGACAAATTGCGCGGGAGTTGGTTGAAATGCGCCTTGTGGCGTGTGCAAGCGTTGTTCCTTGGGTGGAATCGATCTTTCTATGGAATGATCAACTAGACACCTGTCAGGAGAGCAAGGTGATTTTCAAAACGCGCAAAGAACTTTTTGAGAAGGTGAAAGAGGAGATCTTGTCGCGTGCCAAATATGAGGTGCCTGAGATTTTGGCGCTGCCCATTGTTGATGGCCACAAAGAATATTTGGAGTGGGTGGACTCGGCAACCGCTGTCACAGCACTTGATTAAATTCTGATGCTATGGGATAGTGGAGCACTAAACTCCAATAACAAATGGATAAATCACTATGGAAGAGTTTGTTGCATATATTGTTAAAAATTTAGTCTCTGATACCGATGGTGTCCAAGTGAAGACGGTGGAGGACCCTGAGAAGCTAAAGATTGAGATCTACGTCGCGCAAGAGGATGTGGGCAAGGTCATTGGCCGCAAGGGAAACACGATCAATGCGCTTCGTACGATTGTGCGTACAGTGGCGACTCGTTTGGGCCGTCGTGTGCAGGTCGATTTAATTCAGCCGGAGAAGGAAGAGGAGAGAGTTGAGGAGATTGTTTCTGAGGAGCCCGCTCCTGAAGAGATAGTTGAAGCTTGATCCTTTTGTATAATTCTCTATAATCAGCAAAAAACAGGGTATTGCGATGGATGTTGTTGTAGAGGAAAAGGGTGAAATCATCATCATGCGTGTGAAGGGGAGGCTTGATGCAGCCTCTTCTCCGCAATTAGAGCAGACGATCAACTCGATCATTGATGGTGGTCACTTCAAATTGGTGCTCAATTTTTCAGATGTGGAGTATCTCTCGAGTGCAGGGATGCGGCTTATGTTGGCTATCTCCAAGAAACTACAAAACCTTGAGGGTAAGGTTGTGGCTTGTAGCTTGAGTGAAGATGTGATGGAGGTGATCAAGATGGCGGGATTCAATCAGGTGATTGAGTTCTATCCAAGTGAGCAGGAAAGCTTAGCTCATCTGTAGCCATGGAGATGGATCTACCTGTTGGACAGAAGGCTACATCGCCTCTGGGATCACTACTTCCTTTAGAGAAAAAGATACGTGAGTTTCGCACGACAAAGCCTGGCAAGGTGATTTTGATTGCTGGGCCAACGGCTTGTGGGAAGACGGCGCTCTCTCTTCTTTTAGCTGATATGCTGCATGGTGAGGTGGTCTCCTGCGATTCGATGCAGGTCTATCGTGGGATGGATATTGGGACGGCGAAGATTTCTAAGCGGGAGCAGGATGCCTGTCCCCATCATCTGATTGATATCCGCAATGTCCAAGAGAACTTTAATGTTGTCGATTTTTATCATGAGGCGCGTCAGTGTGTTGATGCGATTTTAGCGCGTAACAGAACGCCCATTCTTGTAGGAGGGACAGGCTTTTATTTCCGCGCCTTTTTATATGGCCCGCCATCGGGTCCACCCTCGCTACCAGATATGCGGCGCGCGCTTGAGGGAGAGATGAAGCAGCACGGCTCTCAACCGCTTTTTGACCGTCTTCGAGAGTTTGATCCAGAATATGCGTCGACGATTACGCCCAATGACAAGCATAAGATCATTCGCGGGTTGGAGATTATCATTTTGACAGGGGAGAAGGTGAGCAGTTTGCGTTGGCAAAGAGAGCATCCGCTTCCTGACTATGAATATCACTGCTGGTTTCTTCACAGGCCGCGCAAGTCACTCTACAAGCTGATTGACTCTCGATGTGAACAGATGTTGGAATTTGGCCTTTTAGATGAGGTGAAAGAGTTGGAAAGACAAGGCTTACGTCTCAATCCTTCAGCATCTCAGGCAATTGGCTACCGCCAATGTTTAGACTACCTCGATGGGGCTCAAAATGAAGAGCGCTACGAAGAGATGGTGAAAAAGTTCAAGCAGGCATCGCGCCAATATGCAAAGCGGCAGTTTACCTGGTTTAAGAAGGAGCCGCTTTTCGAATGGTTAGATATTGATGCGCACGACTTAGAAATCGCTGCTGAAACGATCGCCAAAGAGTTTCAGTCTACCTGTTAGTTAAGGAGCCACTGAACAACTCGCTCACTGAATCTTCCGCCAATCTTCGCGCCGCTGCATCATTCTCACCTTCACTAACCCTCAAGGAGTTAGCGTCAGGCTCCGAATTTCCCAGCGTCGCAAATCTTGCCGAAATCTCTAGCAAGGTACTTATTCAGTATCTCCTTAGTGCCTATTCTTTATCACTATCTACATCTCCGCACACAAAATAGCAGAAGAGTGAGGCTATTGGAATAGTAAGAAAGGCTCCTGTCATTATGATAGAGCCGTCTAACATAGTGCTATCCATTTCAATGTGCTTCGAAGCTCCTAAGATAGCCACAGTTCCAAATACTGTAGCTGCAACTGTTGAAACCACCATCACTGTGACAAGTGCACAATCAGCTGGCTTCTTGGGTAGGGCAGGACAATAGTTTGCGATTCGAATCATTTCCAACCCTACTCTTCTTCATCTTTTAGACAGGGGATGATCATACAAGTAATTGTTGAGAAAAAAGATACGTTTACCGCAACTAGACCAGTTACGGTTAAAGCGAGGTCAGCCCCTTCACTGCCTCCTTGACCCGATAGACTAAGTGCGAAAAAAACTACCGATGCAACTCCTGAAACAACTGCAATAGTTCCTGTACATCCCTGGGTAATGCCACCCCCTTCCGGTAAACAGCTACACACTAAACTGGGCAAATTGTCGACTACACCTGCCATAACTAACCTCCTCGTTTGATGTGATCCATAGTCATATAAAAAATATTTAATGTGAAGAAAAAATTAACAAAAAAAACTTAGTGGTTCATTCGCCACACTGACTGAATGAGGTTGAATCGCATCCCTATCTAGGACTTTATTTGATCTAGATAGGGCTTCTATATAAAATTAAGTGAAGAGCTTACGAACAGCAGTTCTTTTCAGGGATAATGCCGAGAGGCTTCATCTGATCAGCCTCTTTCACACGCCCAGCGGGGGGAACATAGACCTCATCCACTCCCTCATAGGTACGGATGATATTGTAGAAAGTATCCCTTTGTACTGGTTCAAAGCCCGCCTGCCTGATCATCTGAAGCATCCCATTATGGTCAGTCTTATTGATCCATTCAGTTGCACGATGCACATTCTCCTCCATAATCGTCCCACCAAAATCGTCAGCTCCATAGTGCAGAGATTCCATCCCAATCTCCTTACCCTCTCCAAACCAAGAGGCGCCAATATGGTCAAAATTGTCCAAATAGAGGCGCGCTGTCGCCAAGATGCGGAAATAGGCATCCGCTCCAGCCCAATGCTTCACCGTACGGCGAAGCGCTGTTCGCGCTCTTTTGTAACTCCAGGGAATGAAACATGTGAATCCAGCTACCCTATCTTGATGGATTCGGAGTGTATCCAAATGGTTAACAATGTCTTGAGGTGTTTCAAGATGACCATACATCATTGTGGCTGTCGTCCGGTAGCCCAACTTGTGCGCTGTATGGTGGAAGTCGATCCAGCCATTTGGCCCCATCTTTTTTGGTGAAATTTGCTCGCGAACCCGCTCAGACAAAATTTCAGCCCCGCCACCTGGGATTGTACGCAAACCGGCATCCCAAAGTGCTTGCAGCACCTCTTTAATGGTGAGTTTTTCAGTTTTGGCCAGCTGCCACAGCTCAACGGCGGTGAAAAAATGAGGGTGTATATCGGGGTACTCTTCACGACATCTGCTCACAAGCGTTGTATAATATGAGAGCGGAAGCTCTATATTGACGCCGCCTTGAAGGAGAACGGTGTTGAGGCCCGCCTCTTGCGCCAGTTTCATGTGGTCCAAAACCTGATCGACGCTTTTGGTGTAGCTATCCTTAGCGCTCTTGTGACGATAGAATGCGCAGAAGCTGCAGTCCACATTACAGACGTTGGTGTAGTTGGGGTTCGAGTCGAGAACAAAGGAGACATGACCCTGCGGATGTTTTGCCATGCGAACAGCATGTGCGCGCTCTTTGAGCTCTTCGAGTGGAGTGTCAGTAAGGAGTTTGATCGCTTCTTCTTTTTCAATACGCTCTATCATCTGCATCATCCGTTTGACTAAATTCTGAAGAAGTTTTAGGATGGTCCTCAATAACCCTTTCTGTCAACGTGAATCTATGAGCGATATCGACCAGAAAATTTCTCCATTCGAGGAGTTTGCCAAAGAGCTAGAGACAATCCAAGAGTCTGCTGAGCAGCTCCGTTTTGCACTCAACTATATGAAAGACACACTAAACAGTGTCAAACCTCCCTATTTCAAAGGCTTTTGGGAGGCGCGCAAACTCTGCTTTCCTCTCTTCAAAGGTAAGCTAGATGTCTCAGTGCGTGCTGAGCTATGGCAGCTCTATACTGAGCTGACTCGTGAGGGGCGTGAGATGAAAAACATGCTCGATCAGGAGACTAGTTTTGCGATTGAGCAGATAGATCTCGCCATTGCCAGCTTAGAGAAGGATCTCGCTTCCGCAGAAACGCCACCGTTGCAGCTACCGAAAAAGATTGAAACGCTTGAAGCAAATCTTTCAATCTATTGCGAGCGCCAAGGGGAACTCAATGCGCTGAATCGCTTTGCCTCTAGAGTCAACGCCTTGCGCAAGGAGCTCTCTAAGACGGAGATGCGCGTACGCCACAAAAACAAGTTTTTTCAACGTCTTTCAACGTTGGGTGATAGCATTTTCCCCAAAAGAAAGGAACTCATTCGCGAAATTTCTGAGATGTTTGAAGCGGATGTGACTGCCTTTGAACAGCACTACTTTTCGGAGCAAAATTTTTGCAAAGAGCAAGCAAAAAGGCAGCTCTTCTTCTTCCGTGATGAAATTAAGCAGCTGCAATCTGCTGCCAAACTATTTACTATCAATACACATGCATTTTCCTCAACTCGTGAGAGACTCTCTGCTTGTTGGGATAAGCTGAAGGGTTTGGAAAAGGAGTTGAAGAGGGATTTTGCCCACAAAAAGGGGGAATCTTCTGAAAATGTGCAGCAGCTGATGGAGCAGATAGCGAGTTTTGAGAGTGCTGGCTATGAGCTTGATGAGGCAAAGAGGCGGAAGGAGGAGATTGCCAAAGAGATGAAGCGTCTCTTTTTGACAAAGGAGGATGTTTTGAAGCTCAAAGCTGAGCTGACGCGCATCTTTGCTCCTTTTGAGGCACAGATTACCGAGCAAGAGCAGAAGCAGAAAGAGGCGTTTGAGCAGCAACGGACAGCTCGTTTAGAGAAGCTCTCTTCATTGCAGCAGCGTTTTGAGCAGTTGAAAGCGGTTGATCTTGATCAGTTGAAGCGCGGTCTTGAGGAGTGTCGAACTGAAATCAGCGCCCTGCCCAAATCGGATCGGCTTGGATGTGAGAAGGGGTTGCGCGAACTTAAAGATCTGCTTGCTCAGAAGCAAGAGGAGGTACTACTTTCTCTTTCCGATGATGCGCGCAGTTCGCTAGATTCATTAGAGAGTTTTTTGCATGAACGTCGTGAGCAGCGCAGGGAGATCAAAGAGAGGCTTGAGGAGTACCGTAAAGCTGTTGGTGGATCTGCGCTTGACATTGAGAAAGCGATGGAGCTCGGTGAGCTTGCTGAGGCAGAGAAGGAACGTCTTGCAAAGTGTGATCAGGCGATCTTTGAAGTTGAGCAAAAAATCGAGCTGATCAAGCAGCAATGAGTAAAACAGCCCTTTTAGGTGGCAGTTTTGATCCACCTCACTTTGGCCACCTCAATCTAGCTATTGAAGTTTTAGAACAGAAAAAATTTGATCACATCTACTTTATGCCCGCCAATATTTCGCCTGGCAAGAGTGCTAGCGCGCCTGCATCTGCCCGTTTAGAGATGGCCAAGCGTCTTATTGCTCCAATCAAGCAGTTTGAGTTGCTGGATTTGGAGATCAAGCGTGGGGGTGTGAGCTATATGGTGGACACATTGAGGGAACTTGATGAGAGAGTGACGCTCATCTTAGCGGATGATGCCTATGCACACTTTGATGAGTGGAAAGAGCCTTCAACGATTACCCAGTTGGCCGAAATTTTGGTTGTCAAGCGGCATCAAAAGGGTTTGGAAATTCCTCAGATGGAGATCTCTTCCTCTCGATTACGAGAGAGATTGAAAAAAGGGTTATATTGCGGTCATTTAACTTCCGTAAATGTTCTGGACTACATATATGAGAATCAATTATATTCTAACCCTTGAAATATGATTGAAAATCTCAAAGCGGAGCTTGACATCATCGCCCAGACGCTCTTTGATAAAAAGGGCTTTAATATCTTGGCGTTAGATGTGCGAGAGATCTCCACACTAACAGACTATTACATCATCGCAGAGGGCAATGTAGAGCGTCATGTGGCTGCTCTTGGCAAGGCTGTGATTGAGCGTCTCAAAGAGGAGGACGAGCGTCCGATTCATGTTGAGGGGTTGGATTTAGGTGAGTGGGTAGTTATCGATTATTTAGGCGTGGTGGTGCATCTTTTTCGGCCGGGCATGAGGGAGAGATACCGCTTAGAGGAGCTTTGGCAGGATGCTGAGGTGGTAGACTTAGGAATTGAGGTGAGCCATGAGTCAAAATAAGAAGAGAGTTGTTGTTACTGGGATGGGGCTGGTTTCTTGTTTTGGGAATGATATCGATATCTTTTACGACAAACTGTTGAAGGGGGAGAGTGGCGTACGACCGATTGACACCTTTGAGGTGCAGGAGTTGCCAACGCGCTTTGGTGCGGGAGTTCCCGATTTTCAGGCAGATGAATATGTGGATCGCAAGCAGGCGAGACGAGTCGATCCTTGTATCAAATTCTCTATTGTTGCGGGAAAGCGTGCGCTTGAGATGGCTAACCTAGGTGGTGAAGCTTTAGAGGCGCTCAACAAGAAGCGCTGCGGTGTTTTAATCGGCTCAGGAATGGGTGGCCTAAAAACTTTTTATGATGGATCGGTCACCTACCATACAAAGGGCTTTAAGCGCATCTCTCCATTTTTTATTCCCTTCATTATTACCAACATGGGTGGAGCGCTTTTGGCGATCGATCTTGGTTTTATGGGGCCTAACTATTCGATTTCTACGGCGTGTGCGACGGCCAACTACAGCATTATTTCTGCCGCCAACCATCTGTTTACGGGCGATGCTGATTTGATGATTTGTGGTGGTTCTGAAGCTGCGGTTTCGGAGATCGGCTTGGCGGGTTTTGTGGCAAACAGGGCGCTTTCGACGCGCAATGATGAGCCGCAGAAGGCGTCTCGTCCTTGGGATCGAAACAGAGATGGTTTTGTGATTGGTGAGGGATCTGGCGTTTTGGTTTTGGAGACGTTGGAGCATGCGCAAAAAAGAGGCGCACCGATTTTGGCTGAGTATGTGGGTGGAGCGGTTGCTTGCGACGCTTTCCACATGACAGCACCGCGCGAGGATGGCTTGGGCATCCAGATGTGTCTTGAGCAGACTTTGGAGAACAACGGCATTGAGCGCGAGGCTGTGAACTACATCAATGCGCATGCGACATCGACACCGCTTGGCGATATGGCGGAGCCGCTTGCTGTGAACAATTTCTTTGGTGAGCATTCGAAGAACATCAAGATGAATGCGACAAAGTCGATGATCGGTCACTGCCTAGGGGCGGCTGGCGGTGTTGAGGCGATTGCAACGATCAAGGCGATCCAAACAGGGAAGCTGCATCCGACGATCAACTTGGAAGATCCAGAACCGGGACTTGGCAAAATTGATCCTGTGGCTAACGTGATGCAGGAGCACACAGTAGATGTAGCACTTTCCAATAGTTTTGGCTTTGGAGGACACGATTCCACCATCGCTTTCAAAGCATTCAAAGAGTGATCCATAGAAATCTTGCCAAAACCTCTGCCAAGGTACTTATTCAGTATCTCCCTTAGGAGCCACTGAACAACTCCCTCACCAGATCTTCCGCCAATCTTCGCGCCGCTGCATCATTCTCGACTTTACTAACCCACAAGGGGTTAGCATCAGGCTCCGAATTTCCCAGCGTTGCAAATCTAGGCAGAATCTCCAATAACCAAGTTATTCAGTATCTCCCTTAGATCTCTCTGATCAGAACCTATTTTCGATTAAGATTCAGGAAAGATTGAACATTTCTAGCTGTCTAGACGTCTAAAGGGTATATGTGCGGAGTGCGTGCCCCGCGTCCTCTGGGCTTTGGATGAGACTCTCAAATGAATATTGGCCTTTGCCCGCAGTGGAGGAGAAGTGGTAGCGCCGAGGCATTTGCCACCTGATGGTGGGATCGTTGGCGAAGACAGCGCATTTGGACCTCCCCCTGGGTGGGGAAGCAGGTCACTCTTTGCTGGGGGAACTTATCCTCGGTCCTAGCCAACGCGTATACGTGCCCGGCCTTCGCGCACGAAGAAGCGAGCTTGCAGCAGCGGGCTCGCTTTTTTTTGTTCAGACAAATCTAAAGCCACACCTATTTAGTTCTGAACAGGGCGCGGTTGCTGATCCATCAAAGCACGGATCTGCCTCTTCTGACTCCCCGTAAACTCCTTTAGAAAGGTGACCAAGTAAGCCTCTTGGTAGTTGTCACGAATGTATGCCGCAATCTCAGAAAGCGCTACTAACGTATCATTGACCCTGTTTGTTTCCTTAAACTGCGCCACAAACTCTCTCATCCTCTTCTTGATTTCAGAGCGACTAAAAGAGAGTAAGCCATCTGCATTTGGAGGAAATTTTTCCTGTAATGTCTCGATTAGGGTCAGTTGGAAGATGGCCGCCACCGCTTTTTCTCGTGTCAGATTGCTCCTCTTTTCTTTCGAAAAACGCTCTAGTGACTCCAATGCATAGTGCGTATTTAATAGGATCTGGCACGCGCTCTCTCTCGTCTTGCCATATGCTTTCTGTACGCTTAGATGATTTGCCTCTGAGAAAATGCTATCCATCCCACTTGCAGCTATTTTACAAATCGTCTTGTGCTTCTTCCATGCATTTTTTTGGCAAGCAGGGGTGCAATACTTGGTCACCTTGCAGCTTCTACACCAAAGCTCAGCCACCTTTTTACAACTCGAATGATCACACTCAGTTCCCAAAGCCGTTCCAATCAATCCCTCAGAACATTTTGCCGCGACCCTTGAAGCTTCTGCTGCCATAGTTTCCTCTTTTTTTACGTAAAATACTAAAGTATAAATAGATTGTCTTCAACTTAAAATGTTTATTCTATATTGAATCTTTTGTCTCTTTCGACTATAATTTCATCAATTTACGCCAAGGAGATGGGTGGTTACACTGTTCAAGAGGCTTGGAAATGCCATTTGGTCGGTTCAAAGGAGCGAGATTAAAAAAGTTCTTTTGAGTTTTGCCCTCCTTTTCTTCATCTGCTCCTGCTACTCTGTTCTGCGCAATATCAAAGACACGCTTATTCTTAGTGGCAGCGAATTTGGCGCCGAAGTGATCCCCTTTTTGAAGGTGTGGGGTATCTTGCCTGCTGTCTTTATCGCTAACTGGGTCTATACCAGGCTTTCGCGTCGCTTCACCAAAGAGGCAGTTTTTTATATTCTCATGGGCGGGTTCCTTTCTTACTTCTTACTCTTTTGTTTCGCTCTCTATCCCTATATTGATGGTTTAAAATTGAATCCGGAGCTTTTTAGCTTTCTGCCCTCTGGTTCTAGGGGACTGGTGGCGATGATCTGTAGCTGGCCAATGAGCATGTTCTACATCATCTCAGAGCTCTGGTCGATTCTGCTTTTAGGTGTCGTCTTCTGGGGCTTCATGAATGATCGTTTTAGTGTGAAAGAGGCAAAGCGCACCTATGGCATCATCAACCTGGGATCTAACCTCTCACCCATCGTAGCTGGCGCCTTTGCCTTCTATGTGACACAATCTCTAAATTTCCCTATTCCCTTTGCTCATGACGCCTTCCACGCCAACTTAATCAAACTCATTTCGATCGTCTCTTTTGGCTCACTGCTCTGCTTCCCACTCTTCTTTGCGATTTGTCGCCACACATTAAAAGAGCCCTTTAGACTGTTGAAGACAGCAGATGAGCGGCTCTGCCCCATCACCAAGAGCCGGAAAAAGCTGTCTCTGAAAAGGAGTATTGCAACAATCGCGAAGTCACCCTACTTGAGTAGCCTTGCCTTCATCGTCTTGGGTTACAACATCGCGATCAATTTTACAGATGTGCTGTGGAAGCAGCAGCTCAAAATACTCTTTCAAGACCCATCACAGATGCTCTCGCACATGTATATGATCAGCTTCGGTACAGGAATCTTCTCGCTGATAGGGGCACTTCTCTTCTCCTTTTTGGTCCATAGATTTGGCTGGACATTGGTTGCGTTAATCACCCCATTAATCATGACCATCATGGGAAGCTGCTTCTTTATCTGCTACTTCTTTGGTGGCAGCTGGGCAGGAGGTATCGCTGCAGCAGCAGGCCTCTCTCCTCTGGCGCTCACCGTCTACCTCGGCTCTTGGCAAAATATGCTAGCCAAGGCAGGAAAATATTCACTCTTTGACGCTTCAAAAGAGCTCGCCTTCCTGCCTCTTTCTGCTGATGAAAGACAGAAGGGTAAAACAGCAATCGACGGTCTTGGTGCGGGCGTTGGAAAATCTGGTTCCTCCATTCTCTACCAAGGCTTGCTTCTTGGTTTTGGTGGAATTGGCGCTTGCTCACCAGTCATTGCAGTTATTCTAAGTGTGGTTCTAGTCGCTTGGATCATTGGTGCTGTGAGACTTGGTGGTAAGTTCGAGCAGCTCACTAAGCAGTCAGACGAGGCTCCAGTGAAAGAAGAGCTTCAGCCAGCCGCACAGCTGTGATATAGTTTCAAAGTATGGCAGCTCCCACAGGCGAACCCAATCCTGCAGATCAAAGGCGCATCGAAGAGTTACGCCAACATTTAGAAGAGCTTGTTGATGAGATGGCCTTTTACCAGATGCGCTGGGACTCACTGGCAAAAGAGGGCACTCCTGACGCAACACGTGAACTGCAATTCTTTGCTGAAGGTTTTAGTGAACTCGAAGCGGAGGCGATGGATCTTCGCAATCAACTTCACGAACTAGAATACAAATCAGGAGGCGTCCAAACAGCCGCCACCTCGCTCGATCGTACAGAAGAGAATAGAGATCTAGTCACTCTGCAAAAAGAGGAGCTGGAATGCATCGAAAAATTGGCCAAGCTGCAAGATGAGGGAGCCGAGGAGCAGATCAAACAGCTGCGCAACAAACTGAACTACCTCCGCAGGGAGATCGAGCAGATCTATGATCACCATTGAAGCTTTTGGAGTCATCCCCATCCAAAGAGGCAAAACGCTTCTCGTCAAACATCAAAAAGGCCACTGGGCCTTTCCAAAGGGACATGCCGAACCGGGCGAAAGCGCCCAAGAGACAGCCAGGCGGGAGCTGCTAGAAGAGACCGGCCTTGCTGTGACCAAATGGCTCGGTCCTCAATTTCAAGAGTGCTACAGCTTTGACCAGACAGACAAAAGAGTCACCTATTTCTTGGCAGAAGTAGCAGGGGATCTCTCCTTGCAGGAAGAAGAGATTGCTGAATCAAAATGGGTCACACCGCGTGATGCCTACAGTCTAGCCACATTTGATGAGTGCAAAAATCTTATTCTGAGGGCTTTTGGTGCATCCGATCCAGCTGAGCTCTAACGTGTGGGAAGTGATCATCATAGTCTTGCTGTGCCAGTCCAATCACCTCTAATGCCTCATCGCGGCCGTAGATGCTGTCAATCTCCAATCTTCTCTCCCGACCACGTAGATCTTCTGGAGACTCTTTGTAGGTCATAAAGTAATGAACGAGACGATCAATTAGATTGTCAGGACAGTCTTTGATGTCACGAATATTCTTATAGACCAGATCACCCTTCAATACAGCGATGATCTTGTCATCAGCCTCCTCACCATCAATGGCGCGAATACCACCAATTGGGATCGCTGTGACCAAAATGTCACCACGCAAAATCGGTTTTTCAGTCAAGATGCAGATATCGAGAGGATCCTCATCACCATAGACATTTTCACGCCCAGATTTTTGACTACAATATTCACCAACACGCCTAGCTGCATAAGTTTGTGGAATCAAGCCGTAAAGACAGGGGCAGTTGTTGGAATATTTTTGAGGGCGGTCAATCATCAAAAGACCGCTATTCTTATCGAGTTCAAATTTAACAGTGTCTGTGGGGACAATCTCAATATAGCATTGCACCTCTTCAGGGCAGTTATGTCCAATGTGCACACCGTGCCACGGATGCGCTCTCGAAAAAAGATTGAGATATTCTAGGTAGGATTCTTGTGTCATATGGCCAAAGTGTAAGAGATACTAGATTTTCAGTCCAGAGATTGACTCCTTTCTCAAAATATGAGATAATATTTAGCTTATGAAAAAAACTACACAACTCAAAGTCGAAGAAATTGAAGTAGATGGCTACGAGAGAGTCATCGAGGTTAAAGAGGAGAATGTGGGATTGCATGCGATCATTGCTATCCACACGAGTACTCTTGGTCCAGCTCTAGGTGGCGTGCGGGTTTGGCCCTACTCCTCATTTGATGAGGCGCTAACCGATGCTTGTCGTCTTGCTGAGGGCATGACGCATAAGGCTGCTGTTGCAGAGACTGGCACGGGAGGTGGAAAGTCGGTTATCATTCATCGTGGGCCTAAATCAAAAGAGCTTCTTTACGCATTTGCTGAGGCGGTCAATCTTCTGGAAGGGAAGTATATTTGCGCTGAAGATGTGGGTATGAGTGTTGATGATGTCGCAATCATCAATGAGAAGACGAGATATGTGGTAGGTCTTCCACAGACAAGTGGGAATCCATCGATTTACACAGCTTGGGGAACTTACATGGGGGTCCATGCAACGGCTTATAAGCTGTTTGGATCTTCAAATATGCGAGGCAAAACAGTGGCTATTCAAGGTCTTGGTTCTGTCGGGATGGAGCTTGCGCGACTGCTCTTCTGGGAAGGAGCCTCTTTAGTAGTGGCTGATGTCAATCAAGCGGCGGTGGATGTGGCGTGCGAGCGTTTTGGAGCGCGCGCTGTGCCGGCTGATGAGATTTTGAGTGTCGAGTGTGATATTTTGGCACCATGCGCTTTGGGTGGCATTTTAAATAAAGAGAGTATTCCTAAGCTAAGATGTAAGGGTATTGCAGGCGCTACAAACAACCAGCTGCTGGTGGAAGAGGATGGGGATGCGCTTTATGAGCGTGGCATCTTGTATGCACCCGACTATGTGATCAACTCAGGGGGTCTTCTCAATGTGAGTATTGAGGTGACGCCGACGGGATATGATCCAGCGATTGCAAGAGATAAGGTAAATCACATCTACGACGTTTTGATTAAGATCTTCACCCTTTCTGAGGAGAAGAAGATGGCGACAAACCGTGTGACGCGTGAGATTTCGAATTACAATGTTGAGCATCAAATTGGCAAGCGTACAGAAGCAGTTGTTTTTCATTCCAAGTTAGTATAATCTCTGACCGTGCAACGTTTTATTCTATTTTTTCTGCGTATGCTGCTTGCATTGCGCTATCGAGTGAAGGTCAAGGGGTTAAAGGGGATTAAAGCTGATCAGGGAATCCTCTTTTTGGCAAATCATCCAGCAGAGGTCGATCCTCTTTTCTTGATGACCCGTCTTTGGAACCGTTTTCGAGTGAGGCCGGTTGCTGGCGATTTTCTTTTTCATCTTCCTTTTGTCAGCTGGTGTGTGCGTCAAGTGGATGCGATTCCAGTTCCTGCTTTTGATCAGAGCTCTAACAGTTTCAAGCAGCGCCGAATTGAGAAGGTCTATGAGGAGGCGGCTGATCATCTCAAGAACAAGAAGAATATTTTGATCTATCCTGCTGGTATGTTGGCAATTACAGATCATGAAGTTGTAGGTGCAGCGAGTGGAGTTTATGAGCTGTTGCAGCGCGTACCGGATGCTAAGGTTGTTCTAGTGAATACTCGGGGGCTTTGGGGTAGTAGCTTTTCTAAAGCTTTGACTGGTAAGCGTCCTGATATTATGCCTACCTTTGCTAGGGGGATCAAAGCTGTTCTCAAGAATCTACTCTTCTTTACTCCGCGCCGCCATGTGACGATGGAGTTCAAGGAGGATATGAATTTTCCTCGGAAGGCGGAGAAGTTGGAGATGAATCGCTATTTAGAGAAGTGGTTCAACAGGGATGGACCTGAAAAGTTATCACTGGTCTCCTTTTCAATGTGGAAGGAGGTTCTTCCTACTGTTGAGGAGAAGAAGTCTGCGCGCAAGTTTTCGATTGATGCGATACCGCAAGAGGTGCAGGAGCGAGTCCTGCGGGAGATTGCTGAGTTGACGAACAAACGTGAGGAAGATCTTCTTCCTGAGCATGATTTATCACTTGATTTGGGGATGGACTCTTTGGACAAATCGCAAGTCTCTGTGATGCTGCGTGAGCAGTTTGGGGTGAATCAGGTCAATAGCAGTGAACTGACCAATATATTGAGTGTGATGTCCTTTGCTGCGCATATTGAAAAGAGTGCTGTTGAAGAGGAGAGGGCAGAATCTAAGGCGAGTCTTTGGGGTAAGGAGAAGGGGCGTCCAGACCCGGTCTATCCTGAGGCTGACACTTTGATTGAGGGTTTTTTGCGTACTGCGACAAAGATGGATCGCTATTTTGCGGCTGCGGATTTGATGTCGGGAGAGGTGAACTACCGTCGTCTCAAGCTGGGTGTTGTACTCTTTGCGCTCTACTTGAAGGATCTTCCAGGTGATAAGATTGGGATCATGCTGCCTGCTTCGATTGCGGTGGACATATCGATGTTGGCTTGTCAGTTGGTAGGAAAGACGCCGGTGATGATCAACTGGACGCTTGGTCCACGTAATTTGCAATCTGTTGTGGAGCAGACGGGGATTAAGCATACGCTCAGTTCGTGGAAGTTCTTGGATCGCCTCAATAATGTTGAATTGGGGCCGCTCGATGATCAGCTGGTTCTTCTTGAAGAGGTGAGAGGCGGATTGACACTGAAGCAGCGACTTCGTGCGCTCTCATTATCACGCAAGTCACCGGAGGCAATTTTACGCGCCTTCAATTATAGTGGTAAGAAGGATGATCCCTGTGTGATTCTTTTTACGAGTGGGACGGAGAGCTTTCCAAAGGGAGTGCCGCTATCAAACGGCAATGTGATGGATAATCAACGTGCGGCATCGCAGAGGATTTCGCTTAAAGCGTCAGATGTGATTGTGGGGGTTTTACCACCTTTTCACTCGTTTGGCTTTTCGGTGACGGGTATGTTGCCGCTTCTGGGAGGTTTTAGAGTAGCCTATTCACCTAATCCAACTAATGGTAGGCAGATTGCCTATACTACGGAGCATTGGCGTGGCACGCTTTTTTGCAGCGCTCCTACGTTCTTGAAGACGCTGCTTCGCGTCTCCAACAAGGCACAGATGCGTACGATGCGACTGATCATTACGGGGGCAGAGAGATTGCCTGATGAGCTGATTGAGCAGATGCATAAGCTCAATCCTAAGACCAGTTTGATTGAGGGATATGGTATTACTGAGTGTGCACCGATTTTGACGCTCAATGAGCCTGGAAAGCCTTGTGTTGGTGTGGGTAAGGCGATTCCCAATGTCGATATACGCATCCTGCATCCTGAATCGATGAGCGTGGTGAGTCTCGGGGAGACGGGCTTGATTGTTGCGCGTGGACCTAATGTCTTTGATGGTTATTTGAGTGATGAGCGTTCACCTTTTGTGGAATTTGAGGGCAAGCGCTGGTATGACACTGGTGATTTGGGCCATTTGGATGGTGAGGGGAATCTAACGATTGATGGCAGATTGAAGCGCTTTGTTAAGATTGGTGGTGAGATGATCAGTTTGTCGATGATCGAGGAGATCTTGGCAGGCGAGGCGGAAAAAAGAGGGTGGAAAGTAGCAAAAGATGCGCCCTCTTTTGCGACGATTGCAACGGAGACAGGTGAGTCGAAGAGTGCGATCCATCTATTCACTGTATGCGAGCTTTCTACTGATGAGGTGAATAGTGCTTTGAAAGAGGCGGGAGTGAGTAACTTGATCAAGGTTCAGAGTGTGAATCATCTTTACACAATGCCTCTGCTTGGTAGCGGTAAGGTTGATTTTAGAACGTTGAAGAGCAAATTGAAAGTAGCCAGATGACAATACCATTTCCTAAAGAGAAGATCCAACTGCATAACACCGAGAAGCGTAAGCTGGTGGAGTTTGTGCCGGCTAAGGCTAATTGTGTGACGATGTATACCTGTGGACCAACGGTTTACCACTATGCGCATATTGGAAATTTTCGCACCTATGTCTTTGAGGATCTGCTTAGACGGATGTTCAAGTTTTTTGGGCATCAGGTGGAGCATGTGATGAATATCACAGATGTTGATGACAAGACGATTCGCGGGGCGAATGAGCTAGGCGTTAGCTTAAAGGAGTATGTGCAGCCCTACAAGAATGCTTTTTTCGCTGATATTGGGAGTTTGGGTATTGAGAGGGCGGAGCACTATCCCTGTGCGACTGACTACATTGCTCACATGATTGATTTCATTCAGAAGTTGATTGATAAGGACGTGGCATACAAGAGTGGGGATGGGAGTGTCTATTTTGCGATTGATAAGTATGCTGATTATGGGAAGTTATCGCATCTAAAGTTGGAAGATTTGACTATTTCGCGCATTGAGAATGATGAGTATGAGAAGGACAATGTGGGGGACTTTGTTCTTTGGAAGGCGTATGATGAAGAGCGTGATGGGGCGATTTTTTGGGAGAGTCCATTTGGTCGTGGGAGACCGGGTTGGCACTTAGAGTGTTCGACGATGGCTATGGAGATCTTGGGGCAGACAATCGACATTCATGTTGGTGCTGTGGACAATATCTTTCCGCATCATGAGAATGAGATTGCTCAATCGGAGTGTTTGAGTTGCAAAGAGTTTGTGCGCCACTGGATTCATTCGGAGCATCTGATTGTGAATGGCAAGAAGATGTCCAAGAGTTTGGGGAATTTCTATACACTGCGCGATCTCTTGGACAAGGGATATTCGGGACTTGAAGTGCGTTACATGTTGATGCACACGCATTATAGAACGCAGTTGAACTTTACATTTGATGGGATGGAGGCGGCACGCACGTCGCTTGGTCGTTTGAATGACTTTGTTGTGCGTCTTCAGGAGAGGGCGAGTGAGGATAAGCCGGAGGGGCTCTGTCGCTGCTTTCTTGAGAAGGCTGTGCAAGATTTTAGTAAGGCTCTTGCTGATGATCTGAACATCTCTGTTGCGCTTGCGGCTCTATTTGAGTTGATGCGTCTGGTCAATGGGAAGATGGAGGAGCTAAGTGGTGGTGATGCCGCACAGGTTCTCTTTGTTCTTGAGGAGTTTAATCGTGTGCTTGGTGTGATGAGCTTTGAGCGTAATGAGAGTGTTCCGCAACATCTTGAAGAGCTTTTGGAAAAGCGCAACCAGGCGCGCAAGGATAGGGATTGGGCAGAGTCGGATCGTTTGCGCGATGCGATTGCGTCTGAAGGGTATGTGATTGAAGATACTGCTTCTGGTGCACGTCTGAAGAAGAAAAGCTTGTCTAAAAAGTAGATGCTGTATTAAGATTCGGTCAATATGGCAGCAGCATTAGAACATATCCGGGCGACACTTGGTTGTGGTGCGCACAGTACAGCTTCAAAGATTGTTACAGAAATTAACAGGCGCATTCAAGAGAGTGAGGCTGTTAAGGGAATTTGTACGGAAAAGGGGTGGTTAACTCCGACAAAGAATCTCAATCTGACGGTGAGTTTTGGTGAGCGTCCGCTTTCGATGATGATAGCGGCTGCTTTGGAGTCAAAGACGCATTATGTTGCCTATCAGGTAATTGCAGACGGCAAGAAGAAAGAGTTTCGCACGGCGATTGCGACTAAACTTGCTGAGGAGATACTAAAAACGGCTGAGGCGTCAAAGGCTGCGGGTTCTGAATCTTTTAGTTATCTGGCGGGTAAGCCTGTGATAACGGCGACGGTCACATTCACACCGCTGCAGAAAGAGGCTGTTGAAGAGGCTATCATTGCAGCAGCTGACACGGCTGGTCTCCTCAAAAAATAACGCTGTTCGTTTTGCAGAAAAATATCATCCGATATATGTTGTAGGCCTATTATTTATAGAGGAACATCGATATGCATCCAGTGCTCAAACCTTTTCGAGAGATTGTTTGACCTTTAAAGAGGGTGATTCAACGCAAACAAGATGAAGCTAGAAAGACAAAGCTACTTCTTGATCATCCAGTTTCATATCAAGAGGATGGCATCTATACCAAGCATATCTGTGCCTTTTTAGAGGATCCTGATTTTATCCGTGCCAGTAGTAAAGGATGTCAATTTCAGGGTGTGGATCATTGCTCTTTTCGATGGAGGTTACATGTAATTCTTTGGGCAGCTCAGCATGGCTTACAGCTTGAAGGGGATTTTATAGAGTGTGGTGTGAATCGAGGTTTTCTTTCTGCGTCTGTAATGGAATATCTCAATTGGAATAGTTTGGATCGCCACTTCTATCTTTTAGATACGTTTTGTGGACTTCAAGAGGAAAAGTTGACTGAGAAAGAGCGTCAAGATGGATCAATGGATCGATCCAAAGCGCAGTATTTTGAATGTTTTGACGATGTGAAGAAAAATTTCCAGGAGTTCAAAAATGTGTATATAGTACGCGGTGCTATTCCAGATACCTTGGAGCAAGTACAGAGTTCTCGTGTAGCTTATCTTTCAATTGATATGAACTGCGCCCTTCCGGAGGTTGCAGCGCTCGAGTATTTCTGGCCGAAGCTAGCACCTAGTGCGATTGTTGTGCTGGATGACTATGCTTATGATACGTTTAATTCGACCCACGAACAAAGAAAAGCGATAGACTCTTTTGCCAAGTCTGTAAATACAGCGGTAGTCTCACTTCCAACGGGTCAAGGAATGCTAATTAAACCGGCTTTAGGTTAGTTCATAGAAGAGCGGCTAGCGCGCCATTTTCTTTCAATCTTTCGAAGCACTTCATTTAAGTGAAATAGTGGAGGCACTAGGCAAAGAGCCTTTTTTCGCTTCCACTTTCTACTAGGGCTCAGCTTAAGATAACGCTCACAGTAGGCTCTAGCCTCTGCAAACCTTCCATGAGCGGTAGCATGTTTGTATCCGTGTGAAATGATCTGGAGTTTTCTTTTGTAAAAAAAGGCATCAACTTCTTCCTTTTCGCTTTCTGAGAAGGGGAGGGAACTAGCTTTTTCATGGAGGCAATTGGCTTCAAAGAGGAATAGTTCAAAGTCTTTTATGCCTGAAAGCTTTTGATCATGTTGAGTTGCATGAACTAAAGGAGAGTCAAAAGTTTGAATAGCAATTGGATGTTTGGCAGCTAGCTGCGTTGTGATGTACTCATCACCACCAATTGTCAATCGCAAATCAAAACCTCCTAAATCCTTAAGAAACTTAGTGCTATAAATAGAAGCTAAGAAAGAGATATGAGAGCGTCGAAGAATAGCAAAAAAACCTTCAGGAGCTGGATAATATCCATCCATAGGTTGGCAAGAGAGCTTACTAAGAGTTATTTTTCCATCCTCAAATAGGATCGCTCCTCGTCCACTATAGATTCCACAATCGGGATACTTTGCAACTAATGAGAAGATAGATTCATAAAAGTGTGGTTGGGCAATGTCATCATCACAGAGGAATGAAACAAAGGGAGTATCAACCTTCTGTAATCCAGATTGAAAATTGGCCATTGCGCCAAGGTTCTCTCTCTGCTGAAAATAGGATACTCGAGAGTCCATTTTCATCAGTTCTGCTGCAACCTCTGCAGTGCGATCGCCAGAAGCGTTATCACAAATTATGATCTTGAAGTTTGTGAAGCTCTGCGCCAACATACTTGTAACAGCGCGACGCATAAGCTCAGGACGCTTGTAGGTAGGGATAACGGCAGTGATTTGAGGTTTTGACATGTTATGATCGTATTCCATATGTGAGGAACGGGGCAATGTTTTCTATTGAGTTCGCATAATGGGGAAGTAGATCACATCCCTAATTGATGCTGCATTTGTGAAGAGCATCGCTAGGCGATCGATTCCAATTCCAATTCCCGAAGCTGGAGGCATGCCTTGGCAGATCGCTTCGATGAACTCCTCGTCGAGTGGATGCGCCTCTTCATCACCTGCATCTCTCTTGGCTGCTTGCTCTTCTAGTAGTTCTCGTTGGACAATGGGATCGTTTAATTCTGTGTATGCATTGCACAGCTCTCTTCCGAGAAAGAAGCTCTCAAAGCGCTCGACGATTCCCTCTTGCTTGGGATCGCGATGTGCCTTGCAAAGAGGAGTTGTTTCGACAGGGTGATCGGTAATGTGATGTGGCTGTATGAGTTTGTCGCAGACAAATTCATCAAACATGAGCGCGATCAATCCACCTCTGGGCGCTTTTGCGATAAAGCTGGGGTCAACTTCTGTTTCATCGCGTAAAATGCGTTGCATATCTTCATCAGTGAGAATATTGATATCGTGACCAGTATACTCCTTGATACTCTCAATCATGGTCATACGCTTCCAAGGCGCCTTGACATTGACCTCTACAATCTCGCCATTCAGTTCATATCCAATTGTTGTAGAGCCCAAAAGTTCCATTGACATTTTTTCGATGAGAGTTTCAACAAAGCGCATGGTATCGTTGTAGTCCCAATAGGCGGCGTAGGCTTCGAGCATGGTGAATTCAGGATTGTGTGTTTTGTCAATACCCTCATTACGGAAAACTTTGGAAATTTCGTAGATGCGTTCTACACCTCCAACTAGCAACTTTTTGAGGGCAATCTCGAGGGAGATGCGCATATAGAATTCTTGATCTATGGCATTGATATGAGTTGTGAAGGGGCGTGCCTCTGCACCGCCATAGATATTTTGCAAAACGGGGGTTTCGACTTCCAAAAAGCGCTCTTCGTGGAGTTGTTCACGGATGATGCGCATCATGTGACTTCTTGTTTCAAAAACTTTGAAGACATCTTCGTGGCTGATGAGATCGAGCCAGCGCTTTCTGTAGCGGATCTCTTTGTCTGTGACACCAGCATGCTTCTCAGGTAAAGGCAACAAACTTTTGCACAGTAGTGTGAGCTTTTTGACGAAGATGGTGATCTCGCCCTTCTGCGTTCTAAACAGATGGCCTTGCACACCGATGATATCGCCGAGGTCGAGCTTTTTTTCGATGAATTTGATTGGCTTAATATCTCCAGTAAGGCCGTCTACCTCTGTGAGGTCACGGTTGAACATGACTTGCATTTTGTCCATGCCTTCTTGGATTTGTCCGAAGGCATTTTTGCCCATGGCACGGAAGAGTACGAGTCGTCCTGCAAGAGTGACTTCTTCGGTTTTTCCCTCCGCAGCCTCTTCTGAGGAGCCGATGGGATTGTCGTTATATTTTTTTGCAAGTTCAGCAGCAGCGTGGGTGGGAGAGAATTTGTGGGGATAGGGTTCAACGCCAAGTTCACGGATTTCGTCTAGTTTTTGGATTCTGTTTTGGTATTCTTCTGTTTGGGAGTAATGCATTTATTTCCTTTTATGGGTGCATTTTGAGCCATAGGTATGGGTATAGGCACATGCCGAGTGTGAGGATACCGACGCCGATGGTGATGATCAAAAAAAGCTTTGTGTGCACAGTTGACTTCACGTCAAAACTCTATCAAATTTCCTCAAAAATTGGAAGAACTATGAAGCTGCTGCTCTCTGTTGTAGTCTCTCTCTTCTAGTAGCTAGTTTGACTAATGCTCTAATAAAAGTAGAGCGGTGACATCCCCTTGTAAGAAGAGAAAAAAACAGCTGCTTATTTTTCGTCAGTTCCTTAAGACAGTTTAAATAGAAAATAGATTCGAGTTCTCGTTTACGAGCTAGTGCTGTGAGTAAATTATTCTTGCGCATTTCAATGAAAGATTTATGATAGAATGGTGCACAACTGGGTAGATATGTATCGGCAAAATCAAGCAGAATGAGTTGAACTCTATGAAAGAGCTCCTGCGGGTTACTAACTTGATTCGATATGTTCTCACTATGCACGAATCGTGTAGCTAGAATTTTGTCAGAAACCATAAAGGGATAGTACATTGTGCAGCGAGTCAGAAAGTCGTAATCAATGAATTGTTCCGCTTCCTTACGCAGAAACCCCACCTTTTTGAACACAGAACTCTTAATCACACTACCGCAAATATTGACTTCATGTGGTAGAGCTCTTCCTGCATGAAAAAATCCGGGCTCTCTTGACCGAACGATCTCATTCCCCAATAAATCGATTTCATTATAGATACCGCATGCCACACCAATAGAGGGGTTTTCTTGATGAAGTTTGACTAGTATCTCAAGATTTTCAGGTTGGATCCAGTCATCATCGCAGAAAAAACAAAATAGCGGTGTATCCACACTTTTGAAAGCTTCATTGATATTCCGAATGTAGCCAATATTTTTTTCACGGCAGTGATAGATGATCCTAGGATCATTAAAACTCCGAACAACCTTTTCTGTTTCATCCCCAGAATGGTTATCATAGATATGGAGTTTGAAATGAGGGTAGGTTTGCGTCAAAACACTCTTAATTGCACGCATGACAAATTGAGGACGTTGAAACGTTGGAATAATCACCGTAGCCGTTACATTTTCTTCTAGAGTTTCCATGCTAACCTATTTTAGTTAGAAGATAGGAAAGGCTACGACGGAGAATGCGTCGCAGTTCACGTTCTATCTTATTTATTTTAACATTCTTAGTGTTAGTGACAGATGTGCTGTTAAGGTCTGCTCTATCAACAGAGACAGAGGGGATATCTAGATCTTCAAAGCGACCTAGAGGTGTATAGAGGCCTTGATCTATATAGGGAGACATTATCTCCCAGCTTGCAATCGAATATCTCTTAAAGAGATGTAGACACATTTGTTGTAAATCATAGGTATTCTCTATTCCAAGTTTGCTACAGTCTAGTATCACATTGCTATTATAGGCTCTAGAAATCGCATCAATGCTTTCCCAGGAACTGCTTGGCACTAAGGCGCTTTTGGTTGGTCTCTGTAACATCTTTTGTATGCACTTCATGCTGCTATCCCAAACCCCCGGAGCTTGCTGGTTAAACCACACTTCAAGTCTTTTCATATCTCCACTTTCAAGAATTGGGAATTTTCTATCCAGTTCAAGAACTTCTCGGACAGATCGATAGGCAAAGGCTTGGTAATCTACTGGACATGGATTCTTTTCAAAAAAAATGGGGTTCAGGTGCTTGGCTAAGAAGAGAGCTCCTATATAGATGTTTCCCAAAATAGGAACTTTTAGGGTGTGAAAGGGAAATATATCTGCTCCTTCAAACTCCTTCTTGAATTCTTTCTTGCGCTTAGCTGATTTCTCCCCTCCTTCTTTCATCATACTAGCATTGTTACTAGTGCCGGAATTTCCAAAAAATCCAAGATTAGAGTCAATGTGTAACCACTGTAGTTTCTTTAACTCGGTTAGCATTAAGGCTGGAGCTGTATAGTCTGGAGCATAGGGCCAGAACAGTCGGCCATATTTTTTTTGTACTAGATCTCCTAATTGCTTTGAAAAGAGTAGGGCAGAGGTATGAGGATAGGGAGTTATATCTAGCTTAGCAAAGAGACGCAATATAGTTGCTGGATCCGCTTGATAGAGATATCCACTCATTACACGGTTGATATCCAGGTGGTTGCGATATTTTTTTTCAACCCAGTCAGGATAGTAGTAACTTGCAGCTTGCCACGAAAGAAGCCCTGGATTTCTGTCATGAAGTAGTTGTAAGACCCTCTGTAAATAAGATGGCAGTATTGCAATATTGTCGTCACAGTTAACCAAGATATATTGACCTCTTGCATGAGGGTATGCAAACTCCCAATGGTCTGGCATAGATAGTCTTTTGGACGGACGAATGTATTGAATGGATCCGTTATCAATGTAGTGCTGAATGCTTGCTTTAGTTTCAGGAGAAGAGTAATTATCAGAAACAATAAGCTCAACTTCTGGGGAATTCACTTGAACATAAGTTTTAACAGTTTGAGCGACAAGCTCGGCCCGATCACAGGTTGGTATAATGATACTAAGAAGAGGGGTTATATTCATTTCATGACCCTATATTGCTGCAGATTCTGGATAGACTATGGCTTATAGAGCCAAGCACCTGGCCAATGTGTGATATTTTTATTTAAAACACTCTCATTGAAAGGCCAGTTCGGTGTTTGCTCCAAGACAAAGTCACTACGCCCCTCCAAGAATTCCTCAGCAGCTGAAAGAGGGTTATCCCACTTCCACTCCTCTTGACCCCTCGGTACATCAGCCAGCTTCTTCATAAAGCCATCCGTCACAACAAGGTAAGATCCCTTTGAGACAAGTTCATGGTAGGCAGCCATCTCCTGCTGTACATGCTCTTTCGTGTGATTCGAATCCAAAATCACAAGCACCTTATCATCCGGCTTAATCAATGTTTTGACGTGATCAACAATCGAAGGCTCAACAGAGCTTCCCTCAACCATTGTAATTAAGTCAAATAGCTCATGCTTCTCAATAGCCTCTCTATTATGGGGGCGAATTTCAATATCCACGCCGATTACACGCCCCTTTCCCATAGCCCTAAGCAATGAAGCGTGATAGATTAAAGAACCACCATGCGCTATCCCACACTCTAATATCACATCAGGCTTCACGCGGTAGATCACCTCCTGCAGACGAATCATATCTTCTGGAAGTTGAATGATCGGTCTACCCATCCAAGAAAAGGTATAGGGATATTTCTGGTTCCAAGCCACCTTCAACCACTGATCTGATAGAAGCTCAAATGCCTGGTCGGAATAGAGCGGAATCTTATCTCCCTTTGCTGTCAACGTCTGTTCATCTGTATCGATAGTAAGCTGCATCCTCTCTCCACTCTTTTGTTTTCGCAATTCCCTCTTCGAGGGAAACTTTAGGCTTTGCTATTTTTTCAAGCAAGCCTATATCTGCTATTTGTATAGATTCAGTACTAGCTCTTGGAGGGACCTTTGTAATCATATTCCCCAAATCCCCAAGCTTGATCGCTCTACCCGAGCCAATATTGATCGGTCCACAATGATTTGATGTCACAAGTGCCGCAAAGGCACGCGCTACATCCTCCACATAGATGAAATCCTTGCTCTGATTATAATTATGTATCTCAAAGGTTTCAGATCCTGAATCCAGAAGTTGAGGAATTAACCGCTCTCCCTTTTCCCACGGTCCATATGGGAAAAAGATGCGCCCCCAAGCAAAAGAGATTCCTTTTTGCTTCGCAAACTGCTCTCCCATCAAAAAGAGGCTTGCCTTAGATGCTCCATACATCGATGTGGGCTTTAGAGCCGTCTTCGTTTCATGGCAGATCCCCTCAGCATCACCATACTCTGCGCAGCTGCCAGCTGCCACAATGCGCTTGCCACCTGCACGCACAAAGTAGTCAAATAGACGGCAAGAGGCCGCGTGCCACTCCATATTCCCCAAAGAATTTTGATATTGGCCAGGAGTAGTATCCCAAGCAAGATGGATCAAGCAATCCGCACCAATTTCATGCATAAGTCGCATAAGTTGCGTCTTCTCAAAAAGATCACAGAGATGCACCTTTGCCAAATCAGTCTGAAACTCATACTTCTCAATCAGATGCACCTCATGCTCCTGTAAGAGGGGAAGAAGTGCTCTCCCAATAAAGCCGGAACCGCCCGTCACCAAAATCTTCATACCACCTCCAATTTGGGAATAGCCGTCACAAATTTGCCACCCCACTCACGGATATACGCAAGCTCTCCCATGATCTCCTCTTTTAAATTCCACGGTAAGATCAGCACATAGTCAGGCTTTGTCTCCCGAATCTTTTCCGGAGCGTGGATAGGAATCTTGGTTCCCGGCAAAAAGCGATTTTGCTTATATGGGTTGCGATCAACTGTATAGGGAATCTCATTTGCTGTAATATGGCAGCTGTTTAAAAAGGTGTTGCCCTTCGCAGGTGCTCCATAAGCAACAATATTCTTGCCAGCAATAAACGACTTGAACTCCTGTTGAACACGTTTCACCTTCTCTGTAAACTCTTTGTAAGTCTCAATGCGATCAAAATCACACTCCTTGTTGAGCTGCATTTTTTGCTTAGGGTGACGCACAAAGAGACGCAAAGATCCGCCATGCGTCTTCAACCTCTGCACATCAAAAATCTCAAGCTGATGCTTCTCAAAGATCTTTTCGAGAGTGGTCAAAGAGAAATAAGAAAAATGTTCATGGTAGATCGTGTCAAATTGCACCGACTCCATCAATCTCTCTAGGTGAGGAAATTCCAGAGTAATCGTTCCCTCCTTGGCCAGCAGGATCTTGAGGCCAGCCACAAAGTCATTGAGATCCGGTACATGAGCTAGCACATTATTGCCAATGATCAGATCAGCCTTTTTGAGTGTTTTGGCAAGCTTCACTCCAAAAAACTTTTTCAGCGTAGGGATGCCATTTTCTATCGCCTGATCAGCAACATTTTCTGCAGGCTCAATGCCCAAAATATCAAACTCTTTGAAGTTGCGCAGTAAGTAGCCATCGTTGCTCGCAATCTCCACAATATGTGCACCCTTTGTCAGCTTTGGACGCATCATATCAGCATACTCTTTCGCATGCTCCAGCCAAGAAGAGGAAAATGATGAGAAGTAGGCATACTCAGAGAAGATAGTGGAGGGAGTTTCAACCTGCTGTAGCTGCACTAAAAAGCAGTGATCACACACATATGCATGCAGCGGAAAGAAACTCTCACTCTTGTCAGCACTTTTTGGGTATTCGTTAGCAAGTGGTGTTTTGCCCAGATCACAAAATGTAGTCTTGAGCGGTTTTTGACAAAATCTACACTGCATAGAGCTCCTCAATAGTTGGCCGACTCTGGTCAGCTTCAGAGATAGTTGTTGGCTCAAAGGGCCATTGGATATTTAATGTGGGATCACTCCACAAAATGCCTCGCGCTGCCTCAGCTTTATAGGGAACAGAACAGAGATAAAGCAATTCGCACTCATCTTGCAGAGTGAGAAATCCATGAGCAAATCCCTTTGGAGCTAAAAGAGCATCCCCAGCCTTTAACTCAAAAGCAGCGTGCTCTTTAGTTTCGAGATCAACCAGCACATCAAAAACAGAACCCTTCATGCAGTAAATCAGCTTGTCCTCTTCATGGGGAGAGGCTTGAAAATGTAGTCCACGCAGTGTGCCCTTTTTTTTATTGATCGAGAGGCTCATCTGCTCAACCGCAAATGGTAGTTCCTCTTGGCAAAAGAGACGTGAAAAACTACCCCTAGCATCAACATGGGGCACACTCTTTAGCCGTTTGATTTTTGGTAGTTTTGTTGAGAAAATTTCGATACCACTCAATAGTCTCTTCTAATCCTTCTTCTAATGTAAAACGAGGCTCCCAATTGAGCTCCCTATTCGCCTTGGTACAATCTAAGTACTGCGCCTTGATCTCACCCTTCGCTTCATTCAAAATATGCGGCTCAAGGTCACTACCAAGCGCTTTTAAAATATGATCAGTAATCTCCAAGACAGAGCAAGGCTCGGTCGATCCAAAATTAAATGCTTCACCCACAAGATCAGGGCGCAGTCCCAGCTCCATGTAGGCAGATGCTGCATCTTTGACGTAGAAGTAGTCGCGAATCAAAGTGCCATCACTGCGAATCAGAGGGCTTTTGTTCTCCAAAACAGAGCGAATTGTACCAGGAACAATACGTGACCAGTTCAGATCACCCCCACCATAGATGTTGCCACAGCGCACAATGGAGATGGGCAATCTATATGTCTCAAAATAGCTGCGCGTGATCAGGTCAGTGCAAGTTTTTGAGACATCATAGGGGTAGTCTCCACGAAGCGCAGTCTCTTCAGTATAAGGCAGTTTTGCTGTGCCATACGCTTTGTCACTAGACGCTACAACAATTTGCTCAAGGTGAGCCGCCTGCCTGCGGCACGCTTCCAAAAGCAAGTAGCTACCGCGCACATTGCTCTCAAAGGTCAGAAGTGGGGCGCGATGCGCAACTCCAACCAATGTTTGCGCAGCCAGATGGAAGACAACCTCAATCTCCTGCTCGCAGAGCGCTCGCTCTATCGTCTCAATCTCAAGGGAGCCACTAACTGTAGTGACGCGATCTGAAAAGGGGAAGAGAGGATCGGGATCACGTACCAAGCAGCAGACAGAAGCACCAGCATCGAGCAGCTGCTCAACAAGTGCTCGGCCAACTAGTCCCGTTGCACCAGTTATGAAAACGCGTTTGCCTGCATAGCCCATGGTGCTTCTCCTGAATTCCAAAGTTTTTGTAAGAGTCTACAGTCGCGAAGAGTGTCCATCGGCTGCCAAAAGCCTTCATGGTGAAAGCCCATTAGCTCCCCCTCCTCAGCTAGTCGCTGAAGTGGGGTTTGTTCCCACATCTCATCTTTGTTGATGTAGCTAAAAACTTCCGGTTCTAGAACAAAAAAACCTCCATTGACCCATCCAGACTCGGTCAAAGGTTTCTCCTTAAAGGAGGTAATCTGCTGTTTGTCAAAGATCAACTCACCAAAACGGGAGGGAGGACGCACTGCCAAGACCGTCGCCAATTTGCCATGTGATTTGTGAAAATCTGCAAGCTCTCGAATATTCACATCAGAGACACCATCGCCATAGGTCATCATGAAGGTCTCATTACCAATCCAACTCTCAAGCTGCTTCATACGACCAGCTGTCAATGTATTAAGCCCCGTATCAACAAGATGAACCTTCCAAGGTGTGCGCTTCTGTTGATGAACAGTCGTTTTACCACTACCAAGATCAACAGTCAAATCACTGTTTAGTGCATAAAAATGCAAAAAATACTCCCGTACCACTTCAGCTTTGTAGCCAAGGGCAACAACAAACTCATTGAAGCCATGATTAGAATAGATCTGCATGATGTGGTGGAGGATAGGTCTATTGCCAATCTCTACCATCGGTTTAGGAGTGTCATCAGTTTTCTCTGAGAGGCGTGTTCCAAGTCCACCAGCTAATAATACGGTTTTCATGGCTGCAGTTTAGAAGAAGGTGGAAATCGGGTCAACATCGATGCGCATTTGACAAGATTTGGGAATAGCCACCTCCTGCTTAGCCCTCAAAATAGCCTGCTGTATCTGTGAAGGTGAGGTGGCGCGTATCAAAAAGTGAAAGCGAAACTGATCCTTTACTTTCGCATGTCCCGATGGAACCAATGGATGCACCACACCCACATTGATCTTCGAACGAAAACGACTTCCCACTCTCTCTACTAGATCTGCATCCTCACCCGAAAATCGCACCTTTGTAAAATGCGTAAATGGCGGATAGCCAAACATCTCCCGTGTCTCAATCTCCTGATTGAAGAAGGCCTCATAATCTTGCTTCGACGCAAGTCGGATTGTTGCGTTTTCCGGCATATGTGTCTGAATCATCACCTCGCCAGGAAGCTCGCCACGGCCAGCTCTTCCCGCCACCTGCACAACAAGTTGGAAAATCTGCTCCGAGGCGCGAAAATCAGGGATATTTAGCCCACCATCACTATTGAGAATAGCAACGAGTGTCACTCCAGGAAAGTGCAAGCCTTTTGCAATTATCTGTGTCCCAATCAAAACATCCGCTTTTTGCGTGCTAAACTGGCGAAATAGCTTGTCGTGGCTACCCTTATGCTTCGTTGTATCACCATCAATGCGCATGCAGCGCACATCGGGTAGCACCGCCTTGAGCGCTCTCTCAATCTGCTCTGTCCCAACCCCTCGAAACTGCATATCGCTGCGAGCCCCACAACCACCACAATTAGCAAAATCTTGTCGTGTATGTTCGCAAAGATGGCACATCAACTTATCCTGCTTGCGATGAAAAGTGAGCGACACATCGCAGTGAGGACATTTAAAAGTATACCCACACGCCTTGCAGGAGAGCGAAGTGTGATAGCCGCGCCTATTCAAAAAGAGAATGCTCTGCTCTCCATTTTGGTAACGCCTCTTAATTCCATCAATCAACTCCTCAGAAAAGGAGGTGTAGCCCTTCGCTTTCTCAAACTCTCTTCTCATGTCAATGATCTTAACAGCAGGCAGCTGGCGCGCTGTCGGCCTCTTCATCAACTTAGAAAGCACATACTTGCCCTCTTTTGCATTGTGAAAGCTCTCAACAGATGGTGTAGCAGAGCCCAAAACAACCGTCGCTCCCGCTAATTTTCCCAGCATCACAGCGCAATCTCTTGCATGGTAGCCAAAACTGCCTTCACCCTGCTTATAGGCAGAATCTTGCTCCTCATCGACAATAACCAGTCCAAGTTTTGGAAGAGGACTGAAGAGCGCCGATCGCGCTCCCACTACAATTTCTACCTCACCCTTATGGATCTTCTCAAAGGCATCCAACCTCTCACCAGCACTCAATCTATGGTGCAGAATCGCAATTTTTTGCTCAAAACGACTCAAAAGGCGCTCACACGTCTGCGTAGTCAGAGCAATCTCCGGCACCAGCATGATCGCTCCCTTCCCAAGCGCCAGCGCCCTCTCAATCGCTTGCATGTAGACTTCGGTCTTTCCACTGCCAGTCACACCAAAAAGAAGATGGGTTCGAAACCTTTTAGCCTCCAGATCAGCCACAATTTTTTCCAAAGCCTCCTGCTGCTCAGGAATCAGCGCCTTCGCCTTCGTGCGAAAATAACTCTCCCCAATCAGCTGGGAACGATCCACACGCACCTTGCCAAGCGCAATCAGCTTCCTCTTTGCCAAACTCTCAACTGGACTCTTTGAGCCACCAGTCTTCTCCAAAAGCTCTGACAAAAATAGCCCCTCTTTTGAAGCAAGCAGCGCCTCCAAAACCTTTGCCTGAGCCGGATGACTGCGCTGTAGTTCTGAGCATGTTGCGCGCAAAAGCTCAAAGGTGGCATTTCGTGAAACAAAAAGCTGCTCCTTCGCCTGCATGTTGCTGCGAACAGCTTTCGGCAGCATCGACTTGAGCACAAGTCGAAAAGGAGTTAAGTAGTAACGACTCATCCATTTGGCTAATTCAAAAAGGTGGGGCGGAAGTAGGGGAGACTCACTCAAGATGGCTGAAACAGGCGCCACCTTTTTAAAGGAGCATTCATCCAGAAGTTCATAGACAATTCCATGAACCTTTTGGCCGCGGATCGACACCTCCACATGGGAGCCGGGAAAGATCTTATGCAAATCCTCATCAGCAATACCGTAGTCGAGCATCTTGTCAATGCCTCGCTCAGGAATCACTCGAGCAAATCGCTGATACTTTGTAGCAGTTTCCACAATGCGCGCTTCAGTTCTACACTCTTTTGATATTCAGAAATTTCATAAATGCCTAGTCGAAGGGGATTTTGCTCAAATTGGTGCGGCTGCATGCCAAGATCTGTGGCACGACCAATGACCACCTTAGCTGTTGAAAAATATTTCTCATCAAATGGGCGACACTCTGCTGTCTCCACAAATTTAGTGATAGCCTCAGCCACCTTTTTGAGAAAGGGGAGATCGGACTTCTCTTTATAAAGCAAAACAATAGGAGGATCGATGACAAGATCCGGCGCCAGCTTCCCAAAAAGCGACTCCATTTCAGTGGGCTTCTCCCTTTTGACCTCTTTTTTTACAACAGGAGCAGCTGGCTCAATCTTGTTAGGGGCAGCCGGCTCTTCATCAAAGATAGGCTTCTGGGTCAAATAGGTGCGAATTAAAGAAGAGGTCATTTGACATAATAAAATCCCTCTTCCAGTAGTAATTGTCAAGAAGACCATCGACATTGCGACCCAAGATCACATAGGCGGCAAAGAGGGCTTCCACAGTTGCCAAGCCATCTTCTTGCTCCTGCCGTCTTGGATAGGCTGTTGTTAAGGGGGGAAGAGAACGCTTGATTGGTGGCAGAGGTAGATTGTTTTCCATCACTGTAGCCAGCTTCCACGTGCCATCTAAGATGAACATGCCAAGATTGTCATCCTCCTTGGAAAGCTCAGGCCCCTCTGTTGCCAGCATGAAATAGTTTGAAAGGTCAGGAAGAGTGCAGCTAGGATAGCGAAAAAAGTTGAGATCGCTTCGCTCCTCCAGTCCTCGAAGCGAACACTTTTTGAGGTTCTCTCTACGATGTCTGACAATAATTGTTTGAGGAAAATTTGCCATAATTTCAATAAAAAGCCTATCATACGCAGAAGAAAAAACCAATTACGAAGGTGATGCAATGAAAGCAGCAATTCTTCTCGCGCTACTATCTACAACTCTTGTATATGCGGATGCTCCAGCTCCTGCAAAAGAGCGCCATAGCGAGGGCAAGCTTGTCTGGATGGACAACTACGAACAGGCGATGAAAAATGCTGAGCAGCAGCACAAGCCAGTTATTCTATATTTCACCGGTTCAGACTGGTGTGGCTGGTGCAAAAAAATGGATCAAGAGGTATTTTCCTCTCCCGCATTTGCAGCAGCTGTTGGTCAGAAATTTGTCTTTGTCAAGGTAGATTTTCCAATGAATAGCAAGCTGCCAGAGGCGCAGGCGCGCCAAAATGCACAGCTGAAACAGCGCTACGGTGTGACCGGCTATCCAACTGTTGTGATCGTCGATTCAAAAGGCGGCTTTATTGGTGAAACAGGTTACCGAGCGGGCGGCGGAAAGGCTTACGCTCAGTGGTTGGAACAGTTTCTAAACAATTAGGTAGAAGATGAAAAAAGGCCTATGTTCACTCTTGCTCATACTTTTGACCTGTAGTTGGTCAACTGACTTGGGGCAGGCATTAGAAAAGAGCCAGATTGAGAAGAGGCCTCTGCTTCTTCTTTTTACAGCATCTGAATGGTCAGGGTGGAGCATGAAACTCAAGGATGAGGTGCTCAGCTCTGACCTTTTCAAAGAGAAGATTGAGCAGGAGCTGATCTGTGTGGAAATTGACTCGCCCAAAGAGGCTGTCAAAAGCTGTGAGCTTGAGCGCTTCAGCGTGAGCGAATTTCCCACAATGATTCTTCTTGCTGCAGATCAAAGAGAGATTGCTAGATTTGGCTATATGCCGATGACAGCCGAGCAGCTAGCTGACGATCTACTCTTCACCTTGGCTCAAGACCGCGATCTAAGCTATTTGATGGATCTCATTGCAAGAGGGGAGCGCACGCGCACCATATTGGAGAGGGCCTACCATCTAGCTGAGGCGCTCTGTAATGAGGAGGTAGTTGCAGCTGTGCTCGATTTTGGCATCAATTGTAAGGAGCCAGGACTCTTCTTGTTGGAGAAGTATCGCCGCCAACCCTCTAAGCAGCTGCGTGATCAGCTGGTGAAATTGGATGATGCGGAGCTAATGTATCACGTTGCTCTGATCGACTTCCAAGAAAATCCTGGGATTGAACCGCTAATGAATTTCTTGGAGCGCTATGGCAAGCGCGCTGAATCGCTCTGTTGGCAGCTCGAAATGATGATTGCGCAGTATTACTTGGAAAATGGTGAGCTAGAGCTGGCAATTCAATATAGTGAGAAAGCGCAACAATCAGCGCCCCAGAATAGGAAGGGTGAGATTAGTCACTCGATTGATTACATGCGCGCCGTAGATGATGTAACAGCTCCTCTTTAAGCGGCTCAAAATCGGGGCAGCAATCTGAAGCGGGACGGACGTGGATCTCTAGGTTGGCACGCTCATCTGGGTGTAGACGAAATATTTCACGAACCAGCCGCTTGAAACGATTTCTTTTGACAGCGTTGCCAAATTTTTTTGATACAGAGATTCCCAGCTTTGACTGAGTAGATTTTTTGATGATCAGACGCAGAAAAGGACCAGAATGATGCTGGCCCTTTCGACTCACTTCTCGAAACTCAGAAGATTTGAGTAACTTACAACTTTTATTAAGCTGGTACAAGCTGACGTCTCCCCATGCGGCGACGTCTATTAATAATTTTTCTACCATTTGCAGTCTTCATACGAGCACGAAAACCGAGCTGATTCTTGCGACGACGCTTAGATGGCTGATAGGTTCTTTTCATTTCTGTCCTTAGTTTGATTTTGGAAGGATAATAGCAGGGGGGGAGAAAAAAAACAAGAGTTGTAAGAAAAGTCTCATTTCCGCTATATTGCTCCTCAAACGTAAGGAAGACTATGAAAGTAAAGGCATCGATTAAAGCAGATCCTTCAAAAGGAGATAAGCTGGTCAGAAGACGCGGCCGGCTCTACATCATCAACAAGAAAGACCCCAACCGCAAGCAGCGGCAGAAGGGACCAGCGAGGAAGAAGTAATGGCAAAAAAATCAGCGATTGCAAGACAGGCAAAACGTACGAAGTTGGTCGAGCTCAACAGAGAGCGCCGCAACTATTTGCGCAAGAGAGCGAAGGATCTTCGTTTGTCAGAGGAGGAGAGAGAGCAAGCACGTATTTCACTAAATAAAATGCGCCGTGACACCTCTCCATCTAGATTGAAGAATCGTTGCCGTTTGACTGGCAGACCGCACGCTTACCTCCGTAAGTTTGGTGTATCAAGAATCTGTTTCCGCGAGATGGCGGGCATGGGCATGATTCCAGGCGTTACCAAAGCATCTTGGTAGATTTTTCCCCAAAATTACTGCGCTTTTCCAAGCGCATCACCGATGATAAAGAGCTGCTGCGGCAGCTCTTTGTCACTCGGGAAGTGGCAGATGTCACCCACTATAGCCCACGAGCTGGGCTTTTGATATCACCCAGTTGAGATATTGCATGCCCAAGGGCCGCATCTTGAAGAGAGCGCTGCCTGGCTCTTCAGATCGAACAGAGGGAGCTATTGATGGGGAGAGCTCCATGCGCCTTTACTGGGGCCTAGAAGGTGATTTACTCTGCTAATTAGATGATCCAACTCTTTTATGATCAATCCATAAGGATTGAAAAAAGGGAGGTTTTCTTTATTTTTTATTTAAAATAAAATGTTATAATTAGGGTATGTTTAGGGTTAGACCATCCCATTTTATCCCCAAGATTAGCTGGCAAACTCATGATGACGTTGGTTATAAGATGAGCTCTGATGAGAATGAGTACAGCTCTGGTTTCCACAAAAAGAGCAATTATATCTCTAATAGGCTAGCTATTGCTGGGGATAAAATTTTGCAGAGCAAGGCATTTCAGGTGATTACTTTAGGTCACCTTCATACCCTTGTTCATGAGATGGGGCATTCGACAGCTGCGGCTTTATTTGGTTTAGGTCGCTCCGAAATCACTATCTCAACCCAGACCCTTGCAGGAGAAACGACGTATAGCGATTGGCCAGCAAATAAATGGCAGGATACGGTTACTAATGCAGCTGGTACATGGACAAATATTGCCTTTTCTCTCGCGCTGGTAGTCAGTGCCTGCGCTTTGACACACTTTGTAAAGATGCCCAAAGCGGCTAAGGTTGCGATTTTGACCTGGGCAGTTGTGACAAACAGCTTCTGGATCTTTGGTGAGCTATTTTACTCAGCGCTTTCTGCAAGTGCGAAGGATCATGGTGATTTTGGAAATATTGCTAACAATGGGCCAAAGCATTTAGCCGCTGCCTCTGCTGGGATCATTGTGATCGTACTTCTTTCACTGATCGCTCTACAGCGCATCTATTTAAGGAGATACTGACCAACTCCCTCACCAGATCTTCCGACAATGTTTCTATCGAGGCATCGTTCTCGCCTCGACTAACCCACAAGGGGTTAGCGTCAGGCTCCGAATTTCCCCGCGTCGCTAATATTGGCAGAATCTCCAATAACCGAGTTATTCAGTATCTCCTTAAGGAAGTAGGTTTTCTAAACCAGCTCTTTAGTAACTTCTTCGGGAAGATCGGATAGCTTCTTCCAATCCTTCATACCCTCACTCCAGACAAGTGAGTCGCGCTGAACCGCGTTGGATTTCACCTTCTCAATAAACTCCGGAAACTCCAGAGGGCCCGCCTGCTCATGCGATCCATCCATGTAGTACCACATGTGAATCCACGCATCACTACGCTCCACCGGCTTCAAAGGCTTGTAGGCCGCCCTCTTCTCCTGAGTCGAAAAGGTGGGTACAATATAGAGTAGAATCAAGCCAAAGATCCCAAACAAAAAGCCCATGAGAAACCAGACAAGCGGCCGCTTTCCCCTCTTCTTAGCCAGATGACTACAGAGAAGACCCATCACCCCAGAGAAAAGAAGTAGATGTATTAGTTGCATTTTGCCAATCATAAGAGTATATTTTAGCTGAACTTGGCGATATTTTCAAGAGGATCCCCCAGATGAATGAAAAATTAGACACAAAAGAATTTGAAGTACCCAAAACTACCTTCAGCCACGACATCGAAACGCGTGTAATTCAAGTTATTATTTTACAGGCGCTCAACAAAATTGAGGGCGTTGCTCTTCTCGAAGGCTCCCTCATCGATACACTCTTTGGACGAGAAGTTGAAAGAGTCAAAGGCATCACTGTTGAGCAAGATAGCAAAAATCACAGCCTTAAGGTGAAAATCGAGATCAATGTCGAGTATGGTGTCATGATCCCCAATATCACCTCAGCCGTACAAGAAAAAGTTGTCGAAGAGATCACAAAGCTAACCGGTCTACACGTAGCAACCGTACACGTAGTTATCAAAGGACTCGTTCAAAATATTGAGGAGACTCAAGAGGAGCACTATCCAGCCTCCCTGCTTGAGGAGGAAGCGGTCAAGTGAACCGCTTCGAGCTGATCTTTATATCGCTTGTCGCTCTATGCCTAGGTGTGATTATGCTTATAGGTGGACTTGCCTTTGCCATCTCAGACTTCTACAGCTTGCCCCTAAAAGCGCTTGCCATCTTCAAGGCAAGTCCACTCTTCTTTGGCAGCCTCCTCGCACTCTTTGGTCTGCTTCTGCTCACCTGCTTCTATACGCTCAATAAGAAGCGCTTCCTCTACTTCCGCACCGAGGACTATTCTATCTCAGAAAAGGTGCTCAAGGCTCTTGCCGAAAAGAGCCTCCGCTCCCGCTTCCCAGACGCCTCCTGCGACCTCTTAGTGCGCAAGGGTGTCATCGAAGTGATCGCCCAAAATATCGACCCTCTAGAAGAGGAGTTGCACGCTATGGAAGAGTTACTTACAAAAACATTTTTTGACGTCTGTGGTTACACAAAAACGGTGAAAGTGCAGCTCTGCTTGAAATAGGGAATTTTTAACTCTTTTTGGAGCCACTGAATAACTCCCTCACCAGATCTTCCGATAATGTTTCTATCGAGGTATCATTCTCACCTTCGCTAACCCTCAAAGAGTTAGTATCAGGATCCGAATTTCCTAGCGTCGCAAATCTTGGCAGAATCTCCAATAACCGAGTTATTCAGTATCTCCTTTTGAGGAGTTTTAGAGTTTCGATATCTCGTTGGGTGATGCCCTGAACCTCAAGCCACTGCTCCTCGCCTGCTGCTGCAATTCTTTTGACACTGCCAAAGTGGGTTAGCAGACGCCGCTTTTTGATCGGTCCTATCCCTTTGAGTGAATCCAGCTCGCTTTCCAATACCCTTTTCTTCCGCCTCTTTTTCTGGTAGGTGATCGCAAAGCGGTGCGCTTCATCGCGAATACGCTGCAGCAAGAAGAGTAGGGGAGAGTGACGCTTTAAGATGATCGGCTCCTTGCGCCCAGGCAAAAAGATCTGCTCGGCCGTCACTCCTTTGTCATGACGGCCACCCTCTTTTGCCACTGCGATCACATCAATTGTACTGATATTCAGTTCTGCTAGTACACGCAGGGCAATTTTTAGGTGGCCCTTACCCCCATCGATGATCAGCAGATCGGGATAATGATCTTTTTTAAAACGTCTTCGTAGCACCTCCTGCATCATTCCATAGTCGTCTGAGGCATCCGCCTCCTCAATCTTATATTTGCGATAGGCCCTCTTATTAGGCTCACCCATCTCAAAGCTCACCTTTGCACTCACAGGCTCAGAGCCTGAAATATTGGAGTTGTCAAAGCACTCAATCGTATTGGGAAAGTTGTTCAGATGAAGCTTTTCCTGCAGATCGATCAGTGTCTGTTCCCGATTCTCAACGCGGCTCTTCTCCTGCTCCAGCTTGGCCTGCGCATTGCCCTTGGCCATCTTCACAAGATGCGCCTTATTCCCCCTCTTTGGAAGAAGCAGGGGAATGTTGAGCAACTCCTGGACGCCACCCTCAATCTCAAGCGGAAGCAAGATGGCATGCGGCTTTTCCAATACATTTTGGTAGTGCTGCATCAAAAAGGTGCGCACAATCGCCTCATCCTCTTGCGCCGTCTTGCGGAAGTGATGGTCATGCGCCGCAACCAGCTTACCTGAACGAAATAGCAGCTGCGCCACAACCACATGATCACCAGCCCTCACAAGGCCCAGAGCATCAAGGTTTTTTTGGCCAGCCCTCTCTACTCGCTGCTTCTCAAGCGTCTTCTCAATCGACTGTACAAGGTCATGTGCGCGCGCAGCCCTCTCATACTCTTGGTTCTTGGACGCCTCATCCCTCTGCTCGATCAATCTCCTCACAATCTGTCGATCTCTGCCCTTCAAAAAGTCGATCAGCTGATCCACCTGGCCATCATACTCCTCTTTAGTGCATTTGTTCACACAGGGCGCAATGCACTGCTTCATCTCATAGAGCATACAGGGCCGTTTGCGCGCCGCAAGCTCATAGTCTGAGCATTGGCGCAGTTGAAAGAGATGGCGCAGAAGTTTGAGGGTTTTTCGCGCAGCAAAGGCATCGGTATAGGGACCAAAGTAGAGATTTCCCTTGGCTGCCTTACCCTTGAAGCGAACAACGCGCAGCATCGGCCATTTATGTCCCTTATTCACCACAAGGCTGAAAAAGGTCTTATCATCTTTAAGAAGCGCGTTGTAACGCGGCTGATGTTCCTTGATCAATGTGTTTTCAAGCAGAAGCGCCTCTTTTTCCGAGGAGACCACAATGGTGTCTACCTTTTTCACCTTGGAGGTGAGAAAAGGCACCATCATCCGTCCATCACGCCCAGGTACAAAGTACTGCTTGATTCGTCTTTTGAGATTTTTCGCCTTGCCAACGTAGAGAACCTTGCCCTTTTCGTCATACATCAGGTAGACGCCCGGCTTGGTCGGGTAGCTATCAAAACAAAGAGAGCTGCTCTGCATTCTGTTTGGCCGCCTCTTGTTTGCGGTTCTCCAACTTCTTGAGAATCTGCGTCGCCCTCTTCACCACAGTGAGTGGCAAACCAGCTAGACGCGCCACATGGATACCATAACTCTTGTCAGCGCCGCCCGGTGCAATCTTGTGCAAAAAGGTGATCCTCTCTTCACACTCTTCCACAGCTGCATGATAGTTGACAATCCCTGGACTCATCCCCTCCAGCTGCATCAACTCACCATAGTGCGTGGCAAAGAGCGTTTTAGCCTGCCGCCCCTCACTCTTCGCCAAATACTCCACAACCGACCACGCAATTGCCAGCCCGTCATAAGTACTCGTACCACGCCCCACTTCATCCAAAATAACCAGAGATTTGCTCGTCACATTGTTCAAAATATTGGCCGTCTCTGTCATCTCCACCATAAAGGTCGACTGCCCACGCGCCAAGTCATCACTAGCACCAATGCGCGTAAAAATCTTGTCCACAACACCAATATGCGCTCGATCAGCAGGAATAAAGCTGCCGATTTGTGCCATAATCACCAAAAGCGCCACCTGACGGATATAGGTTGATTTGCCCGCCATATTGGGCCCCGTCAAAAGCATCAACTGATCTTGACCAAGCGTTGTGTCATTTTTTACAAAACATTCCCGGCCAATCGCACTCTCCACAACTGGGTGACGCCCACCCTCAATCTCAAGAAGGGTAGAGTCATCCACCTTGGGACGCACAAAATCATTTCTCTTCGCCACATCAGCCAAAGCGTGCAACACATCGATCCAAGCAACCGCCCTTGCGGCTGCATAAATCATCTCCTCAAAGCGCAGCGTCTTCTGCATCAACTCGGAAAAAAGCTGCGCCTCAATGCGCAAAATCTGCTCTTCACTGTTCAGTACGCGACTCTCATACTCCTTCAGCTCAGGCGAAATGAATCGCTCCGCATTGACCAAAGTCTGCCTTCTCTCAAAAGTCTCAGGCATCAGATGTGACTGTCCACGGCTCACCTCAATGTAGTAGCCAAAGACCTTGTTAAAGCTCACTTTCAAGTTTTTGATACCGTAATCTTCCTTGATCCGCGCCTGATAGCCCAATAACCACTTCTTGCTGTTTTGCGTGATCTCCATCAGCTCATCCAACGGCTTATGATAGCCGCGCTTAAAATTGCCCTCATCATCCAGTGCCGAATCCAATAACGCAATGAGCTCCCCAAAATTGGAAATCTGCTCGCGATAGCGCGAAATCTCATCGATAGGTGTCGTGCGAATCGAAGCAAGTGGCATCAATGAGTGCTGCAACGCCTTTAGATCACGTCTGTTGGATACATTGGCAGAGACCTTCATCACCAGACGCTCTAAATCGCGCACAGAGCTTAGATGACTGCGTAACTGCAGCCTCTTCTCATTTTCTAAGTAGAGCGCCTCAATAGACTCCTGCCTCTCAAAGATTCTCTTTGGATTGAGCAGCGGATGCTTGAGCCACTTTTTCAAAAGTCTACCACCCATCGGTGTCACTGTACGATCAAGCACTTTTAGGAGGGAGCCAAGCTCCAAGTGGCTCGTCGAAGTGCGATCAATCGACAGCGCCTCGTCTAGACTGTAGGGGCGAATTTTTTTGATATGAGTCACGGAAAGAGAGAGCTCCTCACTGACATAGGCGAGCAGCGCCCCCGCCGCGTTGATCGCTGCCACCTTGCCCTTAAGCCCAAAACCATCGAGATGCTGAACCTCAAAATGGCGCGTCAAAAAATTGGTCGCTGTCTTGTGTTCAAAACGCCACTGCTCCACAAGTGTCGTCATCCCATCAATAGGCTGTTTGGCAGCAAACTTTTCGCTAACCAAAAACTCAGAAGGGTTGAGTCGCGACAGCTCATTGAACAGCTGATCGATCTGCTCAAATTCAATAGTGCGAAACTCACCTGTAGTGATGTCTAAAGAGGCGAGCCCAAAAAGCTTGCCCACCTGACAGATTGAAACTAAATAGTTGTTGCTCTTCTCACTGATAAGAGAGGAATTGATAATAGTTCCGGGAGTGACAATACGCACAACCTCCCGCTTGACCAATCCCTTGGCCTGCTTAGGATCTTCTGTCTGCTCCGCAATAGCAACGCGATGGCCCTTTTCAACCAAGCGCTCAATGTAGCTATCAATTGTGTGGTGAGGCACACCGCTCATCGGGATGTCCTGCCGCTTGGTCAAAGTGAGATCGAGCTCACTTGCCAAAAGAGCGGCGTCATCATAGAAGGCTTCATAAAAATCGCCCATACGAAAGAGAAGAATCATTCCTGGAGCAGACGCCTTGCACGCCTCCCACTGCTGCATCATCGGTGTCGTCATACTCAAAAAGCATAGTGCGTGAAAGAAAATAAAACCACCGCGATCTTATCATCTAAGATTTTTTAAGGAGACACTGAACAACTCGCTCATTGAATCTTCCGACAATCTTTCTATCGAGGTATTGTTCTCGCCTCGACTAACCCGCAAAGGGTTAGACGTTCGGCTCCGAATTTCCCCGCGTCGCAAATCTTGGCAGAATCTCTCGCAAGGTACTTATTCAGTATCTCCCTAAGCCTTCTCTTTGCAGCATTCTGGAGGTTGGACTCCTAGATCAAAATATGCAGGGGATGTTTTTGGGCAGACGCATTCATAGATGTTTCCAATGTTACGATTGCCCCTGATAGGTGCAAGATCACGCTCTTTCAGGGATGGGCTTGAACAGAAAAGCAGTTTTGGTAGCCAAATACTTGGAGCCAGATCGGCAACCGCTCGGCTGATCTCATTCATCTCCTTTGGGCTTAGAGGACAGCCCGATAGATCTAATACCTCTAAACGGGGACAGCGTGCCAGCAGTGTTTGTATCTCCATTGCCGTAGGAGCATTTTTGAAAAAATGCACTTTCTGCACATCATACTCTTTTTGAATAATAGCTGCGCGCCGAACAATTTCTCCCGATCGTGTACCGCGCCATAATCCTGCTGATGTCCTTAGCCCAAAAACAGAAATTCCCATCAAGTAGCCTTCCCTTTACAGCAATTTTCATTTCTAGGGCAGCGGAAGCTATCCACCCGCTGAATATTTCCTGCCATAATCTGACGATAGTTCAACGGGCCGTTCTGTTTACAGAGCGTCACCCTCCCTAAGTATGAGTCAGGGGTGCGCCTCATCACTCTGCCAACAGCATCCATGCCCTCTTGAGTCTGGCTACTGCCTGTAAGTGAAATATGCCCCAGATTGGGACAGCCATCCAAAAGTTGACTCACATCGAGCTCGCTTGGGGACAGCTCACCAAAGTGAACCTCTAATACTCTTGCAGAGATGGCAATTGCCGCTTTGGTTACAGCAGAGGGAAGTCCTCCATCTACTGTTCGATGATAGAGCTTTGCATTGCGGAAGAAGAGAATGGACATTGTTAGTCAAGTTTTTGGTGAAAGCCAAAGAGCGTAGTGATTAGTAGAATTTTAATCACGCTTTTTCATTTTGACAGCACTCATCATCTCTATTGCAGCGCCGAATCCAAACCTTACCGATATTCGTACCGTCCAAAGCGCTCTCATCCACAGGGGCACCTTTCTGATTGCAGAAGCCTAAAATACTCAGATTAAAGGTGGGCCTGTTCTTCAATGCAGCTGCAACATTATTAACAGCAGCCTGTGTCTCAGTATTCCCTCTTAGATCGACTACTCTAAGCTCTGGGCAGGCTTTCAAGAGTCGCTGCGTTTGATCCGAGCTCGGTGCACCCTGGCGAAAGCGTACACGATTAATCGCCTCCCCATGTGGGATTACCTTGGCAACAGCTTCAACACATTGCAAAATTGCCTCGGGGTTAGCATTACGCAGAAGGTTAGCATAATCTTTGCTGAAATTTTTAAAATGGACTGACATATGTGACTAGATTAAAGCTTTGTAGAATATAAGTCTAGAGATATTCACGAAAATCGTGCAAGCTGCCATACTACCAAAATGTATACAAAAGAATCACTCAATACACTCAAAGAAAAAATTGATCTCATCGATGTAGTCTCCAGCCAGATCGAAGTAAAGCGAGCAGGCACTGCCTACAAAGCGCTCTGCCCCTTCCATGATGAAAAGTCTCCCTCCTTCACCCTAAAACGGGGCGACTCCCACTATCACTGCTTCGGCTGCGGAGCTCATGGCGATGCCATCGCCTTTTTGATGCAGCTCCAAGGACTTACATTTCGAGAAGCGGTTGAAATGCTCGCCGAAAGATTTCATATTCCTCTGCAAGAAGAGGATAAGGTGGAAAAGGGGCCCAGTTCACTCCAGATTCAAGAGGTACTGAACTTTGCTAGCCACTTCTACCACTTCTATTTACAACGCACTGAAGAGGGTAGAGTGGCGCTCAACTACCTCACAAAGCGGGGACTCTCACTTGACTTTATCAGACGTTTTGAGATTGGATTTGCTCCTGAGGGGTCAGAGCTATTTTTCAAAGCGATGCGTGAGAAGAAATATTCTAAGGAGTTGATGCAGGCGGCAGGTCTTTTGTCACAAGATGGTAGGCGCCTCTTTTTTCGTGAGCGTGTCACCTTCCCAGTGCGCAATCCGCGCGGCAGTGTGATCGGTTTTTCGGCGCGCAAGATTCGTGAGGAGACTTTTGGTGGCAAATATATCAATACATCGGAGACAGCTCTTTTCAAAAAATCGCGTCTTCTTTTTGGTCTTAACTATAGCCGCAAGCGTATTGTGAAGGAGCAAAAGGCACTCATTGTTGAGGGGCAGATTGACTGTTTGCGTCTGATTGATGAGGGATTGGACTATGTAGTCGCCTCTTTGGGAACAGCTTTTGGACAGGGTCATGTGCAGACGTTGAAGAATTTGGGTGCGCGCACCATTCAGATCGCTTTTGACAGCGATAAGGCGGGCATTGAGGCGGCCTCTAAAACGGGAGCGCTCTTTCAAAAGGAGGGGATTGGAGTTGAGGTTTTACTTCTTCCACAGGGGATGGATCCTGATACCTTCCTCAACGAGCAGGGCAAAGAGGCTTTTTTGGCACTGCAGCCGAAAGACTATTTGAGTTTCCGTGTACAGACGACCACTTTGGATTTGAAGAATCCAGCTGGAAAGACGCAGTTTGTCAAAGAGATGAAGCAGGAGATTGAGAGTTGGAATGAGCCGGTGATGGTGCATGAGAGTCTGCAGAAGCTGGCTCAGCTGGTGCAGTTGCCGCAGCAGATGGTTGGTGGACGGCGTCCAGTTTATCGCAGGCCTGCCGGTACCAAGATGGAGGTTGATCCCGATCGTGTTTTGGAGATCGACCTTCTACGTCTTTTGATTCGAGGGGAATCACGCTTCCGCGCTATTGTGAAGAAGTATGTAGAGCCCTCATACTTCATGTTAGAGCCATGCCAAAAGCTCTACTCAGCCTATTTGAAGGCGGATGACACAGACCTTCTCTCTGTGATGAGCAGCATCGATGATGTGCTAGTGGAGCGCTGCGTCGATGAGATTATGTCTTCGAAACTGAAAAATGAGAAGATAGAGGAGCTTTTTTTGTTTACGGTACAGAAGATGATGGATCGCAAATGGCTCTCTGATCGCGAGGCGATTCAAAGAGAAATCAATGGTGGTGGACATAGCGATGAGAAGATGTTAGAGCTGGCGCGTCAATACTCACAAACCAAGAGGCCTGTAGCTGAAATATGAAGCATCTCATTCTATTTGATGGGCCCTGCCTTCTCTGTCATAAGGCGATTTTGGCGATTGCGAAGCGTGATAAGAGGCAGCTATTTGTCTTTTCCAGTCTGCAAGGGGAGACAGCAAAGCGCTTTGATTTGCCGGCAGTCGATAGCGTCATTTTGATTGAGGATTTTGAAAAGGCACCCAAAATCTATGTGGAGGGGAGAGCCTTTGGTCGCATTGCCAGACTGCTTGGCCGCTTTGCCTACTGTCCCAATTGGCTCTACCGCATCATAGCACGCAATCGCTCTAAGCTATGCCACACCAAAAGAGATATCTCCAAGATTCCACAGCTACCTTAGCTTTGAGAAATCGGCGAGATTGTCAAATAGTGAGCGCACCTTCGCAAGAAGAGCGAGCCTGTTAGCACGCACCCTTTCATCATCCGCCATCACCTTCACCTCATCGAAAAATCTAGCAACAGGCTGCTGCAGCTGCACCAAATCATCAAAGGTGACCAGCTTTTGACACACCTCAAAAAGAGCGCGCTCACTCGCTTCTTCGAAGAGCGCTGGATCCACCTCACCAGCCTCGCTCTTCTCCAAAATCTTGAAGACGCGCGTGTAAATCTCAAGAAGTACAGCAAACTCCTTGCGAGAACGAAACGCCTCTAAATCCTTCAGCACTCGATAGCTCTTACAAATATCTTCCAACGACTGCGACAAAACAGCATCAACCGGTTCCTTACCAAAGCCCTCATCCACTAGATGGTGACGCAGACGATTGGTCAAGAATTGCAAAATTTCCTCAGAAAAGAACTCTTTGAGTGGAAGCGACAGCTGCTGATCAAGCACAATCTTGATCAAACCAAGCGCCTGCCTTCTCAAAGCAAAGGGATCGCTCGAGCTGGTCGGTTTCAATCCAATCGAAAAGAAACTGATCAAGTTGTCTATCTTCTCACAGAGGCTCAAAAGTGTACCACATGCAGATTTGGGCAGCGGCCTCTTTTCACCACGCGGCATCCAATGCTCATCAATTGCAAGCGCAACTTCGCTTTGAACTCCTTGCGCTGAGGCGTAGAGCCGACCCACTACACCCTGCAGATCAGGAAACTCACCCACAAGTTCAGTCGCCAAATCCGCCTTGCAAAGCTCCGCTGCCTTTTCCACCTGATCCAGAGGACAGAGCGGCAGCAAGGAGTGTAGCTTTTTCGCAATCTGTTTCAGACGCACAACTTTGTCAGCCAATGTACCGAGATCTCTCTGGAAGGTGATCGCACTCAGCTTCTTCGCAAACTCCTCCAGCGGTTTTTTCTGATCCTCCTCAAAGAGGAAGACGCCATCTGCCAGCCTAGGAGAGAGCGCACACTCATGGCCATGACGAATCAAATCAGAGGGCGTATTGTTGGAGACAACGATAAAGTGCGGCTCCAGGTTTCCACTCTCATCAAGCAACGGGAAGTACTTTTGATGTTCCACCATCTCTGAAATCAGCACCTCTTTTGGCGCCCTTAGATAGCTGGAATCAAAGTTACCCATCAAAACAAAGGGCCACTCTACAAGATGGACCACTTGGCGCATCACGCGCTCACCCTCAGCAGGTTGCTTCTTCAGATGGAAGATCTCATCTGCAATCGCCTTCTTTCGCTCCAGCGGGTCGACCATCACCTTCGCCTTCTTCAACGTAGCCACATAGCCATCCGCCTTCGAAATCGAAATCTCTTTTGGATGCAGCTGCCTATGACCATAAGATTTGCGGTCTGCTACAATGTTTCCACAAACAAAAGGGATCACCTCCTTGCCGAAGAGCGAGACAATCCAGCGCAGTGGCCTTGCAAATGCAAAGTCAAAGTGCGACCAGCGCATCTTCTTAGGGAAATCAAGCCCCAAAATCAAATCACCCAACTTCTCACTAAGTAGGCGAGCTGTTGAAATACCAGCACTCTCATAGGAGGCAAAAAGGTAGTCTTGACCCTTGAGGTTGCGGATCTCAATCGAAGAGGGGAGCGCATCTCTTGTTACTGGCTCCAACCCAAGCGACCTAAAAAAGCCGAGACCTGCCGGTGCCAACTCACCCGAATCGGTGAAGGCTGCAGCAGCAGAAGGGCCCCTCTTTTCAACTTTTTTGGAGGGGGTGCCTCCCGCAAGGTTTTTCACAATCAAAGCAAGACGGCGAGGTGTGCCATAGCACTCAATGGAGTTGTGCGTAATTTCATGCTCTTTCAAAAGTTTGGAAAGAGCGCTCTTCAAATTATCCATGCCAATTGAAACAAATGAGGCAGGCAGCTCTTCAACACCAACCTCCAAGAGAAAGTCGGCTGGGCCATCCACATCTTTTGGCGCTGTCGCAGTTGGAGGTTCCCACTCAATTTTGCTCTTCAAAAGAGGGTGACCCTGCTCTGTTCTTGACTGCACATAGCTGTCAGCAGCAAGCTTGGCAAGTGCGCGCACACGACCAATATAGAAGGCACGCTCAGAAACACTGATGCAGCCTCTGGCATCCAACATATTGAAGGCGTGCGACGCCTTCATCACAAAGTCGTAGGCGGGGATTGGAAAACCTTTGGCTGCAACCTCTTTCGCCTCACTCTCAAAATCATCAAAGTGACGGCGCCACATTTCGCTATTGGAGTGATCAAAATTGTAAGAGCTCCACTCAAGCTCATTGCGTTTGAAAATTTCACCATAAAGCGTATTGTCATCCCACTGCAGATCAAAGATAGAGTCTTTGCCCTGCAAGTAGAGGGCAAGCCGCTCCAAGCCGTAGGTCAATTCACCAGTCACAATGTCAACTGGCAGGCCACCGACTGCTTGGAAATAGGTGTACTGCGTCACCTCCATACCATCTGCCCAAACCTCCCAACCAAGACCCCAAGCGCCAATTGTGGGATTCTCCCAGTCGTCATGGACAAAGCGGATGTCATGTTTGGAAATATCGAGACCGATCGCCTTCAGCGATCCCAAGTAGAGCTCCTGTAAATTGAGAGGTGACGGCTTGATGATCACCTGCATCTGATGGTAAAACTGTACGCGATTTGGATTCTGTCCATAGCGGCCATCCTTCGGACGACGTGAGGGTTCCACATAGACGGTAGCATAGGGCTCAGGGCCAAGTGCGCGCAAAAAAGTTGAAGGGTTGAGCGTACCAGCTCCAACCTCTAAATCGTAACCCTGCTGGATCAAGCAGCCCTGCTCAGCCCAATAGCGCTCAAGTGTTGTAATCATCTCTTGAAAATTCATAGTTGGAGCAGTATAGAAAATTGTGATAGCTTTTGCAATATGGAGAAGGCGAAAAAAAAATGGGTGGAGGAGATTGAGCGCAGTTTCTCCCCTAAAAAACGCTCCCAAGAGATTCCGCTAACGATCATTATTCCCACCTATAACTGTAGCGCCGGTCTCGATCACACTCTCTCAACCATCGTGCGCCAAAACTACCACCCCCTCGAAGTGATCATAGTTGATGCTGGTTCGACTGACAAAACGCACACCATTTTGGCTCAATATGGCAGTCTCATCACCCGAGTCTATAGTGTCGCTGAATATGACCTACCCGAAATGATTAATCGAGGCGCCGCTTTGGCTACGGGAGACTACCTCACCACCATGCTGCCCAGCTGCTTCTATATCTCAGCCTATACCTTTGATATTTTCGCCGAAGCGGTCGAAGACTTTGATTTCCCCGACTTGATTACCTGCGATGCCGTCTTGCACGCCTCTCTGCCCATTTTGAGCTACGCTCAAAGCTGGACAAAGAGCCTAAAAAAGGGATTAGCACCAGCAGCCTTCATCAGCTGTTGGTTTAAAACCAAGTTTTTTATTGAATCAGGTAAGCTTAATCCCCAGTTTAAGCTGCGCTTCGCCCTCGATCTCTTCTGCCGCATCTCAAAGATGAAAGATGTGCGTATTGTCCAGTTAGATCGCACTTTGGTCGATCACTCCAGCTCTCTTCAGCTTGTCGAATTTGGTTGGGGTCAGTTAGCTGAAATAAGAAAAATTTTGAAAAAAAGCTTTGGCTGGCGCTCTTCTGTAAATTGGATTTTTGAATTATCACCCAAAACACTATTTAAATTGAGCTTTAATACCATTAAAGAGCAGATTTTCGAAAAATCTTAACATATTTGGGGACACTGTGTTATAATGCTTATATGACACAGTTAGACTACCATCTTTCCACATCCCCATACTACAAGGTATGGCAGCAGTCGTACAACAATTGCAAGAGAGCTAGGTGCTGGGGTGCTGGGGCAGTTAGCCATATTCTGGCTCTTCCTGTTCGCGCGGTGATTGTAGCTTTGCGTGCGCTCAATCTTGTAGTCAGCGTATTAAAGGC
>JAJACG010000013.1 GCA_022601635.1 Chlamydiales bacterium | reverse complement strand
GAGGGGAGGTTCGGAGCCGAACATCTAACCCCTTGTGGGTTAGTCGAGGCGAGAACGATACCTCGATAGAAAGATTGTCGGAAGGTCTGGTGAGGGAGTTAATCAGCATCTCCTTTAGCACTCATTTGTCTATTGTGCTAAATCCGACATTCTGCTACTCTTCATGCTAAATAGAACCCAAAACAGGAGTTTTTGCATGGGTGAGCAAAGTGTACAGACAAAATTGAAACCGTTAGGAAACCGCGTCTTGCTCAAGAGATTGGCAGCTGAGGAGAGCGTCAAGGGTGGCATCATCCTTCCCGATTCAGCCAAGAAAAAGCAAGAGACTGCTGAGGTGATCGCAATTGGCACCGGAGCAAAGGATAAAGAGGGCAACCTCATCCCTTTTGCTGTCAAAGTTGGTGACAAGGTCTTGATGGAAAAATACTCAGGCCAAGAGGTAACTGTCAGTGATGAGGAGCTTATTATCCTTTCTGCTGATGACATCATCGCGATCGTCGAATAACAATCTATATATAAGGAGCTTGCAACAATGGGTGCAAAAGACATTAAGTATCAAGAAGATGCTAGAAGCAAAATTTTGAAGGGTGTTCGTACGTTGGCGGATGCTGTGAAGGTGACATTGGGTCCTAAGGGTCGTAATGTTGTGATTGACAAGTCATTTGGAGCGCCACAGGTGACCAAGGATGGTGTGACTGTAGCGAAAGAGGTTGAGCTTGAGGACAAGCATGAGAACATGGGTGCTCAGATGGTTAAAGAGGTGGCATCTAAGACAGCTGACAAGGCTGGTGATGGTACGACTACTGCGACTATTTTGGCTGAGGCGATTTATGCTGAGGGTTTGCGCAACGTGACAGCTGGTGCTAATCCGATGGATTTGAAGCGTGGTATTGACAGGGCTGTATCTACGGCAGTAGCTGAGCTTGGCAAGATTGCGCGTCCTGTGACGAATCAGAAGGAGATTGCTCAGGTGGCGACTATTTCTGCGAACAATGATGTTGAGATTGGTCAGATCATTGCGGATGCGATGGAGCGTGTTGGCAAGAATGGTACGATTACAGTTGAGGAGGCGAAGGGCTTTGAGACGACGCTTGATGTTGTTGAGGGGATGAACTTTGACCGTGGTTATCTTTCTGCTTACTTCATGACAGATGCTGAGTCTCAGGAGGCTGTTCTTGAGGATGCTTATGTTCTTCTTTATGAGAAGAAGATTTCGAACATGAAGGAGTTCTTGCCGATTTTGCAAGCAGTTGCTGAGTCTGGGAAGCCGCTTTTGATTATTGCAGAGGATGTTGAGGGCGAGGCATTGGCAGCGCTTGTTGTGAACAGAATCCGTGCAGGTTTGAAAGTGTGTGCAGTGAAGGCGCCTGGCTTTGGCGATCGTCGTAAGGCGATGTTGGAAGACATTGCGATTTTGACGGGTGGTCAGCTGATTGCTGAGGAGCTTGGCATGAAGCTTGAGAGCACGACTATTGATATGCTTGGCCGTGTGAAGAAGGCTGTAGTGAAGAAAGAGGATACTACTCTTGTTGAGGGGGTGGGATCTAAGGAGCAGATTGAGGAGCGTTGCAACTTGATTAAGCGTCAGATTGAGGAGGCGACTTCTGATTATGACAAGGAGAAGTTGCAGGAGCGTCTGGCGAAGCTTTCTGGCGGTGTAGCTGTGATCCATGTTGGAGCGGCGACAGAGGTTGAGATGAAGGAGAAGAAGGATCGTGTGGATGATGCACAGCATGCGACAGCTGCTGCTGTTGAGGAGGGAATTTTGCCTGGTGGTGGAACGGCTCTTTTGCGCACGGTTGATGCTTTGGAGAAGCTGAGGGGTGAGACTTCTGGTGACATTCAGATTGGGGTGTCTATTATTTTGAAGTCGCTTTCGGCGCCACTTCGTCAGATTGCTGAGAATGCGGGTCAGGAGGGATCTTTGGTTTACCAGAGGGTTCTTTCTGAGGAGACTAATCGCGGTTATAATGCGTTGACAGATGAGTATGTTGACATGTTAGAAGCGGGCATCTTGGATCCGATGAAGGTGACGAGGAGTGCGCTTGAGAGTGCTGCATCGATTGCGTCTATGTTATTGACGACAGAGGCAACGATTGTGGAGATTCCGGATGAGAAGCCGGCGGCTCCAGCTGGCATGCCAGGCGGCATGGACTACTAGTCTAGTCTAAAAGAGAGGGCAGCAACGCCCTCTCTTTTTTTCTTTGCATAATATTTAATGTTTTACTAAACCTTTGCGCTTTCAGGAGGTTCCTATGTCGAAAGCGCTTATTCTTTCGTTTCTACTTATCTTCAGTAGTCTACAGGCTCATATCATAACTATCCCAAAAGCTGGCTTTCACATATTTGTGCTCACATTAAATGAGTTAGAAATTTATGAACCTGCTGGCCATTTCATGGAAGACACCGCAGAATCTCGCAAAGCCCTAGAAATAGCAATAGAAAGAGATCTCTTTCCTAGTGATTGGCTCAATCCAATAGAATACTTCTATACAAACCCCAATATATTTATAATTCGCGACTTAAGGGATGTATTTTGCTCAGCTGAGAAATGGTTAGTAAAAGCAGCCCTAGCTGATCTATCCCACAAGAACAAGGATCAAAGGAAGTGTGCTTTGGCATATTTGAAGCTATCGCCTGATGAACGGCTTAAAAGTGCTCTTCTCGGTAGGGGACATAGTAGCATGTTAAATACTCATGTCTTTCAAGTATGCCAACTGCTATTTCGTCTTATTTCATCAAATCAATGCCCTATATTTATTTCGAAGTTTGAAAATTTCTTCTCGCTAGAAGATAAAATGGAGCAAGTCAGTCATATATCCAATCTATGTTCATTCCTCAACGAGCCCCGTTCGGCGACTGAGATTGAAGCAGCCTTGCACAAAGTGTGGGGCCACTCTATGACTTACACTCCAACCAAGAAGAAGGTGGGGCAGTGGAAAGAGCGCTTTACTGACGAGCACATTGAACTCTTTAGGCAACACTGGGATGAGCTCAACCAGCAGCTCGGCTACCCAAGTATTGATGATGAACTATAAATATTTTTTGACATGATATTTGCAGTGTGACAGGGTGATCCTCTTATGAGAACGCTCTTTTCACTGCTTATTCTCCTACTTGTCATCGGCGCCATCTACCTCTTTTGGGGCGCAGAAGACTATCTCTCCCGTTATCTCACACGCCAACTCGGCACAACAGTCGAAATCGAAAAAGTGGGAGTCGGCACCTCCTCCTTTTCCCTAAAAAAACTCACCGTTCTCAATCCAAGACCCGCAAAATCACCCACTGCATTCTCAGCTAATCGAATCGAGCTAATTGCTCCTTGGTCCTCATTCTTCAAAAGAAGCATCCATGTTGAATCGCTCCAAATCGATACTCCAAGGATGAGCATCGAATTCTACAACAGCAGTGGCAGCAGCAATAATTGGGTTCAGATTCTAAAAAATATGCCGATCAGTACTGAAGGGCGCCCGCTTAAGATCGACAAGCTAATTCTTCTAAACATCGAATTTGAAGTGATGAAGGCCAATGGCAGGAAAATCTCCCTTCCTACCATCCCCTATCTTGAAATTAGAGATTTAGGTACGCTTTCAACGACAGAGATTGCGCAAAAAGTCTTCCAACAGCTGCTTGTGCGTGCTGCAAAAGAGGCTGCTCTTTCCAAAATCTTGAACGCACTGCCACCAGCACCTACATCTTCACCAAAAGAGGGCAAAGCTGAAAAGTGGCTCGAAAGATTGATCGGTGATAACACCTGCGGCCTAATCGATCCATAAGGAGATACTGATTAACTACCGTTTGGCAGATTTCGTCAGAATTTTTGATTCGGCTAAATTCGAGGACGAGCTCTAACCACTTGCTGGTTAAACGAGTCAAGAATAACGCCGAATCGAAAATTATGGCGGAAGATGCCGGATGAGAGTTATTCAGTGTCTCCATAACGCCTCATCCTCTACAAAAAAGTGAAACGTTTTCAGATAAGTACTGGAAGATGCTACTCTATTGGTAGAACTGACTGCCCAAATTTTTGAGCAGCTAAACCAGCAGATCATTGATCTTGCCAAAGAGCTTTTCAGCCTTGAAATCAATTTTGAAATTCCTAAAAATCAAATAAACTAGCTCACCCCAAGGATAAAGATGGAAACTCTAAAAGAAAAGTTTGTGTTCGATGGTTTTAAGAAGAGTGGTATCGATACTGAAATTGAGAAACGCATTGAAGAGCATTGTAACAGATATAGCATATCACCTGCTGAAGCAATCAAACTTTTCCCAGTACTAATCCGTCGCCAGCTCCTTAAGAGATTTTTAGCCCACCATGAACTCTTTCTCAAAACATTAGAAGTTCCGGGAGATATTGCTGAGTTGGGGGTATTTAGAGGACTTGGACTGATGTCTTGGGCCAATTTTCTGGAAACTCACTGCGTTGGTGATCGCACCAAAACTGTTTATGGGTTCGATAACTGGACTGGTTTTACAGAAATTTTACCCGAAGATGGCGAAAACAGTGACCAAACAGAAAAAATGGTGGGTGGTTTTTCTCCACAGAACTTCTATGATGAGCTAAAAGATGCCATTGATATCTTCGATAGCGACAGGTTCATTCCTTGGAAAGCGCGAGTAAAATTAGTAGAGGGCGATATTGAAAAATCCGTCCCACTTTTTGCCGAGGAAAATCCAGGTGTCCGTTTCTCTCTCATCCATTTTGACTGTGATCTATATCGGCCCACAAAAGCTGCCCTTGAACATCTTTGGCCAAAGCTATCTAGAGGTGGGATCATGATCTTTGATGAGTACTCAATCAAAGATTGGCCAGGCGAAACGCAGGCTGTCGATGAATTTTTTCACGACAAAGAAGTTCAAATTAAAACGCTCCCCTGGACAAATGCTCCAGCAGGATACATCATAAAGAGATAGGTACATGATATGGTTGATACTTCATTCTTTAAGGAACACGGCTATCAATGTATTCGTGGATTTTTGCCCAAAAAGAAGATACAGGAGATCTCTACCTATCTGCATGGAGAAAAAACTACGACTCTTAAAAAAATTTCTGCATATATTCCCTTCCAATCCGAGTCAGAATTAATACAAAAAGCTACAGAAGTTGCCAAAAGCAATTCTTCCACACAAACAGTCGAACCACGTCTAAAAGACTGGCTTTCAGGACATTTTCCTTTAGATGTTAGGTTATCCTCTATACTTCTCAGTCTCATGAACGAAGCCCCTGTTCTTGATCTGTACAAGTCGATATACCCAGATGAAGACCCCAAGGTACATCTTCCTCCGACTGTGCGTTTTGTTCTGCCTAAAAACCAACTCGCCGCTGTCCCTCCTCATCAAGATGTGAGTTATAATAAACATTTAGATGACTTTTTTGTTATGTGGACCCCCTTTGTTCCAGTAGACAAAGAGCGAGGTGGGGTAGAGGTTTTTCCCGGAACACAAAATTTGCCTGAGCAGCTAAAGCGGCTAAAGAGAAATGTGTGGCTCGAAGGGTTGAAAACGGAATCGAAGCCTATTCACTTTGATATGGATCTTGGGGATGTACTTCTTCTAAACCCTTATATCATCCATCAATCTCGTGGAAACTCCTCTGATGTGACTAGAATCAGTGGTGACTTCCGTTTCTTCCGCGGCCTATCCTCAAAACATAGCTTGAACCTGCGCACTCAAGAAAAAGTTGACCCTGCAATAAAATAACGGGGGGAACTCCGGATGCTGGATTCGAACCAGCGACCAATGGATTAACAGTCCACTGCTCTACCGCTGAGCTAATCCGGAACGAATGAGCATTGTAGCACCAGCTCCATATTCTATCAATCGGTTTTCTACACGACCTCGAGAAGGAGGGGGCATGGTTTCGAATGCAAACCCTGGCGGTATTTGAGCAAAGATCGATACCATAGTATTCCAGCAAGGATGAGTTTTTTATTTTGCCTTGCACATAAATACTTCCTTGATTATGACTCTCCGATCTAGAAGGAGCAGTTCCAAAATGGGTTTAAGAACAAAGGTTAGAAGATGGATTTGCAAGATACATTCACCTACCAACAGCACATTTTTACCACACTATGAATATGATTCCGATGGAATGAAGCTGACAGGTAGAAATGTCTCTTTTCGGAGAAACACTAAATTTATGGATGCCTACCATGCTGGAATAAATTCTGGTCACAAAATTCTAGACCCCTCTGATGACAAACTACAAATTGATTGGCGGGTACATATATGTTGCTGGGCTGCTCAGCAGGCACTACTATTAAATGGTGACTTTGTTGAATGCGGCACAAATACGGGAATAGTTGCATTATCAATCTGTAATTTCCTCGATTTCAATTCAATTTCCAAAAACTTCTATCTATTCGACACTTTTGAGGGTATCCCAGAACATCAGGTCTCAGAATCGGAAAAGGGACATGTTGAATGGGCAAATGAACATTTTTATGAAGATTGCTACGAAACTACTACACAAAACTTCTCTCCCTTTCCCAATGTTCATTTAGTCAAAGGCATCATTCCGCAAACCCTGAACACGGAAAATATTGAGAAGGTGGCTTTTCTACATATAGATATGAATATTGCCTATCCTGAAAAATGTGCTCTTGAATTTTTTTGGGATAAGATTTCTCCTGGCGGGCTCATAATTTTTGATGATTACGGCTTTAATGGCTATGAGGAACAGATGGATGTTCATGATGCTTTTGCGAAGTCCAAAGGCACATCTATCTTGCTACTTCCTACAGGTCAGGGCCTTCTAATTAAACCCCCAAACAACTAAGCTGATTCTACCTCTAAACTCTGTTTAAGAGTATGCATGAACATACTCTACAGCTTTTGAGCAATCAACGTCGGGAAAATCGACGCCTTATCCCCCCTCACCTCAACTGAAGAAAAACCAGCCCTCTTTAGCTGCTCAACAGAGCGCTCCGCCGTCCTAAAACTCTCCCAGCCACAATCCAAAATATCAGCGAAAATTAACTTCTGCATCAACGCATCCGTCTGCACCACATGCGCCACATCCCAATCCTGCGGCGGACTCAAGAAACTCGTAATCAAAGTTCCCTCCGGCTTCAGAGCCTTAAAGAACTGCTCGTAAAGCGCCACCACCTTCTCATCATCTTCTACATAAACAGAAAGCCCATTACTCGCTATCAAATCAAACTGCCCCGTTCGACCCAAATCCCACGCATCAGCCTTCTCAAAGTGACAGTGATCCAATAGCCCCTTTGAACTCGCATACTCTTTCGCATCACTAAGCGTCTGCTCATCTATATCCAAGCCATGCAATTCAAACTCTTTAATCGAGTAGTCAAGATCCAGAAACTCCCCCATCACGCCGCATGGCACAGAGGCCATACAGATCCCCTCCTTCAGCCTCTTCGCAATCTCCTCCTTGAAAATCACAAAACGCTGCTGCGTTGCCAAAGAAGTCGGTGCCTTCTCAAGCACAAATGACTCCACAGGATTGTCCGACTTCTTCTCAAGCGTTGGGTAACTCACCACATAGTGCGTCCAATAGCCATTAAGCCCCCCTCTTGCAATCAGAAATTCTCCAAGATCACACTGCGAAATAAGATCCAAAATCCCCAGCTGCTGCTCAACAGAAGCGTAGGGCAGATCTTTGCGCTTTTCAATCTTCTCCTTAATCTGATCCAGAGAGTTTCTCACTCCGCCATGTGATAAGTTGCGCTCTTCCATCTATTCTCCTACTGTTGGCACCGCTAAGTAGCAGCCAAATTCATCAATAAAGTCGCACCAATACAGGCGTGCACCGCCCCCTGCTTGTCCAAAAGCGCCGCCTCATCCCCTGCCGGAAATGGCGGCTGATGCCACACACCAGGATCAATCTGCACTCCGCACAAGCCATAAAAGTGAAAGGCTACAAAATCAGAGGGCTAAATATCATCACCCGGTTTTTCTAAGAGTATCACAAATAGCTTTCCATCTTTAGAAAAAAAGAGCTGATCACCATCTGGATGATAGTTAGACTTATGCGTTAAAATCGCGCCACCATCCACCCGTCAGATACTTCGCCTTCACAGCGTGGTTCTCAGCAAAAACGCGCTCCCCCTCTCTTTTGATGGCAAAATCTCCCTCATGGATACCCCACTAATTGCCAGTGCCTGCAACAATAGCTCTCCAACCCGGAGCTGGCCACGTACAGATAATCACTTCCTCCCTGTCATAGACAAACTACTCTCACTTGCCTCAAGGAAGCCCTGATTAATTAATGTTTGGCATCTTCCGTCAAAATTTTTGATTCGGTTAAATTCGAAGACGAGCACTAAACACTTGCTGGTTAATCGAATCGAAAATTGTGACGGAAGATACCGAATAGGAGTTATTCAGTGTCTCCTCAAGGAGATACTGAATAAGTACCTTGCTAGAGATTCATGTTTGATTGTGAATCGCCGTCGCTAGTAGTAAAAACATTCATACTCCCTGCTGGAAGGTTAGTACTAAAATGAATCCCAAAAAGAAACTAAATGAAACCCAAGATTTTTCGTTTTTCCTATGTGCCTGACACAAAAGCCCCTCAATCCCCAAGTAGAGCAGCGCCGCAACCGCCATACTCAAAACCTCAAGAAGCACTTTCGAGGCAATAAAACTCCCTATCACCGTTCCAAGTGGCAACATACAAGCCAAAAGCAGCAGTACAGCTATCCTTCCCCGCTTAATCGTACTCACCACAGTCAAACTTAGAAAAAAGGCGCAAAAACTCAATGATATAGCAATCAACAAGCCGCTTTTGAAACCTCCCACAAATGAAAAGCCAATCAGTAGACCATCCACCAAAAGATCAAGAGCCGCACCCAAAATCAACCCCGACTGTTTCTGGTCCATTAAATGGTGAATGCCATGCTCCACAGCAAAGATGATCACAACCCCAAGAATGAAGAAGAGCGAGACCAGAAAAGGCTGATGGCTACTAGTAACCTGCGGCAGAAGGTCGAGGGAGACCGCTGCAATCAAAATGCCAGCAACAAAGTGCTGTAAAATAGAAAGCCATTGGCCCTCAGGTTTATAGAGATATCCGGTGGTCCCCCCCAATAGAGCGGCAAAAGCGGGAATCATACTGATAAGTAGAATAGATGGTAGTGCAATCATAAAGACATCTATAGAAAATATTATATATTCACACAATCAACTTTGTGTGAACTTTCGCTTGTTAAAGATATGAAGGGCAAAGAAAAGGCCAGATAGCAGCATCAGGATTCCGATTGCCTCCCAAAGATTTGGCAAGCGTAGCGCCCTAATATAGACAAAGAGCAGGCCAAAGACCGTCTCCAAAATCATCAGCGGCCCCAAAAGCGACACTGGCAAATAGCTACTCGCCCGATTCCACAAGTAACAGCCCCCCCACGAAGAACCAATCCCCAAGATACCCACCCCAAGCAGAAACCAGCCTAAATTGGGGCTCAAAGAGTCAAAGTGCGACAACTCCACCTCACTACCCACAACAAAGATGAAGAAAAACGAAATCAATAGTGCTAAAACCAACGTTACTGTCCCTATCACAGAGGCCCACTCCTGCACAGGCAGGTGCACATTGCGCTTCAAAAAACGTGCATTGTGCACAACATAAAAACTCCATCCAACAAGCGCCACAATAATCCCAAACATCCCCACAGCATACTGTTTGAAGTCGTTGCCACTAGACACCTTAGAAAACTCAGTCACATTGACCAAGATCACCCCAATCGCAATCCAGATACAGGGAAAAATCATATGCCTATAGGAGATCTCCCGCACATGCCAGTTGCCATAAAGCGCGATCAATACAGGAGCTAATCCCACAATCAGCACCGTCACAGGCGCCGAAGCAAAGCGCAATCCCCACACCACACCAAAATAGTAGAAAATATTAGATGCAAGCGCGAAAATCAGCGCTGCACCCCACGCTCTAGCTGGAAACTGCATCGGAATCTTCCACCCCTTGCGAAGCAAAAGAGTGAGTGAAAAGAGACCGTAGGAAATATAACGCCCCAAAACCACCTCCACAGAGGTGAAATTCAATAAAAGATTGGGAATAACAAAGATAAATCCCCAAAGCAGGCAGGCAAATGTGGCATACAAAATCCCTCGAAGCATACTCTCTATAATAATCTGGGAAGCATAATATTGAACACCCTATTGTCTTTTTATCGATAATCTTTCATCCTTGCCAACTATGAAGCCGATCCCCCTAATCCCCGCAGACTTAGAAATTCCCTTCGTAGAGGGCCGGCTGCCGGCCGGCTTTCCCTCAAGCGCTGATGATTTTGAGCAAAGGCCGCTCGATTTGCATGAACTTTTAGTTGAACATCCAGCCGCCACCTTCTTCGTCAGGGTCGATGGCGACTCAATGATTGATGCCAAGATCGAGTCGGGCGACATCCTGATTGTTGACCGCGCTTTGACTCCCAAGAGCGGTAAAGTTGTCGTTGCCCTAGTCGATGGCGCCTTCACAGTCAAGCAGCTAGTTCAAAGGGAAGGGGGTACCTTTCTCTATGCTGCCAATCCAAGATTTGCCCCTATTGAAGTGACTGATGATGAGCACTTCTTGGTTTGGGGGGTGGTCACCTATGTCATCCACAAAGCGTGAGCAGATTGCTCTTGTCGACTGCAACAACTTTTTTGTCTCTTGTGAACGAGTCTTTGATCCCACCCTTTTGAGGCGCCCTCTCTGCGTTTTGTCAAGCAATGATGGCTGCATCATCGCCAGATCAGCAGAGGTTAAGGCGCTTGGAGTACCGATGGGTGCTCCTCTTTTTCAGTGGCGCGACTTTCTGGATCGCCACAAGGTGGCTTTGCGCTCATCAAACTTCGCTCTTTATGCCGATCTTTCGCACCGAGTGATGCAGATCCTAGAAAGTGAGAGTGCCAATATCGAGGTCTACTCCATCGATGAAGCCTTTATTGAAATCGGCAACCCCTTCGCTTTGCGTAAAAAAATTTTAAAATGGACCGGTATTCCCGTCTCAATTGGTGTAGCACCAACCAAAACCTTGGCCAAGATAGCCAATCATCAGGCAAAAAAAAGTGGCGGTATCTGCACAGATCCTAAGACTGAAGGATTTCCTATTCAAGAGGTTTGGGGAATCGGGAGGCGCCTTGCTGCACGTTTTGCAAAGCGGGGCATTTTTACAGTCGATCAGCTATTAGAGCTTGATGAGCGATCGCTTCCTGTGACCATCAAGCGCACCATCCTAGAGCTGCGCGGTATCCCCTGCTTTTCGATCTCTAATGAGGTTGTCTCCAAGCAGTCGATCATGACCTCACGCACCTTTGGAGTACCTATTGTCTGTAGAACTGATCTGGAGGAGGCAGTTGCTGCCTATGCCACGAGTGGTGGGGAGAAGCTGCGCGATGAGAGGTTACTCGCCTCCTGGCTGCAGCTACAGGTAAGAGGCAAGGAGGGTTCCCGCTTTTGCTCAATCACCTTCTCCCGCCCAACCGACTACACGCCAGAGCTAATCTCCTATGCACTCACCTGCCTCAACTCCATCTACCGCGAGCAGAGCTACAAGAAGGCGGGTATCTTGCTAGGAGGACTGGTTGAAGATGTGCAAGATGATCTTTTTGCCAAACCACTTGATGAGAAAAGGCAAAGAGCGCAATCTTGCTTAGACAGCATCAATACAAAGTTTGGAAAAGAGGTGCTCACCTACGCAGCAGCGGGTATTGAGAGGCCGTGGAAGATGCAGCGCAATCTCTGCTCACCCGCCTACACCACCTGCTGGGATGAGATCCTCACAATCAAAATCTAAAGATGGACCAGCTTTTCGGCTCAATCGAGCGCATTACCTTCCACAACCAAGAAAATGGTTTTACCGTTGCCAGGCTAGTTCAGCCACGCAAAAAAGATCTGGTCACCATCGTTGGCAATATTGGCAACATCCAGCCTGGTGAATCGGTCCGTTTGCTTGGTCAATGGAAGGTCAACCCGCAACATGGCATGCAGTTTCAGGTGCAGGAATGCCACATCGAAACACCCTCTGACGCCGTTGGCATCCAAAAGTATCTCGAATCAGGCATGGTGCGCGGTATTGGCCCCACCTTTGCCAGGCGCATCGTCCAAAAATTCAAAGAGAAGACACTGGATGTGATCGACAAGCAACCCGACCTCCTCTTAGACATTGAGGGTGTAGGTCCCAAGCGAGTCGCTTCAGTCAAAAAGAGTTGGAGGGAGCATCAGGCGATCCGCTCCGTCATGCTCTGGCTCCAAAAGTATGAGGTGAGCCCCTCTTATGCTCAAAAGCTCTACAAGGCGTATGGTGAGGAGACAGTCGCGCGGCTACAGGAAAACCCCTTTTCACTCGCAGCAGAGCTGCGCGGAATTGGCTTTAAGACTGCTGATCGGGTGGCTGCACAGATGGGCTTTCCCAAAGATGCGACACAGCGCATTGACAGCGGCATTGAGCATCAGCTGATGGAGCTTGCTGGCGATGGCCACACCTGCTTCCCAAGAGAGGAGCTGGAGCAAAAAGTGGAGGAACTTTTAGAGATTTCTGTCGGTAATCGCATCGAGGCGCTTGTAGAGGAAAAAAAGCTTATTGAGAAGGAGGACTTTGTCTGGTCGCGCCTGCTCTATATGACAGAGCGGGGCATTGCCAAGGAGCTCAAAAGATTGAGTAATGGCAAAAGCGCTCTTCGCTCAGTCAAGCTGGACAAGGCGATCGAATGGGTAGAAAAGGAACTCGAAATTTCCCTCGCCACCATGCAGAAGGCAGCTGTCTCGGATGCTCTTTACAACAAGCTGCAGATCATCACAGGCGGCCCAGGAACAGGCAAAAGCACCATCACCAAGGCGATTTTAGCCATCACCAATAAGCTGACACGCAGAATCATTTTGGCCGCACCAACTGGCCGCGCTGCAAAGCGGATGAGCGAGATCACAAAAAAAGAGGCGAGCACCATCCACTCTCTTCTGCAATTTGATTTCAAAGCTGGCGGCTTTAAACGCAATCGCGACAATCCGCTTGTATGCGATCTAATCATCATCGATGAGGCATCGATGATCGATACCAGCTTAATGTACCATCTGCTCAAGGCGATCCCCGACCATGCACGCCTTCTGCTCATTGGTGATGTCAACCAGCTACCAAGCGTCGGCCCCGGCTCCGTCTTGCAAGATCTGATCGAATCCAAGAGCATACCAACTAGCGAACTCACTGAAATCTTCCGCCAGGCAAAGGGATCTAAAATCATCACCAATGCACACCGTATCAATGCGGGTGAATTTCCCGATCTTACCATTGAAAAGGGCAGCGATTTCTTTTTCTCCAAGTGTGAAGAGCCGCAAGAGGTGTCAACTAAAATTCTGGATCTAGTCGCAACTAGACTGCCTAAAAGCTATAACTTCGACCCAATCAAACATATCCAGGTGCTCTGCCCAATGAAACGAGGACCGATCGGCACAGAGGCACTCAACAGATTGCTGCAAGAGAAGATCAACCCCTCAAAAGAGGCGATGCAGTTTGGCTCAATGCGAATTTCTGTTGGCGATAAGGTGATGCAGATCCGCAATAACTATGACAAAGAGGTCTATAACGGCGATATTGGGCAGGTTGTGCGGATGGATCGGGAAAATCAGCTCGTCACTGTGCGCTTCTTCAAAGAGGTAGACTACAGCTTCTCCGAAATGGACGAACTCGTCTTGGCCTACGCCTGCTCAGTCCACAAATATCAAGGCAGTGAGGCACCCTGCGTGGTGATTCCTGTCCACACCTCGCACTTCATGATGCTCCATCGAAATCTACTCTACACAGCAGTCACGCGGGCTCGCAAATTGGTTGTGTTAGTTGGAACAGGCAAAGCGATCGCCATTGCAGTCAGCACCAATGACGCTATCTGTAGACACACTGGCCTGCAACAATCAATCCAGGAAACTTTTGCTCTCAATTGAGAAATCTCGAGCGCAGATAGTATGCCTTAATACAGCAAGCGAGAGATCTCTCGAGTGAGAGCAAAAGAGGCTTACGCAATCGTAGCGCCAGCTGGAAGATCCTGGATATAGACCAGCTCAAGCTGCTTGTCGATACTACCGGCAAGCACCATGCCCTGACTCTCAATACCCATCAACTTCGCCGGCTTCAAGTTGGCAACCAAGATAATCTTTTTGCCTACAAGCTCCTCAGGTGAATAGTGATGCGAAATTCCTGAAACCACCTGCCTCTTCTCAAATCCAAGATCAACCTGTAGTTTCAACAGCTTCTTACTCTTCTTCACTTTCTCAGCCGAAAGGATGATTGCCACTCTAAGATCAACCTTATCAAAGGCGTCAATCGAAATAGACTCTTTCAATGGATCACAAGGCGGCTCCTGGACAGATTGCTCATGACTCTTCTCCAAACTTGCCAACTCCTCTTCAATCATCTCATCCTCCACCTTTGCAAATAGACGCCCCGGCTTCGGTAAAGCGCCCTGAGTAATCACCATCCTCTTTGCCTCATCCCAAAGAGGCACCTCTTTCACGCCCAACATCTCCCAAATCTTGGAAGCCGTCTGGGGCATCAAAGGTGCGCTTGTCAGCGCCAAAAGCTTGATACACTCCAAACAGAGCGCTAGCGTCGTCCCATTTTGTGGATCCCTCCACGGAGTCTTCACGTCAAAGTAAGCATTACCCTCTTGTGCCAACTCCATCACCAATTTGGTCACCTTGCGCAGACGGTACTCCTTGTACGCCTCCTCAATCTGATCGACTAGACGAAGCAGAGTGTTTTGGAAACGCAGATCCACCTCCTCCAAATCAGCAAGAGCAGGCGCTTGACCACCCATCTTGTTTTGAATGAAAACCAAGACGCGATTGACCAAATTGCCAAATTTGCCCAAAAGCTCCGCGTTGCAGCGCATCTGGAATTCCTTCCAACAAAAATCGGAATCACCCGACTCAGGAGCCGTTGCCGCTAAATGGTAACGAATCTGATCCGATGAAAACTTAGCAAAGAAACGCTCTAAATCAACCGTCCAGCCATCCGACTTGCTAAATTTCTTGCCCTCAAGATTGTAAAACTCGTTGGCAACCAGATCATCCACCATCTTATAGGGCTTGCTTTGACCCATAATCATCGCCGGGAAGAAGATCGCATGAAAAGGAATATTATCCTTGCCAATGAACTGCACGTAACGCGTCTTTTGATCCAGCCAGTAGCTCTCCCAATCACCACCCGACTGCTCAGCCCACTCACAGGTGGCCGAAATATAACCAATCGGTGCATCAAACCAGACATAAAAGACCTTGCCAGACTCACCCTCAAGCGGTACGCCCCACTCAATGTCACGCGTAATCGCCCGCGGACGCACATCCTCTACATAGCGTTTCGCAAACTCCTTCACATTGGGACGCCAAGCACGTCTCTCCAAAAAGCCCGCTAGCTCTTTTTGAAACTTCTCAAAATGCAAGAACCAGTGCTCCGTCTTCTTCAAAATAAGCGGCGCACCCGTTAACTTTGAGCGCGGATTCTTAAGATCTGTCGCCTCATAACTCTCCCCACACTTCTGACACTCATCTCCCCGCGCCTCATCAAAACCGCAACGAGGACAGCTGCCCACAACATAGCGATCAGCTAAGAAGCGCTTGTCATCCTCAGAGTAGAGCTGATCACACTCACGCTTCTGCACATAACCTCCCTCCTGTAAGTCAGCAAAAAACTTCCTCACAACCGGTGCATGATGCTTCGTCGTCGTGCGTGAAAAGTGATCAAACTTGATCCCAAATTGATCAAAAAGAGCGCGATTCACATCGAAAAAGTGATCCACATGCTCCTGCGGAGAGCGGCCCGCCAACTCCGCACTCAGCGTGATCGCCATGCCATACTCATCACTCCCACAGATGTAAAGTACATCCGATCCGCGAGACCTCTCAAAACGGCAGTAACAGTCTGCCGGCAAGTAAGCCCCCGCCATATGCCCAAAGTGCAAAGCTCCATTGGCATAGGGAAGCGCAGATGTGACTAAGATGCGCCTTTTCACTCTTCGCCTTGTGGCTCCTCTTTATCCTCATCGTGAGAAATGTCATGCAACACATCTGTTGCCAAGTGCGAACGCATGCCATCTCCACGACTCACACGCCCTTTTGCCATCTCAATCGCGTAGGTGACCAGCTTGAACGGATTGGAAAAGCGGTCATTTAGCTTCTCATTTGTTAGTGCCATCAACTTTATGCTCCTCTGCAATAAATATACTTCTAAACTCTTGGTAAGCGACATCTAAGTCATCATTCACAATCTGATAGTCATAGTGAGGCATCATCTCCATCTCACGAAAAGACCACTCTAGCCTCTTCGCAATCGCCTCATCACTCTCTGTCATGCGACTCTTCAGCCTCCTCTCCAGCTCTTCCCTGGAAGGGGGTGAAATGAAAATAAAAGTGGCCTCTACCCTCTCCTTTACCTTCATTGCTCCTTGCGTATCAATTACAAGCACCACATGCTTGTCTTGATCCAGCTCCTTTTCAACAACACTTTTCCGCGTGCCATAGAGGTTGCCATAGATCTCAGCACTCTCTAAAAAATCATCGCACGCTTCAAACTCTTCTCGACTCAAAAAGTCGTAGTCTACACCCGCCTGCTCTTCGCCTCTTGGCTTACGCGTTGTACTCGATCTAGAGCGCACTATCTTGTCTGGAAACTCACACACTAGGCGATTCACCAAAGTGGACTTCCCTGTTCCAGAAGGAGCACTCACAACAAAAAGTCGTCCCTTCTCACTCAATGTTCTGTACCTGCTCTCTCATTTTTTCCAATTCACTCTTGATCTCAACGACCATCTGTCCCTTAGCTCCCAAAGTGTTGCTCTCACGCACAAGCTCCTGAAGCAAAAAGTCTAACTTTTTCCCACAAGCGCCCCCCTTAGTCATCACCTCTTCAAACTTCTCCAAATGAATGTTGAACCTTGTGATCTCCTCAGTCACATCCACCTTGTCAGCAAAAATTGCCACCTCTTTGAGAATGCGCTCCTCATGCTCTGTTCCCTGAACAAGCGACTCCAGCCTCTCACTCAATCTTTGGCGAAAACGCTCGACACCCTCATTGCTGCAATTAGCCATTGCCTCTTTAAGAATGTTCACTCTTGACTGTAGATCTTCCGCTAGCTTCTGTCCCTCTGATCTACGCATCTGCAACAGATCATCCAAAGCAGTCTCTGTTGCTTCAAAAAGAGCACTCTCATTGAGCTCCTGCTGCGGAATAACAAAGAGCTTTTCATCCTTTAGCAGTGAAAGGTCAAAATCCTGATCTATCTCCAGCTTTGCGGCAATCTGCTCCCACCCCTCTTTGAGTTCCTGGGCTAACTGCAGATTAGGCTTGATTCCAAGCTCTCCCTCTTTTTGCCAGTTGACCGTAAGTTGTACCTGACCACGACTTAAGCTCTCTTGCAACATAGCGCGCAGCTTCGCCTCTAAAGCGGGAGTGGCTGATGGCATACCAATATTGATTTCCAAGAAGCGTCTATTGACACTCTGAATCTGCACAGAGAATCGCCCCTCTTTAGAAAGCACCTCGCCACTGCCGTAGGCGGTCATACTTGAGAGGGAAAACTTTTTTTGCATGGTGAGATAATAGCAAAATTCTCTCTAACAGTCAAGAGTGCTCTGCTGATAGAGCCAAGCTAGAAATATCGTTGAGCCAACCCCCAAATAGAGAAAGGCAATTTTGCGCCACTCCTCTTTGCTTGGCCAATCAGAAAAAATCTCAATTTTAGGAGCTTTGATCCTACTTGAGAGCTCCCCGATTCGCTCTCTAAAGATATTCTGAACGCGCTTGATATTCTCCGCATCTTGCGCTTTGGAGGGCAAATAATCCTTTGCGTCGTCAATCAATTCCTGCAGATCGACCAGTCGGCCACGCAGCTCCCTATTGGCCCACACGCCGATAGGCTGCTGATTTTGAATCGCAAGAAGCGCCGATTTGACGAAGAAATATTCGAACCAATTTCTACATTTTATGTAGTCCATCCGATCAGTGATGATGTCTTCGAGCTGGGCTATATACTCCCAATGTTTACAATTTTGTCGATCTAGATACATTGACTAAAAACTTTATTAAATTTATATTTTCTTTGCAAACAGGAGGAGATATGTCTGTAGAATCCACAGGTCGTGCGACAGCCGCACAAACAAGGTTTACATCGAAATCGATCACCACAATTGTGGCGCTTGCGCTATTGACTCTAGCAGCGCTTGTTACTGTAAAATGCGCCTACTCGTTGGGTACCAAAGGTAGCATTTTCTTCAATGTTGGCCTCTATGGAGGTGGCGCTGTAGCCGCTATCTCAGCTGTGAGCCTCGCTATTTTTGTCTATTTACGAGGAAAAAGCTAATATACTCTTCGGCTCCCATCACAAGCGACATCCCTCTTGGAATCTTTGCAGGCTTCAACCCTCTGCTCATCAAAAGCGCCATTTCTAACCACTCACCAATGAGTGCATCTCCCCCTAGACAGGGAGCGCAGTTAGTGTAAACCCACTGCAAAAGCGCCACTTTTTCCAAGAAAAGATTCTCCTCTTGCTCTCTTACTGCTTCAGCAAATATCTCAGCCATCAAAGGGAGTGTCTCCTCGATCAAGAGGCAATCTTGATGCTGCAATAGCAGAAATCGTTTGGCACTTTTCATACAATCGGGAGGTGAAACAACTGTCCCATCTTGATTAATCCCCCAACTGTAGGTAGAGAATAGGCTAGATAGAGGAATAGTCTTGACTCCACTAGCAGTTGGGATGCAAAGCTGCTGGTTGACTTCGATCAAGCCCTCATAAGATTTAGACGGACATCCAGCGAGAAAATCTTGGAAACGAAGAACATAGGTTACACCTGCTAATCGCATCTCTCTATACTTTTCAGGAAAGTTCACTCTTATCTGCCCTAAAACATCTAGATTTTTAAAGGCTTCACTCACAGCATCTTCAGCCCCCCCTACAGCTCTACTAATTGCGTCATCGATCGGATAGCCGACTTGTTTCAAAAGTGCGATATCCTGAGACAAAAGAGACCACTTCATCTGCTCCATTCCAGAGTGAAGGATTGCATCTGTCCGCACCTGATAGCCAGCCACCTGAGATTCAAATATGCGATTTTCCTGTTTAAATTGGCGACTCTTCGTATCAGGCTCTAACTTTTCTAAATAGGTGGATACACGTGTAGCAGCTGCTGCCTGCAGACTTTGAGGGATTCCCGATTGAGAGTACAGCTTAGCTTCAGTTGTGGGATCATCTCGTCTCTGTCCATAGTTTTTAGAAAAACGAACGCTGCCATCTTGATGCAGAATTTCGAGTTTTAGTTGCTTGCAAAACTGCTGAAAAATCTGTAGCTGTTCTAAAAAGAGCGATTGTGGTTCAGCAGCCTGATTGATCTTTGCGACAAATTCTAAAAGAGCATCCCTCTGGGGGTCCTTGCCAAAGAGCTCTGTTAGTTCAGGTGAGGGGGAGACTGCATCATCAAATAGGACAATCTCATTATAGGCTTCAACAAAGGCTCTTGGCCCACGCACAAGGCACTCTCCACTTGGCATGGAATCCGGTGCATAGCGAGGGCGGTAGCCTTTTGCGATGTAGATTAATAATTCCAGCATATTTCCAATAGCGCCATCACCTCGCCAGTTGGGGCAGGCGTTGCCATAGGACCAGCGAAATAGAGCTACACGCTCTTTTAGCTTGGAAAAATCACTCTCTCTCATCGCCTCTTTAAACATCTGACCAAGCGCCTGGATTGTCTCGTGAAGCAGGTGAAGATCTTGATGGAGTAGCTCAGTAGATTGTGTTCCATCTGGCTTAGTCAGAGTCACTCTCTTAGAGAAGGTCACATTGCATAGTTTTCCACCGAAAGGAACGCACACCCGAGACGAAACTATCGAATACTTATCAGCTAAAACGCCTGTTCTATGGCCTAAAATATTCATAGCAGTTTGGAGTCGTAACTTTGCATAGAACTTAGGAGCACTTTCCTTAAGCTCTTTTAAGGCTTTGGGATTATCTAAAACACGGACGAATATCGCACAGGCCACTTCAACAAAATGCTTAGGAAAACCCTTGTTCTTAAGCTCATTATAAATGTCCTTCGGATCAATAATATAGAGGTCACCCTTTTTCTTTTTACCCCGGGGATTCACCCCCATCTTTTTGACTACGTCTTCCTTCAAGCTGAGAAGCATTTCTGCCCTAGAAAAAGCTTTGGAATACTTTTTCAATAACCGCTTCGGGTTGGTCTCATATTTTGCCCATTCGCCCTCCTCATGGATCGAATAGCCAGCAATCTCATACTCTTCCCTATGCCTTCCTCCTTCAGGGACTTGATCCATTACTCTATTAACTCCCTCACTACAGATGGCTCGAAGCGGTTCATATCCGTTAGTCCAGTAACCAGACACTTCAAACCCATAAAGCGTTGTTAACATGTTGAATGGTTCGTGCTTTCTTTCCGGGTCACCGCGATAGGCGCCAAAACGAGTAGAGCTATAACTTCCGTCCTTATCATTTTCGATCATAATAGCACGGCGCCCTTCTCGAAACTGATTAAAGAATGTCAAAAACAACTCACTATGCGGCTGCGCACGCAGCTGCTCAGCAGCAGCTAAAATCATCTGTGCACACTTGTTCGCAAACTTCTCATGATTACCGCCGTATAAACGTTTTTGCGTTTCTCCTTGCGAAACATGGCGCTTTGAAAACATGGCGGCAACATCTGCCTGTGAGGGAAGAGGACCCATTTAACTCACCGTTAATATTTAAAGAATAGGACAGGATATCAAGCCAAATGATTTAGCTACAACTCTTATTGCGCCGTGTCTGAAAGAAGCTCTAATCAACTCGGTTATTGGAGATTCTGCCAAGATTTGCAACGCTGGGAAATTCGGAACTTGACGCTAACCCCTTTAGGATTGGACGAGTCAAGAATTGTGGCTGTCTGCCTCGCTATTTTCTCCCTTGGGAACTAGAGCAGAGGGATTAGGGGAATCAAATAGGACAATAGCGTCATATGCCTCAAGAAAGGCTTTTGGTCCACGCACTAAACAATCTCCACTCGGCATGGAATCTGGTGCATAGCGGGGGCGATGTCCCTTAGCAATATATGCCGTAAGCTCAAACATATTTCCAATAGCACCATCCCCACGCCAGTTGGGGCAGGCGTTACCGTAGCACCAGCGAAATAGTGCGACGCGCTCTTTTAATTGCGTAAAATCAGGTGCAGCCAGAGCCTCTTTATACATCTTGCCAAGCGCTTTGATTGTATCGGGAAGCAGGTGGAGATCTTGGTGCAACAGCGTAGTGGTCGGCCTGTCAACGCTCATATCAGAGATTCTTTTGGACATGTTAACATAGGTTCTCTTGCCTTTATAGGGGATCGCCACATGCGTAGCGAGAATAGAAAAACGCTCGTGGGTCACCCTTTCAAGATCGCGCATCATAGAGCGGTAAATCTCCTCAACTCGCCCCTCTTCATACGCCTTTGGGTGATGCTGTTTGTAGAGTGCTAGGGCAGAAGGATTACTCAGGAAATGCGATAGAATCTTGATAGCACAACATACCACCTTAGACTGCCACTGACTCAACTCAATAGCGTGCAATAGCTGGTCACCATCGATTATAAAAGACTGTCCATGTGGTTGCAGACTTTCTTTAGGAATCTGCAACAGGGCCAACTGTTTCGCATCGATAAGCATGCCGATTTTTGCATCCTTCACCGCTGTGATCACTCGCATAATCGGTACTTTGGAATCTCTAGGATGGCTGTGCCACTCCGCTGTCTCACGAATCTTATATCCGGCAATCTCATACTTCTCTGTATACTTGCCAGCTTTAGCCTGGGCCATCTTTGCCGAAACCTCCGCTGCGCAGACATCGTTTAAAGGACCGTAGCCAGGCCGCTCCATTCCTTCTGAATTGTAGGAGTGCAGCCTTGTTGCCATGATAGATGATCTAGGGATTCTCTTAGGACCAGCTCGATACGCTCCAAAGTGCTGACTATCCAGCTCCTTCCCACTTGCTTGCTCATTTTCAACAACAATGGCGCGACGGCCCGCAGAAAACTTGTCATAAAACGCTTTAAAGTGTTCCGTTTCTGGATTTTGCCGCACAGCCTTGGCAGCTTCCAAAATCAGCTTGGCACACTTTAACGTAAAATCTTCATGTGTACCGCCATGAAAAACAGGAACAAAATCTTTATCCTGTTTTGCAAGCCTATCAGAGAACATAGCAGCAACTTCTTGCCGCGAAGGAAGTGGACCCACTTTAACTCCTTGAATTTTAATGCCATAGCATTATAACAATTTTAAGCTTTAAGGGGTAGGTAATTGTGCAGAAAAAAGCTCAATAGAAACATTGTCGGAAGGCCTGGTAAGGGAGTTATTCAGTGTCTCCTCAAGGAAGTCCTGATTAACTACCATTTGGCAGATTTCGTCAGAATTTTTGATTCGGCTACATTCGGAGATGAGCGCTAACAACTTGCTGGTTAGACGAGTCGAGAATGACACCGAATCAAAAATTGTGGCGGAAGATGCCGGATGGGGGTTAATCAGGGCTTTCTCAAATAGCCATTTTGCATCGAAATCCGACCAAATTAAGATCTGTCGTCATTTAGTCTTGACTATTTGACGACACACCTTATAATAGTCAATATGAAGCGTCTCTATTCGCAGTTGATCGCCAGACATTTTGAGAGGAATCGTCAGATTCTCTTCCTTATGGGTCCGAGGCAGGTGGGTAAAACGACTCTTGGAATGGCATCATCAGAGCTGGGATCCGACTTCTTCTATTTGAACTGGGACAATTTGGATGATCGCGCTTTGATCATAGAGGGACCTGCTAAGGTGGCGGCGAAGCTGCGTCTAAGTCATCCGAAAAAAAATCCTCCTCTTGTTGTTTTTGACGAAATTCATAAGTACCGTGATTGGAAGATTTGGATAAAGGGTTTCTTCGATAGCTACGCCTCTTCGGGTGAAGTGCGTATTATTGTGACTGGAAGTGCTAGGCTAGAGATGTTTAACTGTAGTGGAGAGAGTTTGATGGGACGCTACTTTCGCTTTCGCATTCACCCTCTTTCTGTTGCAGAGCTTCTACATTCAGATCCTGTATCAAATCTGATTCGTCCACCTAAAGAGCTAGACGAAAGGAGATTTGATCGTCTACTTGAGATGGGTGGCTTTCCCGAGCCCTTTCTAAAAGATGATCCGCAATTTACAGAGCAGTGGAAGTATTTGCGAGAGCAGCAACTTTTCCAAGATGATATGCGTGAGCTAACACGCATTCATGAAGTTAAGCAGATGGAGCTTTTAGCATTCCAGATTAAACGACAGGTTGGAATGCTTTCTAACTACGCCTCATTTGCTGTTAAGATTCGAGTATCAAATGATACGATTCGCCGTTGGATTTCTGTACTTAATGGGCTCTATTTCTCTTATCAAATCAAGCCTTATTCGAAAAATATTGCGCGCTCGTTATTGAAAGAGCCAAAGCACTATCTTTGGGATTGGTCGTTGGCAACAAATGAGGGGGCGCGCGCTGAGAATTTTGTCGCCTCTCACCTGATGAAGTCGATCCATTTTTGGACAGATTGCGGTCTTGGCGCTTTTAATCTCTACTTCCTGAGGGATAAGGAAAAAAGAGAGGTCGATTTTTTAGTGACTCAAAATGATGAACCGTGGTTCTTGGTGGAGGTAAAGCTCAGCGATTCCAATAGCCCAGCAAAGGCATTAGGTTATTTCCAGGATCAGTGCGGTGCTAAGCACGCTTTCCAAGTTGTAGTGAACGCACCATACGAGGAGATTGACTGCTTCAGCTATAAGAATCCAGTCATTGTCCCAGCAAAGACTTTTCTTTCTCAGCTGATCTAAAGGAAAACCTGAACAAATCGGTTATTGGAGATTCTGCCAAGATTTGCGATGCTTGAAAATTTGGAGCCTGATGCTACCCCCTTGCGGGTTAGTCAAGGCAAGAACGATGCTTCGATAGAAACATTGTCGGAAGATCTGGTGAGGGAGTTGTTCAGTGGCTCCTAAAGGAGATACTGAATAAGTATCTTGCTAGAGATTTCGGCAAGATTTCTATCGAGGGGAAGTTCGGAGCCGAACGTCTAACCCCTTG
>JAJACG010000012.1 GCA_022601635.1 Chlamydiales bacterium | reverse complement strand
GAACAACTCCCTTCCCAGATCTTCCGACAATCTTTCGTCGAGGCATTGTTCTCGCCTAGACTAACCCGCAAGGGGTTAGACGTTCGGCTCCGAACTTCCCCTCGATAGAAATCTTGCCGAAACCTCTGCCAAGGTACTTATTCAGTATCTCCCTAAGGAGACACTGAACAACTCCCTTCCCAGATCTTCCGACAATCTTTCGTCGAGGCATTGTTCTCGCCTAGACTAACCCGCAAGGGGTTAGACGTTCGGCTCCGAACTTCCCCTCGATAGAAATCTTGCCAAAATCTCTGGCAAGGTACTTATTCAGTATCTCCCTAAATCTCAGTTGAGTCCGACGCCAACCTGGTGGGTTGGTGAGGACGAGAATGACGATCTGTCAAAATTCTAATCAAAGATAGAAGTCAGAAGAGGTGGCAGGCTACGAAACGATTACTCTCTGCCTCTTTCCACTTAGGTTTTACTTTGAAACAGATCGGTTTTGCCTCGCTGCAGCGTGTGCAGAAGGGGCAGCCCACTGGTGGCTCCATAGGATTGGGCAGTTCCGATTTTAGCACCACCCGATTTCTCCTCTTTTCAACTTCTGGATCTGGAATAGGAATTGAAGAGAGCAGCGCCTTAGTATAGGGGTGTAGAGGGGTTTTGTAGAGTTCCTCAGTTTTACCAAGCTCCATCAGCTGTCCCAAATACATCACAGCCACGCGATCAGAGATATATTTGATCAATGAGAGGTCGTGTGCGATGAAGAGGTAGGTGAGGCCCATCTGCTTCTGCAATCTCTTGAGTAGGTTGACCACCTGCGCTTGGACAGAGACATCGAGTGCAGAGAGTGGTTCATCGCAAACCAAGAAGTTGGGCTCCACAGCAAGCGCTCTTGCAATACCAATTCGCTGCCGCTGCCCACCTGAAAACTCATGAGGGAATCTACTGGCGTGGCTCTTGTTCAGCCCTACCAAATTGAGCAGCTGCTCCACGCGGTGAGTTCGAATCGGCCCTTTTGCCAATTTGTGGATGTCGATTGCCTCACCGATGATGTCTTGCACTGTCATTCTAGGATTGAGTGAGGCGTAGGGATCTTGAAAGACCATCTGCATCTTGCGACGCATCTGCTTGAGATCTTTGCGGTCAAGGGAGGTGAGTTCTACCTGGTCAAAACTCACGCTGCCCTTCGTTGGCTTGTATAGCTGCAATAAGCAGCGACCTACAGTTGATTTTCCACAGCCGCTCTCTCCAACAAGTCCTACTGTTTCACCTGGATAGATATTGAGGCTGAAGTCATCTAGAGCCACTAGCTTGCGTGAGCCCACCTTAAATTCCTTGCGCAGATTTCTCACTTTAAGTAGCGGCTCTTTCATCTTCCTCCCAACAGGCTGAATAGTGGCCAGCCCCGACCTGGGCTAGAGCTGGCTTTTGTCTTTCACAGATGCGCATAGCAGCGGGGCAGCGCGCACAGAAGGCGCAGCCAGCAGGTGGGTTAAGCAGGCTGGGTGGTGTGCCCTCAATCGGCTCCAAAATACGCTGCTTGTCCATGTCTAATCTTGGCACTGAACGCAGAAGCCCCTGGGTATAGGGATGAGCGGGGTTTGAAAAGATCTGCTCCACTGTTCCTGACTCTACCAATACCCCTCCATACATCACCAAGACCCTGTCGCAGCTGCCAGCCACAATTCCAAGATCATGAGTGATCAAAATCATGCTCATCTTGCGTTCTTGTTGGATCTGCTTGATCAGCTCCATGATCTGTGCCTGTATCGTTACATCGAGCGCTGTCGTTGGCTCATCAGCAATCAGAAGGCTGGGATTGCCCGCAAGCGCAATGGCAATCATCACCCGCTGCCGCATCCCTCCCGAAAGCTCATGTGGATATTGCTGCAACCGCTTTTTAGGATCTGAGATCTCCACCAATTCCAGAAGCTCAAGCGCCTCTTCACTTGAAACACCAGATTCACGAATCTGCCGCCCAATGCGCATCGTCGGATTGAGCGAAGCCATCGGATCTTGGAAGATCATGCCCATCCTCTGACCGCGAATCTTGCGCATCGCTCGACGCGATTTCTTCAGTAGATCCTCCTCATCGAAATAGATGGCCCCCTCCAACTGCGAAGTCAAAGCAGGTGTCAGCTGCATGATCGCCTGCGCTGTCACACTCTTGCCGCAGCCACTCTCTCCCACAATGGCCACACTCTCACCCTCTTTGACATCAAAACTGATCCCTCGAACAGCCTGTACTTTGCCCAAATAACTACGAAAAGAGACTTTGAGATCGCGAACTTTGAGCATCACTTCCTCTGCTTCGGGTCAAGAGCGTCACGCAAACCGTCGCCCAAAAGATTAAATGCCAACATCGTCACACTGATGAAAAAGGCTGGGAAAAAGAGACGCCACGGATAGTAGCGCATCGCCGGCAATCCATCACTCGCCATCGTACCCCAGCTAGCAATCGGTGCCTGCACACCAAGTCCCAAAAAACTCAAAAAAGCCTCTGTAAAAATGGCTATTGGAATCGTCAGCGTCATTGTCACAATGATAGGGCCCATCGCATTTGGAATGAGATGTTTAAATAAAATACGACGATTGCCGGCACCAAGAGCTGTGGCAGCAAGGATAAACTCTTGCTCTTTGAGCTGCATGATCTGTCCACGCACAATGCGCGCCATGCCGATCCAGCCGGTCATAGTCAGGGCAATGATGATTGGCACCAAGCCAGATCCCATCACCACCATCAGCATGATCACCACAAGAAGGTAGGGGAGCGCATTGAGGACATCAGCTGTGCGCATTAATATGGAGTCGATTCGCCCTCCAATTAGCGCGGCAACTCCTCCCCAGAGCACGCCGACAACCAGATCGATCAAAGCAGCCATTACACCGACAAAAAGAGAGATGCGTGCGCCTAGGCAGATGCGCGCAAAGATATCGCGTCCCAAGTCATCGGTTCCAAACCAAAACTGCTTGCAAGGAACGTGATTTTTGAGAGCAAGATTGGTCGAATAATAGGTGTGTGAGCTGATCATCGGACCCACGATAGCGAGTAGAGTCAAAATGGCCAAAACAGATAGTCCTGCAAGGGCGACTGGATTTTGTCGCAGTCGGCGCCATGAATCTTGAAGGTAGGAAAGCGAACGAGTCGAGATCTCCTCCTTACACTCCTCATCTTGAATCAGCGGCTCAAAGAGATCGCTTGTCGGCTTTTGCATCAAAGTCATGCGCGCTTTTTCTCCAGCTTAATACGAGGATCAACCCAGCAGTAAAGCACATCCACCAGAAAGATGGCAGAGAGCAGAATAAAGCTGTAGAAGACGGTGATACCCATGATCACCGGATAGTCGCGGTTGGTGATACTGTTGATGAACCACTGGCCAAGGCCAGGAATCCCAAAAACCTTCTCAATCACAAAGCTTCCAGTCAAGATATTGGCAAGAAGCATACCCAAGTAGGAGACAACAGGTAGAAGAGCGTTACGCATCCCATGCATCACCACAACGCGCATCTCACTTAATCCCTTTGCTCGAGCAGTCTTAATGTAATCGCGAGCCAAAACCTCAACCATATTAGCACGAACTAGCCGCGCAATAAATGCAGTAGGTAGAGCAGACAAAGAGAGCGCTGGCAAAACAGATTGTGAAAAGCTGCCCCAGCGAGCAACAGGAAATAGATCGATTTTAATCGCCAAAACATACTGTAAGAAGGCAGCCAAGATAAAGCTCGGAACCGAAATATTGATCACAGCCAGAAGCATCGCACTATAATCTTGCCACCTGTTTTGCTTCAAAGCTGCTACACTCCCCAGCAATACACCCATCGTGATCGAAATAAAGAGAGCTTCCAAACCAAGTGTCGCCGAAATAGGGAATCCACTCTTTATGATATCATTGACAGTACGTGTTTTATACTTGAAAGAGGGACCAAGATCCCATTTCGCTACTGAGACTAGGTAGCGACCATACTGCTTCATAAGTGGGTCATTGAGACCGTAGTGATCGCGCAGCTGCTCTAAGATCTCTTTGGGAAGCGCCTTTTCTTGCTGAAAGGGATCGCCCGGAATCAGTTTCATCATGAAAAAGGTGATCGTCACAATTGCAAAGAGAGCAAATAGGGTGGAAAAAAGACGCTTTCGAAGAAATGTTCTCATCGCTCAATCCAGATTCCTTTGAGATTTAGATTGCCCAAAAATGAGACAGAGCCTCCCTTCACATAGGGCTTTTTCAAATAGGCAAAGTGGATGAAGTAGATGGGGATAATTGGCATCTCTTCCATCAAGATCTCTTCAGCTTCCAGCAAAAGAGCCAAACGCTGCTTGGGTTCTAGCTCATAGTTTGACTCCTCAAGAAGACGGCGATAGCGGCTGTTTTCCCACCCCGCCTCATTGTTCTCATTGCTACTATCTCTATAATTCTCCAGATAGGAGATCGGATCGTGATGCTCACCCGCCCAACCAAGTCTCGCAATCTGATAGTTTTTGGCTGCAAGCTTTGCTAAATAGAGCTTCCAATCACAGCTCTCTAGTTGAATCGTCAGTCCTAGCGTTTCCAACCACTGCTGTTGGATCGCCTGAGCAATCTTTTGATGCTGTGAATGGGTATTGTAGCTCAGAGTTAATACAGGAGGGGAGCTATAGCCCTCTTCTGCCAGGCCCTCCTCAAAAAGAGCGCGAGCATAGGGACAGCGGTCCTCAAAAAAAGAGGGGCTACCAGGAACAAGAGCAAATGCTGCTTTTTCATTGGCTTGCAAAATATGATCGACAATCTCCTGCCTATTGATTGCCAATGAAAGCGCGCGACGCACTTTCGGATTGTTGAGCGGAGATACATCGCAATTGAGCGTAAAGAAATAGACACCATTGGTCTTCGAGGTGATTGCACGCCCCTCTTCTACTAGCGACGGAATAAACTCCAGCGGCAATGCAGAAAGAGGGGAACCAGCCCAATCAAGTTCTCCCATTTCAAACATATAGTACTCAGTAGCAACATCTGGAACCATTGCCATATGAACCGTGTCAAGTAGGACACTCTTCTCATCCCAGTAATAGTCATTCTTCCTTAGCAAGATCTCACTCTCATGCTCCCACTTTTCAAGCAGAAATGGACCATTCACAATGTAGCGGGGACTCGCGTCTTGCGCCCAATCTTGACCCATACAGTCTCTATGGAGAGGAAAAAATGTGGGAAGAGTCAATAGCTCTAAAAAATAGGGTGTTGGATGTTTAAGGATGACCTGTAATGTTCTAATATCAAGAGCTTTGACCATTAGCCTCTCTTTTGAGGCCCCTCTTTTTATCTCCGCTGCACCATCAATACAGAAGAGTTTATAGGCAAAGGGAGAGGGGAAGAGAGGGTCGAGTGCTGAGAGCCAAGAGCGGACATAGTCATAGGCCGTAACGGGATCGCCATTAGACCAGAGATGTTCTTTGAGGGTAAAGGTATAGACACAGCCATCTGGCGAGATCTCAAGGGACTCAGCACCTGCTAACTCTGCACAATCTTCGCTGTTATAACGAGTCAGTCCTTCGAATAGCTGCTGCAAAACATTGATAGAGGTAACATCAATAGCTTTACGCGGATCGAGTGATGGAGGTTCGCAGTTTAGATTGATTCTAAACGTGTTAGATGGCTTGTCCTGCTGACAAGCTGTAAGAAGAAGGCTAAGACAGAGGATGAGCCGCGCTAGCATAGGATTTGACTATAGGGTAGAGGTGGATAGTGTGCAACAATGGGTGGATTTAAAAATATTAATATTTAAATATAGGGTAAATACATGGGAGAATTATGTCACCAATTGGGCCAAGAATGCCAGACAATCCAGAAGAGAGGATTGAGAAGCAGAAACCAGTTCTTGAGGAGCCGATCATTGAGGGTCATCCTGAGATTACATCAACATTGCTGAAGCTGCGCGATGCTAAAACTGCTGATGAGATGAACCAGGCAGTAGCTGAGATGCATGGCCACATCGCCAATCTCAACCTACCCGAATCAGATCGAAATGGGTTGGCCGCCGAATTGGCGAAGCTTGTTCAGGATTGGGAGAAGCATCCACCCCCGCCACAAAAAAACTATCATCACGATCACCACCACGGCTGGAGTCATTTTTGGCGCAGTGTCAAACATGGTGTAGACAAGGTAGAGCATAAGACTGCTGAAGGTGTTGGAGAGGGTGTTTCAAAGATTGCTGGCAAGAAGGCGGGTAAGTTTGCTGAAAAGGCTGTTGAGAAGAGTGAACAGGCTGAGGATGAGAGTATCTCATTTGACACCTTCGACGGTCCGGATGAGAGTTAATCAGTATCTCTCTAACGATTTTCGGCAAGCTCAGTTGTTGAATTGAGTGACAAATAGGATTGGATCTCATGCTCAAGCGCCTCTTGATAGGTAGGGCTTAAAAAGGTATGATCCCAATCTTTCGTCACTGATTTAAGCACTTTTGTGGTGTGACGGTTACGATACATCCCATTGCTGTCTAAGTGAGGAATCCAGTCATAGCCCCCCTCCACTCTATAGTGCTGAACACTGTGGCAGAGATGCTCATCAATATAGGCGCCCGGTGCCACAGCAACAACGCGCACCCTTTCACGCAGATCTTGGCTGCTTCTCATCAAAGCGTTGCGTGTCAAAATAGCGCCCTGACTATGACAAAATTGCAGGAAGATCGACCCCTCAGGCGCCTCATCAAAGAAACGCTTCCATGTATCTTGTAAGTAGGTGACCGGTTCTGTTGAGACCTCCCAGAGATTGAGAAGGGACTCAAAAACATCCAAAGGGAGGGATTGCGTTGAATTGTAAACACCCCAAATGTCATAGCCGCCTGCTAGAGCAGAAAGCATCAAAGCAGCCTCAATTGCCTCATCTAACGTATTGTCGATACCGTTGACCATCCCAATTCCAATGTGAGGCTCCGAAATAACATCATAATCAGATAAATTGTATTCAGTAGATTTTGACTTAGAACCAACTTCTACAGTGTGATATGACTGCACAGCAAATAGGTGAGATGAAATCAAAAGGGATAGAATCAAGCGTTTCATACCGCTTTTATACCCTTTATGTGAAATTTATGTAAAGATTTTTAAAGCAGTCGCGCCGATTTAAAATCACCTCCACCGAGCGGTGATAAAACGACGCCTTCAAGATTAGATTTCTTTACATAGTCGAAATTATAGTAGTAAAGAGGAATAACGGGCATCTTCTCGACTAGAAGCTCTTCAGCTTTGCGCAAGCATTCCAGCCTACTCTCATAGCTGCAGCAGTTGGATTCTTTGAGCAGTTTTTTGAAATCTAAGTTCGTCCAACCAGTCACATTCATATCGCTTTTAGGCAAAAATATTTCTAAGAAGGAGAGCGGGTCGAGGAAATCAGCAATCCATTCGCCAGTTGCGATTTGATACTCGCCCAGCTGACTTTTTTGGCGACAGAGTTGATACTCCATCTGCTTGAGGTGAATCGGTACATCGAAGAGATCTTGCCACACCTGCTGCACATATTGGACGATTTTGGTGTTGCGCTCGCTGTGGTAGTAGGTAAGCTCGATAGGGGGAAGGGTTTTACGGTTCCACCCCATCTCACCAAGCGCCTCTTCAAAGAGTTGAAGCGCCCCATTTTGATCTTCCATCTGATCTAAGTTGCCCATGAGACTAAGAGAGGGGGGGAGGGGAGAGGTGGCCGGTTCTTGGCTACCTTGCAAAATGTGGTTGATGATCGTCTCTCTGTTCAGCGCTTTTGAAAAGGCTTGTCGTAGCTTACAGCTATTGAAGGGCTCTTTCTGCACATTGCATTTGAACCAAAAGGTTCCCGCAATCGGGTAGGAGTCGAGCTCTCCCTTCTCCTTCAATTTTCCAAGCAGCTCTGAGCAGATGTTGTGTGAAAGTGGCTGTCCCAACCAATCAAGCTCACCGCGTGAAAAGAGTAAACTCTCCGTATTATTATCGCTGATAATGGAAAACTCCAGTTTTGAAAGAAAGACAGAAGAGGCGTCCCAATAGCTCTCATTCTTCTTCAAAGAGATCTCTTGGTCGGGCTGCCACCTCTCTAATCTGAAAGGGCCGTTACAGACAAAGTGCTTTCCAGGCGGATGGGTCCAGTTTGGAAAGTTTTGGTCACAGTTGTGATTGACCGCAAAGAAAGTAGGAAAGGCAACAAGCTCCAAGAAGTAGGGGGTGGGCCTCTCCAATTTCACCTGCAAGATATGCGCGTCGAGCGCCTTTACGCCGAGTTGATCGCTTGGGTAACCTTTGGTATGTACCCGCTTTCCATTTTTGATCGCGTAGAGCATGTGCGCATACTCTGTTGGGAAGAGAGGATTGAGAACGCTTTGCCAGGAGTAGACAAAATCTTCAGCTGTGACACGTTCACCATTGGTCCACTGAGCATCACGCAAGAAGAAGGTGTAGGTGAGGCCATCATCTGAGATCTCAACTGCGCTGGCTAGCGCAAGCGTGGGTGTACCATTCTCATCCAGCCTCGTGAGCCCTTCAAAGAGATGACGAACAAGAGTAAGATCTTTGACGCGCCGTACTTGCCTAGGATCAAGAGAATCTGCATCCTCATAGATGTTGAGATGCAAGATCTGTTTGGGAGTGGTCGCTTTTGAGCTACAGCCGGCTAGAAGCAAGCTCAATGCGAGGGTGCGGAAGAAGGTCAAGATCATCGGCGCCTCTTTGATTAAATATATGGTAGCCAAGACCCGCAATCATCGCTCCATTGTCGAGTGAAAGTCCCGGCGGAGGAAAGAAAAGAGGCAGATCACTTCTTGTCTGCAACTTTTCGCGCAGCCTCATATTGGCTGTCACACCTCCACCTAGCACCATACACTTAGTGCAAAATTCTTGAGAAGCACGAATCGCTTTTTCACAGACGTCATCGAAGGCTGCCTCTTGGAATGAGGCGGCCACATCAGCGCGCTCTTGATCGCCAATCACTGTCTGATCCTTCGCCTTACCATTCTGCCCCTTCACCTGATAGAGTAATGCTGTTTTCAAGCCACTAAACGAGAAAGCATAAGGGTCACGCTTTACTCGCCCCGGTTTGAAATCGAAACGCGCTTCACCCTTTTTGGCCAGCTTTTCAATCTCAGGCCCTCCTGGATAGGGGAGATCGAGGAGCTTAGCAGCCTTGTCAAATGCTTCACCAATTGCATCGTCGTGCGTCTTGCCGATTAGCTTATATTGTCCCAGTTTTTCGATCAAAAGCAGCTCAGTGTGGCCACCGGAAAGCACGATACCAAGAGCGGGAAGGGGGACATCTTCCATCATCGAGGCATACAGATGCGCTTCGACATGGTTGACTCCAACAAAGGGAATGCCTGTAGACATGGAGAGCGTTTTGGCAAAGTTGAGGCCGATCAAAAGTGCACCGATCAAACCAGGCGCATGCGCCACAGCGATTAAATCGATCTTTTCCAATGGAACTGTTTCTAGTGCTTGCTCAACGAGGGGACGCAGCATGTCGATATGGCGACGACAGGCAAGCTCAGGAACTACACCACCATAGACCTCATGCACCTTCTGAGTCGCAACGAGATTGACAAGAATTTTTTTACCATCCTCAACAATGGCTACAGCTGTCTCATCACACGTAGTTTCAATGCCTAATACTAACATCTACAGAAGGATAGCATAGTCATTTCAGCTTAACAAGTAATTTTTGGGCGGCGAGATCATCGATTACCCAGCTAGCTTTATGCTCTGCTGTTCCCACACGTTGCGAAGGGAAGTTCTCCTCACCGAGAAGCACACGCTCTAAAATATCCGCTTTATTTTCTCCCAAAACATAGAAGTAGATCGCATGTGCCTTGTTGATCAAATCAAACGTGAAGGTCATTCGCCAACACTCTTTTTGAGGAATATAATTAGGAACCACTAGCTTGCCTGTCACATCTAATGCCTCGGTTCCTGGAAAGAGTGATGCAGTGTGGCCATCATCTCCCATTCCCAGCATGATCAGATCAAACTGCTCCCTCTTCACATTGCGATGTACATGCTCTGCATAACGATCAGAGTAGCGCTCCAGGTCCTTCTCCGCCTGCATACGGAAGATGTGGCGATCATGAATATGTAGATTCTCTAGCCCCGCCTCTTTCATCGCCATATGGTAGTTGCTCTCGGGACTCTGGGGTGGCACGGCGCGCTCATCACTCCAGAAGAGGAAAACCTTATTCCAGTCCACAGCATCTTGGTATTCAGTTGAGAGCAGTTTGAAGATCGCTTTTGGAGTCGAACCGCCAGAAAGCGCCACAGTGAAAAAACCGTGGTCAGAGATGGCTCGGTTTGCCAAGGCGATCCACTCTTGGACAGCAAATTGAATTGTTTCTTCATGGCTGCCTGGAAGTAGCAGCCTTCTTCTTTCATCTAGATCTACTGTTTTCACGTCATTTCCATTTAGTATTACTTAACATAGTCAGTGCAGAGCAGAAGTGCTCCATCGATGCGGGATAGAAGATTTCGTTGATGATCTCTTGCCCCTCTTCCGCTCCTGTCAAGATGTGACAGACTGGAAGTTGACATTTTTCATTGTCAGAGAATTGCACATGCACTTGGCAGGAATTTGGATCGCGTGTGCAGATCAAGTGACCACCACTCTTTTTGCTCACAATCTCAAGCGAAACAATGGCTCCTGCTGGAAGATCGACCGAAGCGGTCTCAATTGCTACCTTTACCTTGTCCTTCTCATTCATGTAGGTGAGCTGTGATTTTAGTTTCCACTGCATGCGGCTGGCAATCCACGCTTGCAAGTAGGCCGCCTCAATCTCAGTGTGTGGGTGGAGTGGGCTCACCTTCTTATTATAGGTGATGCGAATATCAGATGCCTCGCGCAGATGCTCCAACATTTTGGCATCATTGTAAGTCTCAGCAAGAAGCTTACGCCAAGGCGCCAAGGCACTCCAGTTCAAGTCGCCCACATCAGCAGAAAAGTTCTTTTTTACCTCCAAAAGCTTCTGGCTATACTTCTGCAAGTTGGCTGTTGACTCAGCATCGAAGATAATGCGGTTTGAGATGCGCGCTAACTTAGGAAAGATCGGATTGTCGCTGAGCGGATCTTGCGTCCAGAGCATGTAAACTGGCAGATCAGCCTGAATGTTGGGGATCACCAAAAAGGGAACGCGCTCCTTATACTTGCCCGCTACCTCAATACGGATGATCTCACAGTAGATCGAACCAATCGTGTGAGAACTTACCGCTGTCTGCAGTTTGTCGCTATTGCCCCTCTCTTCTGATGAAATCATCAAAACTCTACAGGGGAATTTGTTCACCACATTGTCCACAATAGAGTCAAAGAGCTTGATACGCTGCCCTTGCGGCACATAGATGATCAGATTGAACAGAGAGGCGCGCGTCTTGTTCTGACCAAGCTCCTGGTCCCAAAGTCGCGTCAGCTCCTTCTCAATGTTGATGATCTCTATCTCGTTTGCCGCCATCGTCATTAAATCAATCTCCACGCCCTGCCATCTCTCGCCAGCAGATCAACCGCTGCCTGAGGGCCCCACGTGCCACATTCATAGTTGGGGAAGTCCTGCGGCTTGCTTGTCTCCCAGTGCTCTAAAATCGGAGTGAACCACTTCCACGCCGCCAACACCTCATCACAGCGAGCAAAAAGCGTTCCCTCACCCAAGATGCAATCGCAGATCAGACGCTCATAAGCCTCAGGTGGTGTTAAACCAAAATAGGAACCGTAGCGAAAAGCCATCTTCACAGGTTTGATCGAGTTGGCGGGACCTGGAACCTTACAATTCATCTTCAATGAGATACCCTCATCAGGTTGAATTCTCAATACAAGCAGGTTCGGCTCAATCTTCTTGCCACTTCCTGCAAAAAGGACATTGGGCACATCTTTGAAACAGATCGTGATCTCCGACGCTCTTTTTGGCAAACGCTTACCCGCCCTCAAGTAGAAGGGGACACCCGCCCAACGCCAGTTGTCAATGAACATCTTCGTCGCAAAGAAGGTTTCTACTGTCGAATTGGGATCGACATTGTTCTCCTCACGGTAGCCTATCGCCTTCTCTCCACCCACAAAGCCCGGAGCATATTGCCCACGCACCACAAACTCATCCATCTGAGATGGATCCAAAGGCCGTAGCGCCTGAACTACCTTCACCTTTTCATCACGAATCGCATTGGCAGAGAGATTACTCGGCGGTTCCATAGCCACCATTGAAAGCAGCTGCATCATATGGTTCTGCACAATGTCGCGCATAATACCCGCCTCCTCAAAGAAGGCGCCGCGTGTCCCAATACCAATATCTTCACCCACAGTGATCTGTACATGATCCACATAGCGGTTGTTCCAAAGACCCTCGAAAATGGAGTTAGCAAAACGAAAAACCAAAATGTTTTGAACAGTCTCTTTGCCTAAGTAGTGATCAATTCTATAGATCTGACTCTCATCTAGATGCTTCTCAACAAAGCTTTGAAGCTCTTGAGCTGACTGCAGATCGTGACCAAAAGGCTTCTCAATGATGATGCGCGACCACTTGGTCTTCTCTTTGTTCACATCGTAGATAAGACCGTGTTCACCCATCCTCTCGATGATATCGGGGAAAAACTTTGGCTGAGTCGAGAGGTAAAAGACGCGGTTACCCTTAGTGCCGTGCTGCTGATCCAAGCTCTTCAAAAATGTGTCTAATGAGGCGTAACCCTCAGGATCATCAAAGTTGGACTTGTGGTAGAAGATCTTCTCTTTCAATGAGTCCCAAACCTTTTCATCGATTGGCTTCACACGAGAAAATTGAGAAATTGCCTCATACATCTCCTGACGGAAATCACCATGACTCTTATCTCTTCTAGCAAAACCAACCAAGCAAAAGTGCGCCGGTAGCTGTCCATCACGCGCCAGATTATAAAGAGCGGGTACAAGCTTTCTTGCTGTCAAATCGCCAGTTGCACCAAAGATGACCAAAATGCAGGGGTCAGCGAGCTTTGAAATCGTTTCCTCCTCTTGAAGAGGATTATCCCCTAAGTTAATGGTGGTAACTCCAGGCATAGACTGTTCGTACATACTTAATTCTCGAAATCATTCACTTTATTTATATCATACCATCTTGAGAACTTATTTGTTCAAGAAAGCTTTGGAGAATCAAGACAGCTGCAACAGAGTCAACGAGTTTAGAACGCTTCTTGCGACTCAAGTTACTCTCCTTCAAAGCGCGATGCGCCTGAACTGAAGAGAGCCTCTCATCTAATAGCACAATCGGGAAGTCCACATGTTCCTGAAGCTTCTCCACGAAGTGTTTCACCTCATCACCCAAAAAGCTAGTACGGCCATCCATGTGGAGTGGATTTCCAACCACCATCTTCTCAATCTTATAGCCCTCTAATGCTGCCAAAAGCCGTTTGATTGTCATCTCAGTCTGCTTCGATGCCTCCACAAAGGGGAGGGGAGAGGCAATGATCTTCTGTTCGTCGGTGATTGCTAAGCCTATACGTTTTAGGCCAAAATCGACGCCTACGATGCGCATAGAGCCTCCTTTTGCGCAATCGTTGCCTTAATAAAGGCGGCAAAGAGCGGATGCGGTTGGGTTGGTTTTGATTTGAACTCAGGGTGGAACTGCACACCCACCATCCATGGATGCTCCTTCACCTCCGCGATCTCACAAAGCTCTTTATCCTTCAACTTGCCAGAAAAACGAAGACCCGCGCCTTCAAGTCGCTCTTTATAGCTGTTATTAAACTCATAGCGATGTCTATGTCGCTCAGAAATCTCATCGCTGCCATAAGCCTCATAAGCGCGACTTCCCTCTTCCAAAGAGCAGCTATACGCTCCCAATCGCATGGTGCCACCAAGATCTTCAACACCCTCTTGCTCACTTAGAAGCGAGATTAGCTTCTCTTTAGCCTCGCTATTCATCTCAGTGGAGTTGGCCTCAAGCCCTAAACTTCTTGCAAACTCAACAACCAAGACATGCATGCCGAGACAGATACCAAAGTAGGGCTTTTGATTCTCACGGCAGTAGGTAGCCGCCGAAAGCATACCCTCCCAACCACGTTCACCAAAACCGCCAGGAACAAGGTAGCCATCACACTCGCGGAAAGAGTCTGGTTTATCAGATTCAATCATTTCAAGTTTCAAGCTGTGCCCTGCTGCAATCGCTGCATGGTGCAATGCCTCAAAGACAGATTTGTAGGCGTCATTGTGTTGCAGGTATTTACCAACGATTCCAATACGCACTTCGCCTTTGGGATTTTTGATCGTCTCCACAAGCTTTTGCCAATCGGTAAGATCAATCTGCGCCTGGGGTAGGTTAAGACGGCTGGCAACAAGAGCATCAACGCCCTCCTCGTGCAATCTGCTTGGCACCTCGTAGATCGAGTGCGCCACATCCTCCTCATCAAAGACCGCCTCTTGCGGTACATTGCAGAAGAGACTGATTTTACGCTTGATATCCTCATCAAGAGGTGATTCGCAACGGCAGATGATCAGGTCGGGCAGAATGCCGATACTGCGCAGTGTCTGGACGCTGTGCTGCGTTGGCTTGGTCTTAACCTCGCCCGCTGCCATCAAATAGGGAACATAGGTCATATGGATATTGAGGCAGCTGTCGGGGCGCTCATAGCGAAATTGGCGAATCGCTTCCAAAAATGGTTGAGATTCAATGTCTCCCACAGTACCGCCAATCTCAACGATGACCACATCGCCATCGCCTGCTTGCTCGATGCGCTCTTTGATCTCCTGTGTGATATGAGGGATCACCTGAACCGTTTTGCCCAGGAAGTCGCCCCGTCTCTCTTTGCGGATGACAGTGTCATAAATCTGGCCCGATGTAGCAATTGACTTGCGGGAAAGCTCAGTGCCCATAAAGCGGTAGTAGTGCCCTAAGTCAAGATCGGTCTCAGCGCCATCGTCTGTGACAAAGACCTCACCATGTTCAAATGGGTTCATTGTACCTGGATCAACATTCAAATAGGGATCCAGCTTAAGCATAGAGATTTTGAGTCCACGCTTTTGCAATAAAAGGCCAATCGATGCTGCTGTCAATCCCTTACCTAGCGAGGAGACAACGCCTCCTGTGACGAAGATGTATTTCTGCATATATATTCTTGTATCGTTTCTAAATCTTTCGGTGTATCAACACCACATAGTTGATCCTCAACCACACAGACGTGCAGTGGGTGACCATGTTCCAATATTTTCAGCTGCTCTAAATCCTCAGCCCTGCCAAGACGTCCCCTCTGCATCATCGCATACTGGAGCAAAAACTGCTTTCGAAAGCAGTAAACACCAATATGACGGTAGTGATCGACAAGATCCTGCTCTTTTTGAGGATAGGGGATCGGGGAACGGCTAAAGTAGAGAGCGCGCATGCTGTCATCAAAGACACACTTCACCGTCGAGGGATCAAAGATATCTCTGGGGTTACGGATCTTAGTAATCGCTGTTGTAGCAACAGCTTCTGGATCCTCATACAAAGAGCCAACAAGCGTATCAATCACAGCAGGATTCAGACAGGGCTCGTCTGCTTGCACATTAACTACAATATCTGCCTCATCTAACTGATCTTGCACAACCTGTGCAACACGGTCTGTTCCAGATGGATGCATGTCAGTCAAATAAGCCTCAGCGCCAAATTTTTGCGCATGCTCCACAATTTCCTCATCCTCAGCAGCGATCACAACACGCTGTAAAACACCACTTTGTATGGTGTTTTCATAGGTCATTTGCAGAAGGGACTTGCCCTCAATCTCTTTGAGTACTTTGCGCGGAAATCGCGTACTGGCTAGTCGCGCTGGAATGACGCCTACAATCTTTAGCATCCAAGCATCTTACATAATTTTCTAGAAAAAAGCAAAGCGCCATCCGATAAAATATTTCTTATTATTTGTAGTAATGAGTTAGAATGAAAAGTATAAACAAAAGGATTTGAAATGGCTTTTACATCAAACAAACTTCTTCTAAACATTATGGCGGTGGGTCTATTTCTCTCTTCTCCTCTGTTGGCTGCTGATTGGAAGGGGTTTACGGCTCAGAAAAATGGATTTCAGGCCTCATTCCCGACGCAGCCAGAGCATGTGGAGCAGAAAATTCCGATTCCTAGAACTGATTTAGCGATCTATTACAATACGTTTATTAGTGAGCCGAGTGAGGATGTTGTTTATGTGATTTCAGTTTGGAACTATCCAGCTGAGATTGATATGTCTAATCCCGAGGGCAATTTACAAGATGGTTTTGGGGGGATGCTATCTGCACTTCCTGGATCCCAGGTAGTTTCGATGCAGATGGGAGAGCAGCAGGGATTTAAGTCGCTCTCATTTCTTGTAAAGAATGAGGATATCTATTTTCAGGGGAAGTTAATCTTAGTTTATAACACGCTATATCAGGTTTTTGCTGTGTATAAGGCTAAAGATACTTTGGATACAAATTACTCGCGCTTCATTGAGTCGTTTGAATTGATCAACCCTGAGCTTCAGAAGGTTGAAAAGAAGGCTACACCTTCAAACACTTTGAGTGTTTGAGGAGACACTGAACAGCTCACTCATTGAATCTTCTGCCAATCTTCGCACCGCTGCATTATTCTCGACTTTACTAACCCTCAATGGGTTAGCAGAGGCTCCGAATTTCCCAGCGTTGCAAATCTTGGCAGAATCTCCAATAACCGAATTATTCAGTGTCTCCCTTATTCAGTATCTCCTCGGGCAGGCTAGTGCCATACTAGATGATTCAGGCGGTAGGGGTAGAGGGTAGGCAATTTCTTGCCTGGTAGGAAGTGGCGAATCGCTCTTCGTTGATTGTTGATGAGCACGCCCACGCTCTCATTATTCTGCTCATCTAAATAGTGGAGCTGATCTATGGCATTTTGCCATCTATCTTCTGAGTATCTCCAGATCGCCCCGCGGTATTCGATCACACAGTCTCTCTCTTTACACTGCTCCATATAGTCTTGAATATCTAGATTTTCAACTAGGTAGTGGTAGTGATAGTAGGAGAAGTTGTACAGCGTTGCTACCCTTTCGCTGTTTCGCTGCCCAAGTGCTATCAGGGCTAAAATAAAGCACCATTTTGCTGCTAGATAGGGTAGTGTTTGCCACGACCTTAGTTTGGGATTAAATGAGGTGATAAGAAGAGGAACAGCAAATGCCGAGAGAGCAAGTGCGATCTTAAACTGGATTTTGGTCACAGCTGGTTGAGATATCTTTGGGCGGATTGCTATAAACATAGGTGATACGGGCAGGCATGGCGAAGAGTTTAGCAGAGCTTTAGAAAAAACAAATACTACTTTCTGTTGAGCCAGTAATCGATGGCAAAGATCCCTGGACCAAAGCAGAACACGATGGTTGCTACAAATAGGTATAAGAAGGCGTCTTGCATCAAAAAGAGGGATGGATTGGAGAAGATGCTCATCAAAGCATCTATGTGAGCAGTCAAGTAGGCAACCCAAAAGAGAATCATCAACAGCAGACTCATGAAGCGACTAAAGAGCCCCAAAAAGAGAGCCGCTCCACCGGTAAGCTCGACAAGTGCTACTACAATTGCGGTAGCAGTTGGAAAGGGGAGGTGCAAAGAGGCAAAAAAGCCAGCAACTTTGTCCAGATGAGATAACTTCCCTATGCCTGTCATTACAAGAGAGCTACCCCAGTAGAGGCGAATGATGAGTAGAAGGAGGTGGCTAAGGCCATCTCCAGCCCGAGTAAGGGCTGTCATACTTTTATTAATAAATCCTGCCATAACGTCACTATATATGATAGGTAATATTTGGAAAATATAAAGTTCTGATTAACTTTTCTTTATGGTACAATATTTTTGTGGTCAGCAGTTTAAGTAGATTAGATCCATGCCGTGGCTCTGTTGCAGTAGTGCGAAATATGGCGCTTGCGGTTGCTGTTTCAATGGCAGTTTTTGCTGTAGCTGGTAACTATAATTTTGCTCGCTATAGCTGGCAGAGCCGCGTGATTGTAGCTGCCTCTTCTCTTTCTGGAGTCGGGTTTCTAACGGCGTTTTTTGGACAGATTGTTGCTTATTCTTCTAGGCCAATACTGGAGAGTGATCGCTCGAAGCTTCGTTTTAAGAATGCTGTTGCGAGTAGAGAGCAGACCGAGAAAGATCTTGATCGACAGGGCTTGCTGATCAATGGTAAGCGTGTGACAAAAAAGGCGTTTAAAGCTGCTCTAGAGGGGAGTAATAGTGAGCTCTATGCGATTGCAAACCAAAGATATATGCTAGAGGCGTATGAGTCGATCAATCAACGCTTCATGGATAAATATCCAGATCAGAAAGTAAAACGCTATGTGGGAGGAGGTGGTGGTTATTTTGTTAACTATTTACCGCAACAGCAGAAGTTAGAATTTATTGCTCTATATGATTTGATTGAGGTGACAGAAGAGAGCCAGCGTCTTTTGTTGGAGAAGATAGAGGTGCATATGGTAGCAGGAGCGAGGGATAGGGAGGCTGACTTGCGCTATACTCTGCGTCATAGAGCTATATTGGGGCAAAAGGAGCATCTTTCGGCCCTTTCTGGGTCGGGCTCTATTGGTTATTTCTTATAATATAAAGATCTTGTAAAATAAATACTAGATATGTTATAATAAGACTTTATGACTAAAGTAGATAAAGTAGGATTAGATTCGATTTCACAATCTCGGGTTTGGCCATTGAAGGCGGCCTTGGTGGTGTCAGTTGCTTTGCTGGCTATATCTGCGTATGGCTACTTCAAGTTACCGCCCTCGGGTTGGAAGCTCTATGCCTGTGGTACGGCTGGATTCATGTCGCTTGCGAGTTTTACGGTTGCCTCCTCTCTGCTTTGCCGCTCTAAACAAGCTCCAGCTCCAGCTCCAGCTCCAGCTCCAGCTCCAGCTCCAGCTCCAGCTCCAGCTCCAGCTCCAGCTCCAGCTCCAGCTCCAGCTCCAAAGCGACAGCCACCTCCTGGTCGCAAAATCAAGATGTTGACCAAAGAGCGGCGTACTTCTATGCGTAAACGATTTGAAATAAGAAGAGGGATGACAGAAAAGGTTTCAGATGGGGAAGAATCTGTTGGGCATCGCAAAATACCGAAAAGAGAGCTGCCCTCCTCAGCTTCTTCTATTGACGAATATATGAACCGATTAGAAGGGGTTAAGAAGGGTAAGATAGAACTCCAGTTTATGGTTGAGGGTGATCGTGAGCAATCTCAAAAGGATAGGTTCCGCCAAATCTATCTTTATGATACTACCCCTGTGGATTCCGACAGCTTTTATAGGGATGTCGACGAATCGTTGCTAGCCCTAGCCAATCAAAATTTTACGTCAGTTATGCGGAAGCACCTGATGAAAGTTTTTGCTATGGGTGATGGAGTAGATAGAGAATTTGATATTGCCAATGGCGAAGGACTCGTGATCCATTTTCTGCCACATTCAACTGAACTTGAGTTGATTTGGCTGGGAGCTTTAGTTCAATGTACAGAAGATGGTATGAAGCGCATTCGCAATGTGGAGGCTCGCATGCGCATCAAGCCGGGATTTATATCAACAAGACTATCTTGGGAGTTGAAGAGTCCGACCGAAATCGGAGCTCCCCGCTCTTACCAGTCATTGTGGTTAAGAGAAAATAGTGCTACAATGTCTTCCAATGTCTTGGAGCCAAAAGCTTAAATCTGGTCAGATCGTTGCCTTTCCGACTGAGACCGTCTATGGACTCGGTGCTTCCTTATACCACCCCGAAGCTATCAAGAAAATTTTCGATATCAAGGGCAGGCCTCAAGATAATCCTCTCATTATCCATCTAGCCTCCTTTGATCAGGTCGAGGAGTTTGCAGAACTAGACCCCAGATTAGAGCATCTAAAAAGCCTTTGGCCCGGCCCTCTCACGGTCGTACTGAAGGCAAAAATGAGTGTCCCAACCATCGTAACGGCTGGCCTTGAGACAGTTGCTATTCGTATTCCTAATCATCCGCTTGCGCTCGATCTTTTACGCGAATGCGGTCCTCTTGTTGCCCCTTCAGCAAACCTCTCTGGTAAGCCCAGCCCCACTCGAGCTGAGCATGTGAAGCAAGATTTCGATCTGCCTGTAATCGATGGAGGGCCCTGTCAAGAGGGGCTAGAATCAACTATCTTGATGCTTGGTGAGAGAGCCACCATTTTAAGGCCAGGCTCGATCTCAAAGGAGCAGTTAGAAAAGCTGCTTGGAGAAGAGGTGGTCTATTCCACCTCCAAAAGGGCGCTGGCTCCCGGCATGAAATACCGCCACTACGCCCCTAAAGCGCCCCTCAAACTCTTCGAAAATATCGAAGAACTTAGAAAAAACATCAAAAAAAGAGGCGTCTATCGCATTGGTATTGAGGCTTGTGAATTATACAACTTCCTAAGGGAGTGTGATGTGGATGATGTTTCTGAGATTGGTATTGCGCTCACTGCCCAGATGTTATCAGATGCAGCACTAATGAATCGTCTGAAAAAATCCTCTTCATGATAAAATAATTTTTATATGGAACCGACTTCGAGGGGGTCTCCGCTTGGATCTACGCATAGCGTGCAGCCAGCGGGGTCAAGTCAGGATAGAGATCAGATTTCGCATGCTGCTGCTGCGACTCTTCTTACACAGAAACTGCCTAGTAGTGGTGCTGTAGGACCTCCTCCTGTCGAGCTTTCTGATTATGCTGTTACGCGCGCCTATTTGACTGGAAAGGGGCACATGCCAATTGATCCAAAGCTCCCCGCTAATAAGAAGTATAGTGGAAGTGATGCTCAGATCGAAGAAAGTTTCAAGGGGCATGTTGAAGAGAGATACATGCAAGGCTCTCTTGAGATGGCTCGCTTTGATCTTACTGCCTTAAGAGAGGATGTGACCAAGAGTGATCTGCCACGGCAGGTCAACTTGATCAATGGTGAGCAGCTTTCGCCGAAAGAGTACTTGGCTGCGCTCAAGGACAAACCAGATGTGGTTAGATACTCCAATCAAAATCTGCTCTCTCCTGTGAGTACCGAAGTCTTTCGGCATTACCAAGTTTCAGGGATCCTGGCTACAGGCCACCGTGGGGTTGCCGTCAATCACTATCAAAATGAGGATGATGAGGATTGTATTGAGGGTGTTTGGCTCGGTTCAATCAAGATGATTGAGAGTGGAAAAGAGCTCTATCATGTTGAGGGACGGATGGAGGTCAATGTAAAGACAAAAAGAGCTCATATGGAGTGGAAGCTCTCTTTACCAGTGAAGGGAAAGCGATTTACTGTCTTGCATGGAAGGGATGGAGATCCTGAAGGTATTGACTATAAACTATCGGGAGAGGAGTAGCTCATGGAGCCAGCTAGGGGGATTGGGAGTTCGCATCAAGTACAGCCAATAACAAGAACCGCTGAAGTGGGGAAGGTATTTCGAACGGCATTCTCATCGATGCTGCGCAGGAAGCTGCCGCCATCTGGTCAGTCTACAGCTCCATCACCAGTACTGATTAGAAGTTTTGCCGGGGCAGCAAAGGAGCCTGGTCGGGATAGTGCCATCTCAATGACTCCGCCGACAAAGGAGTCGCAGGCCTATCTGACTGGGGATGGTGATCTTGAGTTTGAGCCGGAGTTTCCGTCACAGACACCTTTTGAAGGGGACGTAGAAGAGACCTACTGTGAGCGAGTTGAGAATGGATATACGAAGGGTTCGCTTACCATGGTTGATCTAGATTTAAGGGCCATTACAGCAAAAGAGACCCAAAATGACTTGCGCAGGCAGGCAAATTTATTGAATGGAAGGCAGGTATCTTCCGATGAGTATTGGAAGGCGGTCCAAGATAAGCCGCTTGTTGTAAGCTATTCGAACCAAGCGTTGGTGACACCTGTAAATACAGAGGTATTTCGCAGGTATGCGATGCCAGGAGTGACCATGCTGAGCGGTAACGCTGGGGTGGCGATAAACTATTATCAAAATGATAGTGGTGAAGATTGTATCGAAGGGGTTTGGCTCAGCTCGATCGATTCTATTGCAGGAGAGGGACGAAAAGAGCTCTATCATGTTGAGGGTAGAATGGATGTTAATTTGTCTACTCGTAAGGCTGAGGTGAGTTGGAAGATTTTACCAGTGCTTCAACAAGAGGGCATGGGGCGACTGTATGCTCTTCAGCATCATGGAGAGGGTGGCCAAGCTGTCCACGACTTCCATCTGTGATATTTACACGATATTGATTTTTCTTGGCAATAAGTTGCGGTGTGAGTAGTCTCAGTGCATGTTGGATATAGGTCTTTGGCTATTGAAAATCACCTTGCTCATCCTGGTGCCCAATTTCCTTTTTGTAACTGCAATGCTGTATATCCTGAAACGACAGAACAAGCGTGTCATTTGGTGGAGTTTTGTTCTAGGTCTAGCCCTATTCAACTTGTCTTTGTTAAGAAATATAAAGGGATGACTCTATATGTATACATGGTGTTTAAGTCTTTTTTTTAACATTCTGTTGCTTTGTTTCAGAGTTGCACGCCGAAGATACGGGAGATTATTTTGCTGAACTATTTCCCTATGCTCCCGCCGAGCTGCTTGCTAGTTTAGACCCCATGAGGAGACACTGAACAACTCGCTCATTGAATCTTCCGCCAATATTCGCGCCGCTGCATCATTCTCGCCTTTACTAACCCACAAGGGGTTAGCGTCAGGCTCCGAATTTCCCATCGTCACTAATCTTGGCAGCATCTCCAATAACCGAGTTATTCAGTGTCTCCTTGACTACTCAAGAACGAGATCGTCTGGTTCAGGAATTACATCTCTGTTGGAAGAAAGCGTATACTTTGATCCTACTGGCACAGAGTGATTGTCAGCGGATTCTAGAAGTTGATACTCGACAAGCTGCACGGGCTGCAGTAGAAGGTGCAATAACAGGGATTGCAGCTGCGCGTAATCCGATGGGAGGCATAATTGGGGCGCTTATTGGCACGCTTGCAAATATAGGTGGTCAAGCGTCTGGACCTATTGCTGATGCAATACGTCATGCATGTGAGGCGCGCTACTGGGGGAGTCGCTTCGATGAAATCTACTACAAAATCCAACGTATGTCCTAGTTGGGTTCTTGACTTTTACAGCTGTTCTTTCTACATTTGCCTCCTGAACCGGAGGATAAATGGCAAAAAATGTTGCACAGAAGTTGATCGAATCTCACCTCATTGATGGTGAAATGATTCCAGGAAAAGAGATCGCCCTCAAAATCGATCAAACCCTTTGCCAAGACGCCACCGGCACCATGGTCATGCTCGAACTCGAAGCGATGCACCTCGATCACGCAAAAACCGACATCTCCGTCCAGTATGTCGACCACAACATGATCCAAGAAGACTTTAAAAACGCTGAAGACCACCTCTTTTTGCGCAGCGCCTGCCGTAAATTTGGCCTTTGGTATAGCCGCGCCGGTGGAGGTGTTAGCCACCCCGTTCATATGGAGCGTTTTGGAATTCCTGGTAAGACACTGCTTGGTTCAGACAGCCACACTTGTGCTGCTGGCTCACTCGGTATGCTCGCCATGGGAGCTGGAGGTTTAGAGGTTGCTCTTGCAATTGCAGGTGAACCCTTCCACGTCAAGATGCCCAAGATTTGGGGTGTCAAGTTAGTCGGCTCTCTGCCTGACTGGGTCAGCGCCAAGGATGTTATTTTGGAGATGCTGCGCCGCCATGATGTTTCGGGTGGTGTCAATCGCATCATTGAGTATTATGGCCCTGGGCTTGACTGTTTGAGCGCCATGGATCGCCACGTCATCGCCAATATGGGTGCTGAACTTGGTGCTACTGCCACCGTCTTCCCCTCAGATGGCGAGGTAAAACGCTTCTTGCGTTCTCAAAGACGGGAAGATCAGTGGCAGGAGCTTCTTTCTGATGAGGGCTGTGACTACGATCTACATGAAGAGATCAATCTTAATGAATTGGTGCCTTTGATCGCTCTGCCGAGCAGTCCTGGCAAGGTGGTACCTGTCTCTGAAGTGAAGGGAGAAAAGGTTTACCAGGCGATGATTGGTAGCTCTGCCAACCCAGGATATAGAGATACAGCGATCGTCGCTGAGATTATGAAGGGTAAGCAGGCGATGGACCACGTCTCTTTTGATATCAATCCGCCTTCGCGTCAGATTCTACTCAACCTCGCTCGTAATGGCCATATTGAAAATTTAGTACAAGCGGGAGCGCGTGTTCACCAATCTGGCTGTAATGGTTGCATCGGTATGGGTCAGGCGCCAGCAATTGGCAAGGCAAGTTTGCGCACTGTTCCGCGCAACTTTCCTGGAAGATCGGGGACGAAAGAGGATGCTGTCTACCTCTGTAGTCCAGAAACTGCAGCTGCCGCTGCTTTGACGGGTGAGATCACCGATCCGCGCGATCTTGGAATGGAGTATCCCAAATTGCAGGAGCCAGATGAGCTTGTGATTGATCAGCTTGCTGTAGTGCCACCGCTTGAAGATGGGCGCGCTGAGAAGTTGGAGAAGGGCAAAAATATCAAGCCTCTCCCTCACTTTCACACATTGCCTGACAGTCTTGAAGGCCCCATCTCTTTGAAGATGGGTGATAATATTTCGACAGATGAAATCATGCCAGCTGGTGCTAAAGTATTGCCCTTTAGGAGCAATATCCCAGCGATCAGCGAGTTTGTCTTTGCACAGATTGATGAGAAGTATCATGAGCGTGTCAAACCGTGGCAAGAGAGTGGCCACTTTGTTGTGGGTGGCCACAACTACGGCCAGGGATCGAGTCGAGAGCATGCTGCGATTGCTCCTAGATATTTGGGTGTGCGTGTTGTGCTTGTGAAGGAGTTTGCGCGCATCCATCGCGCCAATCTACCTAACTTTGGCGTAGTGCCACTTCTCTTTGCTGATGAGCGCGATTTTCGCAAGGTGTCACAGGGCGATGAGCTCGCTTTTCCCAATTTGCGCAAGGAGCTGCATGATGGCTTTGAGGTGACTGTAGTCAACAAAACACGCGACTACACCTTCAAAGTGAAGCATGATTTGACCAAAAGAGAGTTGCACTATGTGCTTGAGGGTGGAAGGATCGGTCACTTTAAGAAGAAGCAGCAGGGCTGATGAGAGTAGCTGATCTGCACTGCGATCTGCTCGCCTTTTTGGGCGGGGGCGGCGATTTGATGGACAGCAAAGCGCGTTGCAGCCTTCCACAGCTTCAAGCAGGTTCTGTCGCCTTCCAAGCAATGGCCATCTACACAGAGAGCAAGAGGGGGAGTGTCCAATCTGCCAAGCGGCAGATTGAGGCCTACAGGCAGCTGCTCACACACGACGCCTTTGTGCCTTTTGAGGGCGCCTTTTGTGAGGGCAAAATCGCCATTGCACCCGCCATCGAAAACCTCTCTGGTCTACTTGAAGAGGATGAACCCCTTGAGCGCCTTTTTGAACGCTTCTTTCCTGTTTTCTATGTCAGTTTGACTTGGAATAGTGAGAATAGATTTGGTGGTGGCAACGAAAGCTCCGCCGGTTTGAAACGGGATGGAGAGCTCTTTTTGGAGTTTTTGTCACAAAAAAAGGTGGCAATTGACCTGAGTCACACCTCTGACTATTTGGCATCGGATATTTTTGAGTTCATCGACAAGAAGGGGCTTGAAATTACTCCGATTGCTAGCCACAGCAATTTGCGCGCAGTGTGGAACCAGGCACGCAATCTGCCAGATGAGTTTGCCTGTGAGATTATAAAAAGAGGCGGGGTAATCGGCTTCAACTTAGTGCGCAAATTTGTGGGAGAAAAGCCGCCTAGAGGCTTTGTCGACCATCTTGAGCACCTCGCCCACCTTGGAGGATCTGGTCATCACTGTCTTGGTGCGGACTTCTTTTTTGAAGGAGATGTGATTCCAGCCTTGCATCATCTACTGCCTTTTTACTATACAGGCTATGGAGAGGCTAGCTGCTACAAAAAGCTGTTGGCTCCTCTTGATGAAGAGAGACAAAGAGCTATTGCACATGCCAACTTTGAGGCATTTGTGAAAAGGGGGAAGATTGGTCTATTTAGCGGGTGACATTGGTGGGACAAAAACCAACCTAGCCCTTTTTGAGGAGGGCTCCTACGAGCCGCACCATCTCAAAACTTTTCACAGCGCACAATATCCAGATTTGAGGAGCATCGTCACCGAGTATCAAAAAGATGTTGACCTTAGCGGCCTTTCTAATGCCTGCTTTGCGATAGCTGGCCCAGTTCAAGAAAATGTCTGTAGAGCGACCAATCTGCCGTGGCTTATCGAAGGTGAAACTCTATCCAAACTGCTCAATCTCAGTTCTGTCTGTTTGATCAATGATTTAGAGGCCAATGCGCATGCGCTGTCAATTCTGCCCGATGAGAATCTTGTACAGCTCTATGCAGGAAAAAAGGGTGCACACGGCAATCAAGCGGTAGTCTCACCAGGAACAGGCTTGGGTGAGGCAGGTCTTTATTGGGATGGCAAGCAGCATCTACCCTTTGCTTCAGAGGGAGGACATTGTGAATTTGGACCGCGCGATGAGGTGCAAATCGATCTGGCGCGCTACTTGATCCGCCGCTTTGGCCACGCCTCTTATGAGCGCATTCTTTCAGGGCCAGGTCTTGTCCATCTCTATGAGTTTTTCAAAGATGAGCTGAAAAGGCAAGAGCCTCTTGCACTCACCAAGGGGGAGGATCCCGCTAAGGTGATCACTGAGTATGCGGTTTCGGGCAAGTCAGATCTTGCTGTCGATACGCTCAATCTCTTTGTCTCGATTTTGGGATCGGAGTCTAGTAATACAGTGTTAAAGTATATGGCGATGGGAGGGCTCTTTTTGGGCGGAGGTATTCCACCAAAAATCATGCCATTCCTCAAAAAGGAAGATTTTTTGGAAGGCTTCTTCGATAAGGGGCGCTTCAGGCCACTGCTAGAAGAGGTGCCAATCTTTGTGATCAGTGATGACAAGGCGGCTCTCAAGGGCTCAGCACACTTCTGCTTCAAACAACCAAAGGGGGTCAAACATGTCCGGTAGACGTATCATTATTTTTGCCTGTCTCATGGTTCTGCTCGGCTTTTTCGTGCTGCGCACACCGCAAAAAAAATCACTACTCTCAGTCGATGTGGGCGTAGGTCCAGTCGAAGCTGGCGCAAGCGTTGGCGGTTGCGAGAATTGCGAAGAGGAGGAGCCAGAAGATGAAGACACCAGCTATCTACCTGAAGAGGTCGATTTGATGAGCGCCATCTACCGCCCCTTTGAACCTGGCGTCGACTTTGTTGAAACAGTCACCTACCAAAGCCGTGTCAGTTGGCTCACTGGTAGACTTGCCTTTTTGGGAGATTACGCTTCTAAATATCGCACATCGAAACACTTTATTTCGCATAGCCTGCATGGTGACTACCTCAATGAAAGGGTGGCCAATGGCAATAAGTTTAAAGTGCTCAAAGAGGATGCACGTTTAGAGTTCCACCTACTTGTAGATCTAAAACTATCTAAGCTGTGGCTCTACGCCTATGATGTAGAGAAAGATGAGAAGTTGCTGTTGAAGAGCTACCCTGTTTGCTGTGGTCAGAAAGATGCGCGCTACTCATCAGGCACCATGACGCCGACAGGTATCTTCTCTCTTGGTGGCGATATCGCCGTCTATAAGCCGGGGCAGATCCGCGATGTGCGCGGTGAATCTGTTGAGATGGTCACAGTCTTTGGAACTCGCTGGATTCCCTTTGATCAGGAGATTGCAGGGTGTACTGGAAGTGGCAAGGGTGTTGGTATTCACGGAGTGCCTTGGGCACGCATCGACGATGAGCTTGTAGAGAGACGGGAGTGCATGGGGCAGTATGAGAGCCGCGGCTGCATCCGTATGCTTACCGAAGATATGGAAGAGCTCTTTGCGCTTGTCGTCTCAAGGCCGGGCTTTGTTCACATCGTCAAGGACTTCCGTGATGCACATATCCCTGGGTCCCTACGAGAGGAAGTTTAAGCTTCTTGTCTGCAAGTAGATCCTTCAAATTGTAGGAGAGAATGTTTAAGTTGTCATAGGTGCGCACATAGAGCACATTGTTGACCAAATCCTTGACCACCACCCACTGCGTATAATCAAAATGCTCCTGCTCCTTAGAGCGGATCACGCCATAGGGAATATCGACGGTATTGAGTAGGTGGAAGGCGAGATTGACATTTTGCTTCGCATCTTGAGCCTCCTCAGCAAAATCTTTGAAGTTGGCAATGCGTACAAAGCGCGATGGGGGAGTCCAATCACCAGGAAGCCCCAGCATACCAAAACCCTCACCCATCGATGTCAAAACCATACCATCGAAACGGACGCTACCCTTTTGCACGGCGGAGAGATTGATGTAGTTGTTGAGGTTGGTGAGATGCCAAGTCAGCTTGGGGGCATTGGTCAGAACGCCGACAGGATTGCTGATCACCTCAGCTTTGCCATCTAAAAACTCAATAGCAACGCTCTTTCCCAATCGATCATGTACTGAGAGGTGCAAAGGAGGCACCTGTCCAAGCGCCTCAATCTCATGCGCCCACACCTGCACACCATCCAGAGCCTTTTTCACATCAGCAGTTGTCGCGCAAGTGGCAAGCAGGTAGTCGCCCAAATCCTCTAGCGGAATGACATTTGAGAGGTGACTTTGATCGACTTTCGGGTAGTCAGCGCCGGGAAACCAGAGACCTCCGATGGAGAGACCCGCCTCATTTTGCCCATCAACGAGCCAATCTAGCCCCAGTGCGCTGAGCCCGAAGTAGGCATACTTGACCTGCCACTTCATCCCATCTTGGTTGTCAAAGACGCGGCTCTGCACCATCTGGCCAGCTGGCCGTACAATGATTTCGGAGTGTAGGTCAACGCCAAACTCCATCGATCTTCCAACGACCCTGTTATTATCGCTGGATTTTAGTAAAAAGTCTGTGCAGGCAAAAGCTGGCACACTCAAAAGGATCAAAAAAAGTGTTCTCATGCATCCGGGATATCTTATTGAGAAATATTTGAAAAGCGATCTGCCACTTCAATTGCATTTTTAATATGGATCCAGTATAATATTGTGCCTATGGAGATCTTACCACACGAGAAGCCAATTGCTGATTACGAGAAGACTATCCAGAACTTCCGTGATCAAGCTGAAGAAAACTCCCTCTTTTCAACAAAAGAGTTGAGTGATCTGGAGAAAAAACTGGCTGATCTAAAGAAAAAGATTTATGGATCGCTCACCCCATGGCAGCGTGTTGAGATCTGCCGCCATCCTGAGCGCCCCCGCAGCATCGATTTTATCAAAAATATTTGTGACGATTTTGTCGAGCTTGCTGGTGATCGTGAATTTCGCGATGATCCAGCTGTGGTGGGTGGTTTTGCGACGATTGGTAGGCAAAAATTTATGGTTGTGGGTCAGGAGAAGGGGTGTGATACGGAGAGCCGTTTGAAGCGCAACTTTGGTATGATCCACCCCGAAGGCTACCGTAAGGCTCTTCGATTTGCCAAGGTGGCTGAGAAGTTCCATCTGCCGGTACTCTTCTTACTCGATACCCCAGGAGCATTCCCAGGGCTGACAGCCGAAGAGAGAGGGCAGGGATGGGCGATTGCCACCAATCTGCGTGAGCTTTCCGCTCTTGCCACTCCCGTAATTGTGGTGGTGATCGGAGAGGGCTGCTCAGGCGGCGCATTAGGCATGGGAGTGGGAGATATGATAGGCATGCTAGAGCACGCCTACTACTCCGTCATCTCACCCGAAAGCTGCGCCTCAATTCTTTGGAAGGACCCAGGTAAGAAGGTAGAGGCTGCCTCTACACTCAAGATGCAGGCAGAGGATCTGCTCGATCTTGATGTGATTGATACGATCATCGCGGAGCCCCAAGGTGGTGCTCATCACGATGTCGCTGCAACATACGATTGTGTGAAACGCTTTGTGTTAGAGACTTGGGAAATATTGAAAGATTTCGACCCAGAGCTTCTGCTCGAAAGACGCTACCAGAAATTCCGCAACATGGGACGCTACACGGTCGATGAAACTCCTTCTAAGGGCAGCACTTCTTAATCGCAGGCACTACCTTCTCCTTCTAGTCACACTTTTTTCGATGTTTGCTATCACTATAGCTTCACAGTGTGAGATGTTTGCACTCGGTGTCATTGCAAAGTCAGGTCCAGACTTCTTCACGCTTTTTGGTAAGGAGACAGATGAGAAGCTAGAGACTACCAAGGTGGTCTCTAAAGGGGATGTGGCAGCAAGGTGGGGCGCTATTTCATCGGGTGATGAGATCACAATTGATCAGGCCAACGCCTATATTGCAGCCAATGGCAATGTGGGGCTGGTTCAGCGGATCAATGCCTTTTTGGATAGGCATTTTAATGTGGCGACAGATCTGCGTAAATTGGCGATGGTGATTGTCTGCATTGCAGTTTTTAAAGCTATAGCGCTTTTCTGTTCGCGCTATTTCACACAGGTGGTCTCGATTCGAGTGAGTCGTGATATGCGGCAGCAATATTTTGAGCATGTGCAGACGATGCCGATGAGTTTTTACCATGAGTTTAATCTCGGTGAGCTTGGAGCGCGAATGGGGGGGGATGCTGGAGCAATTGCCAACGCAATCAACTCCCTATTAATCAACTGCATCCAAACGCCCTTTGCTTTGCTCTCTACACTGACTGCATGTATTTTGATCTCATGGAAGCTCTCACTTTGTATCTTTGTAGGTTTTCCGGCGGTGATTGTGCCTATTGTCTTCTTGGCAAGGCGGATTAAGAGGCTAGCCAAGAGAGTACAGCGTTTTCAGGAGAAGGCGGGTTCTGTGATGTTTGAGGCGCTTGCTGGGATCATGACGATCAAGATTTTTGCAATGGAAGATCTTTCGATTCGCAAATATCGTGATATGAATAACCTTGGATCGCGCCTAGATGAGAAATCAGCGCGCTATAGCACAGTAACGCGTCCTATTTTGCACACCATCTCCTCGATTCTTTTTGCGATGACGATCTTGGTGGGGCTCTATGTCTTTCAGTTAGCCCCGGGTGAGCTATTAGTTTTTTGTGGTCTGCTCTACATTTTCTATGAGCCGATCAAGAAGTTCGCTGAGGAGAACAATAATATTCAGCGCGGAATTGCGGCTGCTGAGAGAATGTATGAGATTTTGGATCGCAAACCATCGATCGTCGATGCTCCCGATGCGATTGAAATGACTAGCTTTGAGGACTCTTTGGAGTTCAAGAATGTCTCTTTCCGCTACCAGGATGAGTGGGTTTTGCGCGACTTAAGTTTTTCGGTGAAGAAGGGTGAGGTTGTGGCGATTGTGGGGCCAACTGGCGCGGGAAAATCGACGATTGTGCAGCTGATTCCTCGACTCTATGATGTGCAGGAGGGTGAGATCTGCATTGATGGCACGCCAGTGACAAAGTATACGCAAAAATCGCTGCGTGAGGGGATGGCCTATGTATCGCAAGCTCCCTTCCTCTTCTTGGATACGATCAAGGCGAACATCGGTTTTGGGCGCGACTTTTCAGATCAAGAGGTAAAAGAGGCAGCCGAAAGGGCTCACGCCGCTGAATTTATTGAGAAGATGCCTGGTGGTTACAACTATGTACTAGAGGAGATGGGCAAAAATCTTTCTGGTGGACAGAAGCAGCGGATGGCGGTTGCAAGAGCGCTTGTGAAGAAGGCGCCGCTTCTTATTATGGATGAGGCAACCTCTTCATTGGACAATGTGAGTGAGCATAAGGTGAAGATGGCAGTACAGAGTTTGCGCGGCAAGCTAACGCAGATCATCATTGCACATAGACTCTCTACCATTGAGCATGCTGATAAGATTATCTACCTTGAAGAGGGGAGAAAGGTTGCTGAGGGTAATAAGAAGACGCTGCTTGAGATCTGCCCCAACTTCCGCCGCATGTGGGAGATGATGTATGCCACCGAGCAGCGGCGCGCCAAAGAACATGCCGAAAAAGAAGTGCTAGCTGCAAGCCAGGATACAGTATCAAAGAGCACCGAATAGGAGAGGGTAAGTCAGACTCCGAATTTCCCAGCGTCGCAAATCTTGGCAGAATCTCCAATAACCGAGTTGTTCAGTATCCCCTATAGGATAAAGGTCAAATAGTTCTGCGGAGTAATCACTTCAAACGAAGCTGTTTCATACCAAGACCGTGGGCGTTTCACTTTTTTCTTGGTCGACCACTTAGATTCATAGCCAAATAGCTGAGACTCTATTTCTTCTACAAAGTCAACCTCCTCGCCATTATAGGTTCTCCAGAAATAGAAGCTGCCATAAAACTGAGAATAGGTCTGCTTTTTCAATCGCTCAATAAAGAGAAAGTTTTCCCAAAGCTGTCCCACATCATCTCTTAAATTGAGAGGATTGAAAGATGCAATCACAGCGTTGCGAATGCCTAGATCTACAAAGTAATACTTGCTCTTCTTTGTGATCTCATTTCGCAAGTTATTGCTATATCCGCTCAGTCGACAAATCACAAAGGCCTTTTCTAGAAGGTCTAAATAACGCGCTACCGTCTTAACATCCAATCGTAGCTTCGTTGCTAATTCATTGTGAGACACAAGTTGACCAACCTGAAAGGCAAGTAACTGAACAAGCTGTAATAAAACCTTTGAACTTTTGATTTTCTCAAGCGAAAGGATATCCTTGAGCAGATAGGAATCAACCAGCTCTGTCAATCGCGAAATCTTCTCTTGCTTTGTTGGAGCAAGATAAATATCGGGATAGCCACCAAAGAGTAAAAAATCTTCAAGCCTCTCCTTCAACTCTAGCTGATTATAGGAATTCAGAAGCTCTATTTGTGCCAGAGGATAGAGTGTCAAAGTTTTCTTTCGACCTGTCAGAGGTTCTCCTACAGATTGAGCAAGATCAAATGATGAAGAGCCAGTAGCAATCACTGTTAGGTCCGGACGCTGGTCTACCAATATCTTGAGTGCCATCCCAATATTTGGGATTTGCTGCGCCTCATCCAAAGCAATTAAATCATACCCCTCAGCATAGCCCAAAATTTGATCAAAATCTTGGGAGCCAAGAAGGTTTTGGGTACGAATATTGTCACCTGAATCAAGCTTGTATCTCTTAGAGTAGCGCTTTAGAAAAGCCTCTAAAAGTGTGGTCTTGCCTACCTGCCTCGGGCCAAAAATGATCAAAACATGACCAGGCCTAAGGTAGGATTCTAGATTATCAAAGTACCTAGCTAACATAGACCCCATTATAGCAAAATCCCAATTTTAGGGCAAAAATTGGGATTAGCATTCCCAAAATTTTGCCAAAAATTGGGATTTAAAGAGTTAGGACCAGTTTGCCTTGGACGTGGCGCTTGCGAGAGAGCATCAACGCCTCCTCAGCCTTCTCTAGGGGAAAACTCTCAAAAATCGTTGGCGCTGCTATCTCACCATCCTCGATCAATCCTGAAATCTTCTCCAACTGCTCACGATTAGGTTGCACAAAGACATGAACAGCTCGCACCTTGTGACGTGCAGCCTGCTCCTCATTCACACCCGCTGCAATCGCAACAACGCAGCCACCCTCCTTCGTCATCAAAACAGAATTGAGCTGCTCACTCTCACCCAACGTGTTATATACCATATCCATCTTGTCCGGATGATGACTCAAGATGTACTCCTTCACACTCTGTTCCGTATAGTCAATAATTTCATCCGCTCCCAATAGCTCACAGTATGCGTGATTCTTCTTGCTCGCCGTTGTCACCACGTAACAGCCAAAATGCTTCGCAATCTGAATCGCAAAACCTCCAACTCCACCAGCACCACCATGAATCAAAAGCTTTTGCCCAGACTGAATCTTTGCCGCATCCACAAGCGATTGCCACGCTGTCAAAGAGGCCAATGGAATCGTCGCCGCCTGCTCAAATGAGAGATTAGAGGGCTTCTTAGAAACTTTATCAGACTCTATGCAGATGTATTCAGCGTAAGTTCCATCATGCACACGATCTTTTAGGCAGTAGGCATAGACCTCATCACCCTTCTTAAAGTTGCTCGAACCGGGATCACTAATCACCCCAGAGCAGTCCCAGCCCAAAGTGACCGGAAGTTCATAGTCCATTCTCTGCCGGAAAAGGCCGTCAGCAATCTTCCAGTCAACAGGATTGACTCCCGCCGCTTTGATCTGAATTTGCACCTCCGAGCCTTGCGGCTTAGGAGTGGGGATATCGGTCAGTTTTACAGCATCAATTCCTGTAAAATCATGTATGACAATTGCTTTCATTTTCTATTAAATCCGCTAGTAGGGTTGAGTATTTCTTCTTATTATTGTGAATCATCGCCACACCATCTTCGCTGCAAAAGTCGGAGACGATCTTCCACATACGGCAGGGGCGGTTGAGATGTTTGGCAGCAAAGGCAACACCATAGCCCTCCATATCCACCAAATGACAGCCCTCTTGGCGATGCCTTTTGCTATGAATAGGGAAGTCTGAGGTCATTAAGGTCTCTTTGCCGCTAAGCTCGATCGGCTGAAGATGCTCATCCATGATCTTCTTAGAGTGCTCATCTAAATCTTCAATAGGTACATACTTGACAACCTTACCAATTTCAACCACCTCACACCAAGGTAAACTCCCATCTAAACCCCCAGCTAGACCAAAATTCCACACCTCATCATAGCCGCCCAGATGCTCCGAAACAGCAGCTTGCGCATTGTGGACGCCCATGCCAGTCACGACAATTGCACCGCCAGAGTAAGTAAAGAGATTGTCACCAATTTTCTTGGCATCAAAGCGATGAATTGTTTCTTCTACTTCATGGTAGACTGCACAAGCTAACAGTCTTTTCATTGGTTAACCTCTCAATTGCTGTAAGAGCGGCGGGGCTCAGCTGCCGCGTTTGATCTGTAACATAGCACTCAATATGCTCCTGCGCAACATCTGGATATTGCGCATGCTTCAAAATATAGGGCATAATCTCGTCTAAATTTTTCTCTGCATAGTCAAATGAGCGCTGCAAAATTTGCACCACCTCCTTTTGAAGGGGATGCCCCTTTTGCATCACAAGCCCTCCCAGTGGCAGCGGGCCATCCCAAAGATCGCCCAGATCAGAAATCTCAATAAACCCCTCATCCTCAAAAGTAAAACGTGATTCATGAATGATCAAACCAGCATCTACCTCACCTGAACGAATCAGGTTCGCCACCTCTGTAAAGAGGCAAAATCGCTTTGATTTGGGCACAAGACCCAATCTTTGCAGCAAAAGATGCGCCGTTGTCTCCCTGCCAGGGATCGCCACACGTAATTGTGGTAGATCATCCAAACAATATTTCTTAGAAGCAATTAATTTGGGGCCAACACCCTCACCAACAGCGGCGCCAACCGGTAGAAGCTCTGCATCGAGCTTGGCATAGGTAGCAATTGAAACTTTGATCAAAGGGTAACGCCCTTGTAACGCCCACTCATTGAGCTGCTGGATATCAGCAAAGTGAATCTTGGGAGGCTCAGCTACAAGTCCAAGAGCCCATGGCGCAAAAAGAAAGGTGTCATTGGGGCAGGGGCTGATGGCCAGCTCGATCATAAAACACCAAGTTTCTCAAACTCGGCCTTCAATGTACTATTCTCAGGTTTGTCCAATGCGCCCTCTTTACTCAACCAAGAAATGTAGTTCTTAGGCACCTCTGAAAGCGGTTTTCCAGCATGTTTGCCAAAAGGCATGGTTGATCCATCTTCCGTCATCAACTCCAACACTGTCTCCATCGAAAGATCATCAATCATGTAACTAAAGACTTTCCACAAGACAATCACATCATCCATCGCACGGTGCGCATTATTCTCCTCCACACCGTAAACCTGCCGCAAATATTGTAGCGAATGCTTTGGGAGATCAGAGCGGTATTTGCGCGCCCACTTCAAAGAATCAACCATCTCAAAGTCAGGCTCCGGCAAATCATGCCGCAACGCCTCAAACTTCAAAAAGTGGCGGTCAAAATTGTCGTTGTTATGCGCAATCAATACTGTCTCACCAGCACAAAAATCAGCAAACTCCTGACCAATATCTTTATAAGAAGGAGCATCTTGCACCATCTCATCGGTGATACCATGTACACGCGATGCCTCCTCAGGAATGGGGATTCCGGGATTGACAAAGCGCTCAAATTTGCGCTCTTGTACTGGATCATAGGCAGCGATCTCAATAATGCGATCCTTGTCCGCCTTCACACCGGTTGTTTCGGTGTCATAATAGATTGGTCTTTTCATCTATGAAACATCTACCAATTCTTCAGCACGCTCTAAAAGTTCTTCGCGCACAATTGGTAATGATTTGGGGGCCTCAATGCCTATCGAAACTTGATCTCCTTGTACCTTCAATACCGTGATGACTACATCATCACCAATTCGAATCTTCTGTTCTCTCTTGCGAGTCAATACTAGCATATATGTCCTATTCCATAATCCAAGATGTCGGTTTTTCGCGGGTCAGCTGCGGATTATTGGTGTTAGGCACCGTGCACAAATTTTCGTCAGAGGGAAATTTGTACAAGCAACTGGACAGCGCGATTAGTAGTAAAAAAGTATATCTCATGTTGCGAACCATACTGAATAAGGCAATATTCACAAAGGAAAAAATAGCCTTTTTGCAAGTGTAAGGAATTCAAAAAAAGCTTTTTGCAAAATCTCTCCAAATGAGGAGAGAGCAATAGTAATAGTTAGAATGGCAATTAGCAGTTGTAGGGGAAAGCCGACCCAAAAGATCTGTAAATCTGGAACAGATCTGGCAATGATTGCGAAGCAAACTAACAAGAGAGAGAGGGCCAAAAAGGGGACAAAGGCGTAGGAAAAGGCGTTCCAAAAAATGGCGCTGGAGCTTGTTGCTAGATGAAGACCATTAGGCAAGATGGCAATTGTATCGAAGCTCTCATACAAAAAGCGCAGTAGTATGTGATGTAGATCTGTAGCTAAAAAGAGCGTGAAGAGGGTGAGAGAGAAGAATTTGGCGAAGATGGAGTTGTGCATACCGGCGCCAAAGAGCTCTGTGATCGAGAAGCCGCCCATCGTTCCAATGATCTGCCCAGTCAGAGCTGCCGCTTCGAAAAGCAGAGAGAAGAGAAAGCCCAGAGCGTAACCTAAGATCAGCTCTTTGCCAAAGGTGATCCAAAAAAGAGGACTATCAATGTCGAATTGCAGTTTGAGGGTTAGTGGTGGCGCTAGTAGAAGGGAACAGACAGCAGCAAGACCAAAGCGTACAGAGGAGGGGATATTTCTCTTGGCAAAGAGCGGTGAAAGAAGAAAGAAGCCAAGAAGGCGGGCAAAGATGAGTAGGCTACTGGAGGACATAGTGGACAAAATGGGTTACTTTATCCCACTGGTGGATCCAGAGGTTGTTGACAAACTTAGTCATTATTTTCATGATCCAAGGGAAGAAGATGGCAATTGAGAGTCCCACAATGAGCATCTTGGGGACAAAGCTGAGCGTCATCTCCTGTACATGGCAGGCAGCTTGAAGAATGGAGATGACAAGGCCGATGACCAGGGCGAGCAGCAAGAAGGGGGTAGCAATCTCAAGAGCGGTATAGAGAGTTTGGCTGATGATCTTGGAAATTTGCTCAGGAGACATGCTTCCATATCTACAATAAAATCATTCCAAGGTCAACGTTAGACAATACGAAGAGGTGGGATGCGCGATAAGAAGATGCGCGTTCCAACAAGAGAAACAATCAAAACAAGTGCAAGCAGAGGGAGTAGTGTGCTGCTCATATTAAAGTGCTTACGAGCTCCTTCAAACTCTTCAATATTGTCGATATTTGCTAAATCGATTACCAGTCGCTTGTTTTGATCTAAGAGGTGAGAGCTAAATACATAGCGTCTATTCTCAGGCTTCCGATTGAATATAGGCCCTATCTTTTGCCCGATAGCAAGATAAAGATTAGCTTCTAGTTTTCTGGGATAGCCCGTATTGTACTGAGCTCCATGCCAGTAGAGATTTCTCTTAAGATCGATCGCCTCACCATCACGCCAGCGCTTGGCCTCCTGTTTTCCTTTAAAGTGGCTATAGGCCAAAATGGCAACCGATCCGGTAAGCAGTGGGGCTGCTACATACAGAGGTGAGATGTTATAGCGCTGTAGCTGCCATGAGCAGAGTGCAAAAAGTCCGCCGATCATCAGAGCGGATAGAGCATTTCTTGCTAGGCCGTAGCGAACTCCATTCGATACGCGGCGATAATACTTATCATGACCCTTAGTCACAAATTCTGAGCTTTTTCGTTCCAAAAGCTTTCCAGAAGCGATGCCGTAGAGTAAGATGGATGAGCTGCCAATTCCCGCCATTTGCACCATCTGATTCATACGGAACTGAATAAAAATAGGCACAACAATCGCTGTAATCGAAAGAGCTAGAAGAGTCGCACTTGCTACCACTCGAACATCCGCCTTAGGCACACGCGCTTGAATCTCTATTTCCTTATTGATTCCTCTTACATCTCGATATGGAATATTGAGTGGAGGCAGTGGAATTCTGAAAAGCTGTCTGCCGCAGCAGGAGAAATTGACGTCATATCCTCCTGCAACTTGAGACTGTCTCCAGGTAACCTTATATCCATACGTCCCCAATTTTTTCCTCATGATATCTTCTGGTCGACGACGCGCATCTATCCGAGGTTGTGAAAGTTGAAGATTTTGGTCGCTGTGGACGACCATATCTGCTTTAGACACCAATAGTTTTTGTAGCTTGTCAGCACCCTCTTTTGTCGCAAAGAGATAGACGTTACCATTGGTAAAAATCATATGGTATTGGCGGATACGGCTGCGGCTCATGACTCGATCACCGTTGTTGGCATTACCAACGACAGATACAATATTTGGCCGTTCAAACTCGTCCGGCTGAGTTCTCTCAGAAAATGCCTCAATGATCTTATTGGTCTCTCGATGGTCACGGATTGCCTTTGCTGAAGCGAGTGCAATAGCTGAGACTAAAAGAGTACCTCCGCCGAAAGCGGCCAGTGAGCTTGGAACCATCCCTATATGGGCATTCAGCAGTCTAAAAGGTCCCACATTATGGCCCAAGTGGCCTAAAATAGAGAGAATGCCTCCTGAGGCAAGAAGAGCGGCAACAGTGAGAGCTGTGCCTAAAAAGAGTTTGTCTTGGACAGTCCAGTGGTCATTTGGCTTGATAATCTTCGAATAACGCAGTCCGCCATTAGCCTCAGTTTCCACTGGAGCAGCGTGAGGCGCTGGGGCAGCAAAGTAGTTTGCATGTATTGGTGATTCCGACATGTAAATATTGTAACATGAATTAGTTATTAATTAAAACTTTAAAAATATCCATGTACAACTTGCTGAATCACTAGCCGCCAGCCATCCACTACAACAAATAGTAATATTTTGAATGGAAAGGAGATCATCACAGGGGGCAGCAGCACCATCCCCATAGACATTAGGAGGGAGGTGACCACCATATCGATGATCAAAAAGGGCAAAAAGAGCAGAAATCCCAGCATAAAGGCGACTCTAAGCTCCGAGAGGACAAAGGAGGGGATGACGCAGTACCAGGGGAAGCTGCTCTCTGAGACCTCCTGGGGGAGCTCCACATCGCCCATCTCCAAGAAGAGCTGCAGATCCTTCTCTCTTGTGTGGTAGAGCATAAAGTTCCTCAGGGGAGGCCACGCTTTATCAACAAAATTTTTGACACTCTTCTCACTCACTCCCTCACTCAAATAGGGGGTGACAGCCTCCTTATGGATGGTGCTGATCACCGGCTGCATGATGTAGACTGTAAGAATCAAGGAGAGGCCGATGATGATCTGAGCTGAGGGGACAGATGTGGCCAACGCCTGCCTTAAGAAGGTGAGCACGATCGAAATACGGGTAAAGGAGGTCATCATGACCACCATGAAGGGGATAATGGCAATTAGAAGCGTAGTTCCGATAATCGGTAGCTGCTCAACCATTTCGCCTGATCAAACTCCTCAGTTTGGAGGTGACTGCAACGGGCTCCTCCTCTTCCTCAATTTCTAGATCGGGCAGCTCAGTAATGAGGTTGAGTCCTGCTGGTGATTCGCCAATCATCACCCTTTTTCCAGCAATATCGACTAAATAGAGGGAACTCTTCTGGTTGATCGAGCGGCGCTCCAAAATTTTGATATGCGCTCCGCGGTTGACCTGGTGCATGCGGTTTTGCATCACCTTTTTGAGAACTATCACGCTGATGAAGATTAGGGCCACAATAATCATCAATGTGATGATCATGTTGACAAACTCACCCCAGTAGTTGTAGCTTTTTTGTTCGGAAAAGTCGGTAGCGAGCTCTAATAGTGAGGGCTCCTGGGCTAGCAGCTGCAAAAACATATGATCCCTTTATAGCGGAATATAGAAGATGAATGGAATAATCGCACTTGATATCGATGGAACAATCACAAAATCGCATGACACGCTCCATCCAGAGGTTGTCTTATATCTCAACTCTTTGATTGAAAAGGGGTACCACTTAGTCTTTATTACTGGACGCACCTTTGCTTTTGCCCATCCGATCTTTGAGCATCTGCGTGGTAGCTTCTATGTGGGGGTTCAAAATGGGGCAGCACTCTACAAGATGCCAGAGCAAAAGCAGCTCTTTCGCCACTACGTATCGGGTCAGATGGTGCCCAAATTGGAGGAGCTCTTTGCTGCAATTGAGAGGCCGCTACTTTTGGAGATGGGCCATGAGCATCTCGATCTTTGCTACTATAAGCGAGCTGATTTTAGTGAGGAGGACATGGAGTATATCCGCTATAGGCAGACGATCTCCAAAAATGAGTGGAGGGCGGTGACAAGTTTTGCCGATCTCAAAATTGAGAGCTGCGCTGTGGCTAAATATTTTGCTGGCAAGGAGGTGGCGCATCAGATAGCTGATCAGCTGCATGGTGAACTTGGATTGAACACCATTGTGATCAATGACGCCTTTAAGCCAGGCAGTTTTTTGGCGCATGTCAACAGCTCTGAGGCTTCGAAGGGCAGGGCGCTAGCGCAGTTTCATGACTATTTGGGGCAGAAACTGCCTGTTTTGGCTGCTGGAGATGACTACAATGATCTGGCGATGCTATTAGAGAGTGATTATAAAGTGGTGGTGTCAGGGGCGCCTGCCGATCTTCTGAAGATTGCAGATGTGGTGGCGAAGCCGCCTGAGGAATTGGGAATTATAGAGGCGATAGATGGATGGATATCTAAAAATTCGTAATTTGCGCGTGCAGTGTACGGTTGGTATTTTGGAACATGAGAGGCATCAGCTGCAGGAGCTTCTTGTCGATCTCACCTGCCAAGCTGACTTGTCTGAGTGTGTACAGAGCGATTCGATTGAGGATGCGATTGATTACAGGCAGCTGGCACAGGTGTTGCAAGATGTAGCCAAAGCGGAGCACTTCAATTTGGTTGAAACCTATGCCAATGAGGCGCTGCAGGTTTTATTTGCGCAGTTTCCTTTGGATTGGTGTAAGATCCGGGTGAAGAAAAAGGCGCTTGCTCTTGCTGATTACATTGCTGTGGAGCTTGAGCAAGAGGCATGATTTTGATCACCGGAGCGGCCAAAGGATTGGGTCGCGCGATTGCCCTTGAGCTCTACAATGCAGGCCATCAGATTGTGATCCATCACAATCGGAGTGATCCAGGTGAACTGCTCAAACTCTGCCCAGAGGCTCAAACAATTCAAGGAGTTTTGGATGAGAAGCTGGTTCAACGCTATCTTGAGCGTTTCCCAGAAACAACTGGCCTTGTCAACAATGTGGGTAACTACTTAGAGGATACGCCTCAAACGAGCAGCTTAGAGCTGATGCGCATCAATGTGGAGATACCCATGCTCCTTTGTCAGAAGCTTTTGCCAGCAATTTCCAAAATGCGTGGCCACATTGTCAATATTGGAACAGCGGGCATTTTGCGTCCAACTGTTAGTTGCACTTCCTATGCATTGAGTAAGGCGGCGCTTTGGAACTACACGCAGAGTCTTGCCAAAGTGCAGTCCCAGGTGAAGGTGAATATGGTGTCGCCGGGTGTTATGGAGAATAGCGTCTGCAGTAGTGATCAGAAGCCTGTAGATTTGGAAGAGGTGGCGCGCCTTGTCGCCTTCCTCTTCACAAGCGATGCCATCACTGGGCAAAATATCGATATCGCTTCAGGATTCCGTGCATAAGGAGTCACTGAATAACTCCCGTCCGGCATCTTTCACCACAATTTTCGATTCGGTGTCATTCTCGACTCGTCTAACCAGCAAGTGGTTAGAACTCGTCTCCGAATTTAGCCGAATCAAAAATTCTGACGAAATCTGCCAAACGGTAGTTAATCAGTATCACCGTAAGATTTCAGGTCCAACACCCATGGCGTGCATGCCGTTGTCCACATAGAGAGTGACACCTGTGATCGCACTGGCAAGATCGCTCAATAAGAATGCTGCCGTATTGCCAACCTCGGGAGGTTTGATTGGACGGGGAAGAGGCGCTCCCTCTTCAGCGTAGTCAATCATGCGCTCAATAAAACCAATCGCCTTCGCAGCACGACTGCCCCAAGCTCCCGCTGAAATGGTGTTCACACGCACGCCCCACTTGCGTCCTGCCTCAAAAGCCAACATGCGCGTATCACTCTCAAGCGCCGCCTTGGCAGAGCTCATACCACCACCATAGCCAGGAACTGCACGCTCAGATGCCAGGTAGGTCAATGAAATAGTCGAACTACCCTCACTCATCAAAGGGCCAAAGTGCTGAAGCAGACTCACAAATGAATAAGAGGAGGCGCTGATCGCCGCCAAATAGCCCTTGCGTGAAACCTCAAGCAAGCTGTTTTTGATCTCAGGTCCATTGGCAAGACTGTGCACTAAGAAGTCAATTGAGCCAAAGTCGCTCTTGACCGCCTCAGCCACCTCAGAGATGGTGTAGCCGCCAGCATTCTTGTAACGCTTGTTCTCTTTCACCTCTTCAGGCACATCTTCAGGTGTGTCATACATCGCATCAAGAGCGTAGACCTTCTCAAACTGCATCAAAGATCCATCAGAAAGCTTGCGTGACTCATCAAATCTGCCATTTTCCAACGATTGAGTGAAAATCTTCAAAATCGGTGTCCAGGTACCCACCACAATCGTAGCACCAGCCTCTGCAAGCGCTTTTGCAATCGCCCAGCCAAAACCGTTGTCATCACCAATGCCTGCTACAAAGGCGCGCTTTCCCTTTAGATCAATATTTAACATTCTTTACCTCAATATGTTCTCCCGTAAAGGGATGCAAAAACTTTAATCGCGATGCATGTAGTTTTTGGCCAAAGACGCGGCCCTGCTCTTTGCTACCATAATCGACATCACCCACAATGGGGCAGCCAAGCTCCTTCATGTGCAGACGCAGCTGATGCGTCCTGCCTGTCTTGGGGATCAGCCTCATCACAGCGCACTTTTTCTCCCGCTTCAACACCTCATAGCGCGTTTGGGAGCTCAAACCCTCTTTTGCCTTGCACCATAAAACAGCGCCTTCACGCCTTTTGTGAATCGCCATCTTCATCTTGATCACACCACACTCCTCTTTCGGAGCAGGGGAAACTACGGCTGTGTACTCTTTTTCTACCTTGCGATCGCGAAAAAGATCTTCGAGCGCATTTTGTGAGGCGATTGTTTTGGCGCAGATGATCAAACCTGTCGTGTCGCGATCCAAGCGGTGCACCAGAAGGTGAGGCAGCTTTTCAGAGGCCATTCCAGCTGGCTTGTTATAGATCACCAAATAGTCATCCTCAAAAAGAGTCTCAAGCTTGCCCTTGGCATCATCCATAAAGAGTTGAACACGATCACCACGGATCAATCTGGTTGAGCAAAAGCGCTCCACACGTCCATTGACGCGGCAGCGGTTATGCTCAACAAGCCAGCGGATGCTGCGTGTTGGCATCTCAACCCTTTCTTTTAAAAAGGGAAGCAGTTTCTGATTTTTCTCAATTGACCATCTCATCGCAATAGAATATTCTACCTTGCTGATGAAATTCTTAATAGTGAAAACTTCTTCACTAGGAGACATCCTACAAACCTTCCCTGTTGTCTCCTATCTACGGCAGAAATCTCCCTATGGGCAGATCGACTGGCTTGTCGAGGAAAAATTTTCCTCACTAGTTGCCGCCCACCCTCAGGTTGATCGAGTGCTCACAACCAAGCGTCATTTCAAAATTCCCTTTGCTCCGGAACTTAGAAAATGCGCCTATGATCTACTCTTTGATTTGCAGGGAAATTGCAAGTCAGCCCTTTTAACCCTCTTTGCCGATGCGAAAGCGAAGGTGGGCTTTGGTTGGAAGGATCTATCAGAGTGGCCTTCTGGTCTGACCACCAATGTGAAGTTTGTCCTCCCCCCCAAACAGTCGATTCGCGATGACTACCTCTTCCCTGTACAGAGCTATTTTGGAGATTTTACCGCGCCTCAAGTAGAGCCCTTTCTTTTTCCACTATCACAAGAAGATCAGGAAAAGATTGGCTCCTTTGGTGGCGGAACGTTGGTATGCCCAGGTGCTGCTTGGCCATCAAAGCGCCTTACAGAAGAGCAATGGATTCCCATTTTGGAGAAGATTGAGGGCAAAATCTTTTTTGTATGGGGGTCTAATGAGGAATACGCTTTTGTCAAAAAGCTAGAGCGCTTTGGTCAGATCTTGCCAAAGTTAACGCTGGCACAGCTGCAAAATGTGATGGATAAATCTAAAAGGGTGCTTGCTATGGATTCTTTGCCGCTACATCTTTGTGCTACAACTAAAGCTAAGGCTTTTGGTTTTTTTGGACCAAGCTCGATACAGAAGTATCTTCCGAGCGGTTTTGACGGTGTGCAGGGCAGCTGTCCTTTTGGTCAGAGTTTTGAGAATCGCTGCGGCAAACTACGCTCTTGCTCAGCGCCCTGTATGCGAGGTAAGTTTGACAAGTATGGCAACCACAACGCCGGTAATGATGAGAGGCTCCCATCTCATGTTGCGTATGTGGATGCAGGAGAAGGCTGTTAAGGAGCCCATTTGGAAGGCGCGCGCCTCTCGAAAATGGTCGGGACATATGTGAGCAGAAATTTCTCCCATAATCATAGCTGCAATTGTCGCTATAACAGGTGAACCCACAGTCGAGATGCTTGCTGTCATAGAAAAGCCAATACCAAAACTGACTGCCGCTTTAAGATCTTGGATGCGCCTCCTGGTGTTCGAAAACTGTGCCTCTTCTCTAGTTCCCAAGAAATATTGCGAAACGTTGTTGAATAACTCAGGATCCTCGGCCTTTGCTCGCAAAATTGTATTAATGGCAGCTAGACTTGTTGGGCATAGGAGAAAGGTACGGTAGTCAATAAGAGTGGTAATTACTCTCTGCACACGAGTCGGATCTGTAGAGTTATGGCTTGTAATCGAGGGAAGCACGCTCATTAGCCATAGCATCGATTCATCATTTTGCTTCTCAAACCAAGTCATCATTGGCAAGATAACAGCTAGAGGGAGTAGGCATATTGCTTTTTGTTTGTTAGCGCTTTGCTGTAAAAACCACTCAGTAAAATCGACAGAAAAGTTTGAAAAATGATCCTTATTCAAAAGTGAAAGTGGTTTGCAAGCCTCTTCCCCCTTATCGATTAAAAAGTTTTCTAACTCTTTATTTAACCGCAGAGCTTTGATTTGAGTTTCCCAATTAGAAGCTACGCCAAGTGCATTTAGAGCAGCCATGCGTGTCTTCCAAAGAGAAGGGTCATCCTCCCCATTTTTCAAAGAGTATAGAAGTGTAAGCGTTTTATCACCAAAAGGCAGCTTGCGTTGATCATTTAGGGTCCAATCTGTTCGGCAGGTTGGACAATGCGATTTTTTCCAGCTCTCAAAGCAGTTCAAGCAGAGATGGTGACAGAGCTTATCTACATATCCTTGAGATGTTCGTAGTTTATGTGCCACAACAGGTGCGTGTTGATCAAATAAACTCTGGCAGACGGTGCAATCAAACTGCCCAGGGCTAAAACTGAGAATTGCATCTATTGACATTAAACAGCATTCCTTTTCTAACTATAAGGAAGCCCTGATTAACTCCCATCCGGCATCTTCCATCACAATTTTTGACTCGGCGTCATTCTCTACTCGACTAACTCGCAAAGGGTTCGGCGTTCGGCTCCGAGCCCCTCCTTGAGAGAAATCTTGCCAAAATCTCTGGCAAAGTACTTATTTACTATATCCCTAAATAAATTGCAAGTGGTTCTCAACAAGTTGGATAGCCATTTCCACCTTTTCCTGATCACGCCCATCAATTTTGGCAACGAAGGAGCTGATCATGTGCATTGTTTCAAATGTTGGGAAGGGAGCATAAAGACTAGGAATGTCTGCTTTTTGGAGTGCCTCAATAATGGAAGAGCTAGGAGCATGTTTTCCAGTAAAGATAAAGCCTTGTTGTGGCTCACCCGGTTTATGCAGCTCTAATAGAGCGTAGACAATATCTTCGCGCGTAGCGGGGGTTACTAAGAGCTGATCGGGCTCTGTCATCTCTTTGAAGGTTGGTGCAGATGTGGCAACAAGTCTTGGATGGCCAAAGTGGCGGTAGTGATATTTCTGGCCGGAGAGCATTTTGGTCTTGAAGAGCGACTCAAAATCTTCCATCGAGGGTGTGCTCAGCAGCTGATTATAGGGAATGGCACCGATGAGAGGGATTTTCCATCTGTCGAGCGCCTTTTGAATGTAGCTGGTCACCATCTCTCTTTTAGAGTCGAGCACGCGGTTTAGGATGACCCCTGCCACTTGGACGCCCATCTGATCACAGAGTGTCTTATTTAGGCAGAGCTCATCAAAGGCGCTGCCAAGCCCACCTTTCGCAATAATGACGCAGTCAAGACCAAGTTGCTTGGCAACTTTGGCATTGTTGAGATCAACAATAGAGCCAACACCAACATGCCCTGTTCCTTCGACGATGGTAAAATCATTCGCTTCACTGATCGATTTGTAGCTGCGATCGATATTTTTTTCGAGATCGCTTGTGGCAATCTTGCCATCTAGAAAGTCGCGGGTGAAGCCGCGCGGGAAGATGACGGGGCTCATGTCGCTATATTTATCAGGCAAGCTAAAGTGCTCCTTAAAGAGCACTACATCTTTGTCAACGAGCATACAGTCATCCACAGTGACATGCTGCTGGCCGACTGGTTTCATGAAGCCCAGCTTTGGATAGCGCTTTTTGAGCATAGCGATCATACCGAGGCAGATTGTGGTCTTGCCCACATTTTGTCCAGTGGCTGCTATGAAAATCCCTTTCCTTCCCATGGGCAAAAGGGTATGCTCTTCCTCCTTAGAATGGAATTGAAATCTGACTTTCTTAAATAAGTCGAGTTTGTGGTGTCTTTTGGCTGCTTTTGTCGCGATTTGACCAAAATCTCGCTTGCCGTGTTAAACACACTGTCTGCGCTCGAGTTTGATCAACTTGCAACAAAAGCCCCAAAAGTGATTGTTAACCCCTAGTTTTTTTACTTTTTGGAGCACGAATCAAAATACCTTCCGGTCTGAAATCTTGGTTTTTGGAAAATGGGCGGAAGCTCGCCTTTCGGGAGGATAGAACAGCCTACCGAGTCTGGGTTTCGGAGGTGATGTTACAGCAGACACAGGCCTCCGTTGTCATTCCCTATTTTGAGCGCTGGATGGAGGCTTTTCCAACTATTGAAGCTCTTGCTAAAGCTCCAGTTGAACATGTGCTCAAACTGTGGGAGGGTCTTGGCTACTACAGCCGTGCGCGCAATCTGCACAAAGGCGCTAAGGAGATTGTTTCGCTTGGCGGCTTTCCAGAAGATCTGCAATCGATTTCTGGAATAGGCCCCTATACAGCAGGTGCGATCAAGAGTTTTGCCTTTCACCAAAAAGCTGCTGCTGTCGATGGCAATGTATTGCGTGTGATGGCGCGCTATTTGGGTGAAGAGGGGGAGATTGACAAGCCAGCTGTGCGCAAAAAGTTGACACAAGCTGTTGAAGATTTATTGCCCAATGAGGAGCCGTGGGTGGTGATGGAGGCGCTGATTGAGCTGGGCGCCCTTGTTTGTCAAAAAAAACCAAAATGCTCAAATTGCCCTCTTCGCTCACAGTGTCAATCTTTTAGACATGGCTTGAATCTGCCAAATAGGAGTCCGCGGGTGAAGATCACCAAGTTGGAGCGCACAGTTGCTGTGATTGAGTGTGATGGTTACTTGCTGCTCAAGAAGGGGGATCCTGGTAGGGTGATGGCAGATCTTTTTGAGTTTCCCTATTTGGAGGGGAGGCGCGATCCCGCTGATTTTGGGAGGGATTTGGACTATGTGGGGCCGCTTTTGGTGCAAAAGCATAGCTTCACTAGATATAGGGTGACGCTCTATCCGCACCACTTTGTGGCGAGCAGTCGCAAGGGAGAGGGGTGGAAAAAAAGGGAGGAAGTTGGCACACTGCCCTTTTCCTCGGGACATAAGAGAGTCTATGAAGATTTTACACACAGAGAGTTCGCCCGGATGGGGCGGTCAAGAGATCCGCATTCTGCGTGAAGCTGAGGGGATGCGTGCGCGCGGCCATGAGCTGGTTTTGGCTGTCCAAAAGGGGGGTGGTTTGGTCAAACCTGCGAAGAAGGCGGGCTTTGTTGTCTATGAACTCGACTTTCAAAAGAGACGTTTCATCCCACTGCTATTTGAGCTTTCTGCGATTGTGAAGTGTCATCAGATTCAGGTGATCAATACGCATAGTTCTGTTGATGCGTGGACAGCTGGAGTGGTTGGTAAGCTGCTTAGGCGTCATCTGATTCGTACGCGCCATCTCTCTACCCCGATCAAGGGGGGGCTCAATGGCTACTTGCTCTACAACTTTTTAGCAAGCCAAGTAGTGACTACCTGCGAAGAGGTGGTGAAGCCAATTTGTAAGAGTGCAAAACTACCAGCACACCGCTGCTGCTCGGTACCAACAGGACTGGACCCGAGCAAGCTACAAGTCGACCCAAAAGAGGTGGCTCAATTTCGAGAGAAGCTAGGCATCAAAGAGAGTGATATCTGTGTCGGCACGCTCTGTGTGATTCGCGGTTGGAAGGGGATCGCTCATCTAATAGGTGCTGCAAAGCATCTGGAAGAGCACAAAAGGATCAAGTGGGTGGTAGTTGGTACAGGGCCAAGCGAGGGCTACTTCCGCCAATTTGCTCAAGATTGCGCTGTCGACATTATCTTTACGGGCCACATCGCACCACCATTTACAGCACTTGCTGCCTTTGATATCTTTGCTCTTTTAAGCTGGAGTCATGAGGGGGTAAGTCAGGCCAGCTTGCAGGCTGCCTATATGAAAAAGCCGCTTGTGACGACAGCAACAGGGGGGCTAAAAGAGGTCTGCCTGGATCAAAAGACTGGATTTTTGGTCGACTGCTACGCACCAGATCAGGTGGCAAAGGCGGTCAAGAGGCTGGCAGACTCGCAGAAACTGCGTCAGCAGATGGGAGAGGCAGCGCACAATCATGTTTCGCAAAACTTCTTGTTTGATCAGACGCTTGATGCGATGGAAAGAGCTGTCTTAGCACATCCCTCGTCTCATCAAACATCTCAAGCTCTTTGGTCTCCTCCAAAGTGAACCAGCCCATATCAAGTGTCTCATCGTAATTTGGATTCAACTTGCCGTTGACCACCCTGGCAACAAAGATGTGATCGATGTGGTAGTGCTCAGGCTGATCTTTCCATGCAGGAATCTTCTCAAGAAGCATAAAGGCGGGGCGGGGAATGCTGCAGCCATTGAATCGCGGAGTGATCCAAACGCGCTCATCATGGATGAGTTCTACTTCAAGTCCGGTCTCTTCAAGGCATTCGCGTATTGCAGCTTCATGGGGCATCTCATTTTCATCAACATGACCACCAGGCCCAAACCATTTACGGATTTTCTTATGGTGAATGAGAAGAACCTTGTCATTGTCGAAAATATATGTGGATGCTGTGTGATGCTTCATATGAAAAATGCCGGAGATTATCTTTTGGCAGAGGCGCTGACCTTAAGGCTGCTACCTCCCGGTCCTGACCTGGTTCGGAAGCTTCCCTTCCAGAAGGTCCCCGGCGCCACTATTATATACTAAGTCTTTTCTTCTTTGCAACGAGAATTAGGTGGTTACAGCGCTCTTTGCAGAAAAGCTTATAGAAATAATTTTCGTAGCTGCAGATTCGTTTTTCGATCACAAATTCTGTCTGGACCAAGCTTTCAAAGCGCTGCTTTGCTCCGTTCTCAAGTTCAGATGAGATGACTAGCTTTCCATCCAAGGTGAGCAATCTTGCTAGCTCAGAAAGAGCCAATCTATGCAGCTCTTCCGGCAGCTCGGCAATTAGATCGATGCAGTAGATCGCATCAAAGTGTCCATCTTCAAAGGAGGTGAAGGGAAAGCATTGGCGAGTGAAGGGGCAGGGGAGTCTTTTTTCAATCACATCAAGCGCCAAAAAATGGGACTCTTTGTAGTGGTTCCAGAGCTGTGAGCCGCAGCCAACATCGAGGATGTGCCGACCCTCTAGGATGGGCAGATCTAGAGGAGGAGGGAGCTCATAGTTTTGCCATTTTTTTTGGCATTCAAGCGCAAACTGCTCTTTTTTACTGAGATTAGGAGCGAGTTTGAGCATGGATGTAGCTCCTTAAAGCGGCCTCTGGATCGATCTTGGCACTCTTAGCTTCACAAGCAAGATCCCACAGCCTCTTGCCAAGCTCCTCTTCGCTTGAAAAGGTGGGCTCTTTTTCCAATTTCTGCTTCTTGGCTAGTTTGTACGCTTTGAGAAGGGCGGGAAAGGCTTTGGGCAACTCATCTTTTTTATTCTCTTGCGCCTTGACCGACTCCCAAAGCTCGACAACAGAGTCGGCATCAGAGACGGTTACATCGCCAAAAATATGAGGGTGGCGGGAGATCAGCTTATCGCGCACAAGCTCACAGACTTCATCGATGTCGAAGTCCCTCTCTTTCTGTCCGATCTTGGCGAGAAAAACAATGTTGTAGAGCAGGTCACCGAGCTCTTCCACCATATTGGGAATATCTTCGTTGTCAATGGCTTCAACCACTTCGTACGCCTCTTCAAGAAGAGAGCGTCTAAGTGTTTTGTAGGTCTGTTTGAGATCCCAGGGGCAGCCATTTTCCCCTAATAGAGTATCGGCTACTTCGAGCAATTTTTGAAAAGACATAGGAGACCTTATACCAGCTCCTGCTATTTTTTTGGCTGATTTTGTCCCCACTTGAGAGATCTCTCGCTTGCCGTGTTCGTTTACACTGTCTGCGCTCGAGATTTCTCAATTGAGAACAAAATCCCCAAAAATGCTTGTTCAAGTTAGCACCCGGCTCTCTTTCCACACTCGAAATGTGAGATCCAAAGCTGCCACCTGCAAAGTACTTTGATTCGTGCTCCACAGGACTGGTTTTTTCTATGATTTCTTCAATCAATTGGAAAGCCCCCACAAACTCGACTTATTTACCAAAATCTTAGCAGCCAAGTAGAGTTTCGGTTTTGACTTCATGGTCAGCCATCGCAATGGGACGGTTGATGAAGAGCCTGAACCAGACCTCGAGGATCAAGATGGACCAGAGCTCGCGGAAGGCGATATCAGTCAGATCGCGCATCTGATTCATCTCATGCAGCCATCTGCCTGAGATAAAGCCCTCTTCGGCTAGCCGCCCTTTTTCTAATGCAGTAAAGAGTGTGCGTAGTCTTGGGTGGTTGCTCCAGGATGGGGCCATCAGTGGCGGAGGGGCGTACTGGCTCTTTTCACAGGTCAGATGGTTCCATAAGGAGAGAAGAGCAGATCCCGGCTCTTTGCTGGCAAACTTGACGCTATCGGGCAGTGAGAAGGCGAAATCGAGTAGACTGTTGCGCAGGAAGGGCATTTCACAATCGACCCCAAAGGGGGCTAGCAGCCTATTATACTGAATCAAAGTGTGGTTGGGCAATGCTGTCTTCAGATCGTAGTACAAAGAGGGGTGCACCTCATCATTGTGCGCGGTGATGCTGTGGAAGCGCTGAGTGAAGACTTCGGGATCGAAGGTTGGGTAGAGTTGTGGAGCTGCCTTTTTACGGATTGGCTCTTTGAAGAGTGCAGTATGAGCCAAATAGCCAATCTGGTCACGGTTGATACGGATATTGCGTAGCATGCGGTAGGCGAGCCGCTCGTTTGTATAGCGCAAAACTGGAAAGAGGATCTGATCACGCAAAAAGGGAGGGATTTTGGCAAGCGTATAGGCGAAGGGAATAGAGGTCTCTTTGCTTGAATTAGCGAAGTAGTATTCGTGGCCAGCGAGAAGTTCGCGCCAGCCAAGGTCGAGAACAAGCGTAGCGCCGCTCTCTTTGACTTGACGGCCTAAGGCCCATGTTTGCAGGCAGTTTGGATCAGCGAGAGGCTCATCGAGATGCCAAACAAGGCGTGGGAGTTCATCTAGGGCGGCATCGACTAAGATGCGTTTGCTGTGGTGGCGTAGAGAGAGCTTTTTGGCAAACTGTTCTGACCCTTTGAGTATGGTGGATTCCTTTTCTTCAAAGATAGGGGTATAGGTGTCGACTTGCTCTCGTGGCTGTGTGTGTGCTACGAGCCAGGTGATGATGTCGGAGCCGAGTGTATCGTGGAGGTGGGTGGCAAATTTTGGTTTTTGAGAGCAGCTGTCGAGATTCTCTTTTAGGAGGGAGCCGAGCTTAGCTGTTGCCTCTTCGGGTGTGTAGGGCTCCTTGTGGCGCAGTGATTTGGAAAGGGACCAATACTGCTCGATGGCCATGGCGCGCTTGAGATTCACTTTGATATAGTGGCCGGGAACGAGCTTGTTGACGCCTTCGATAGCGCTGTAGTCTTGTGGGATGAAGCCGAAGAAGAGGAAGCTAGAGAGGGCGGTGTTTGAGGCGACTTGCGGCACGATTCCGGAGGCCAATAGTCCTTTGATTTCGGTGGAAAAGAGGAAGTGGTCATTTTGGAAGGTCCAGTAGAGAGCTTTTTGGCCCATGCGATCGATGCCTAAATAGAGCGCCTCCTTCTCTTCGTCGAAGAGGGCGATGGCAAAGGGACCGTCGATTTTTTCGAAGAGAGAGGCGGCTCCCCAAGCTTCGTAGGCTAAGACAGCAAGAGTGGCGTCATCACTGTTTTCAATGACAAAGCCCGCATCTTTGAGTTCTTTTGAGAGTTGGCATCTATTGTGGATTGAGCCGTAGAGGGTGGTCCAGATGCTTTTTTTGCAGTTGGAGTTCATTTGGAGGTTCCAGCTGCCGATTTCGATATTTTTGTAGTTGAAGGTGCGGAAGGGTTGAGAGCTTGGGCAGTGGCTGAATGTGGGTGAGATGGAGCGGATCAGATTGGTTTGTGCGAAGGCGTTGGGATAGATGACTCCTGCTAAACTGGGCATGAATTTTACTTTGTATAGAAAGCCAAATCTAAGATATAGTCATCGTTTACCAAATATGCAACTAAAAGGTGGCAAAATGAGACGACTAGCGGCTTTTATGGCGACAGCACTGCTTTGTGTGGGGTGTTCGAAGACTTGTTGTGACACAGGTCTTTATGAGAAGACAGGTCAAATGAAGCCGATTGTCGTGGTTTTGCCTGTGTTGGATCGTACTGGTGGGGTGGAGCTTCCTTGGAGTTTGGCCTCTGAGATGACTGATGAGATTCGCAAGCGGGTTTTTGATTCATCGCGTCTCTATTTATTGCGTGAGGGTGGGACATCTGAGATGGCGATGACGCTCTCTTGTCCCAATCCCTATGATATTCCAGCGGCTGCGCTGCGTGATTTGGGAGCTTCGGAGTTTTTGGTTGTAGCGGAGGTTGTGGATCAGCAGCAGAACTCTTATGGCCTTCAGACCCAGAAGGCTGAAGAGACCGGGGCTGTACTTTCTGTGAAGATGCGAGTGCGTGTGATTGATAGGCGCAGTCCGGAGCCAAAGGTAGTCTTACAGGAGCTTTTGGAGTTAGATCATGTAGTTGCACGGCCCTATTTGAATGCTGATTATAAGAAGACGCAGTGGGGCAGTGAGCAGTTTCATAATACACCGATGGGCATAGCGCATAGCAAGATTGTGCGTGAGTTGGTGTCACATGTAGAGGGCTACATTGTAGCGGCGCGCTAGTGGAGCTGCTGCTACCCGCTCTATTTGCATTAGCCGTGTCTCTCTATCTTTGGAGGCGCGGCTATTTTGTATTGCCCTCAATTCCTGTATATCCGATTCGTTTTCGTCAGCTCTTGGGAATCTTTTTGCTCTACATTGCGGTCACTGCTGTGATGGCGCTTCCGCTTGTGCGCTTTGCAAAGAGCTCCTATTTGCCGTGGATGAGTTTGCTCTATCTCTTTGTGATTTTTGTGACGCAGCTGGGTTATCTGCTTCTGATGAAGAGGGAGGCGGCCTATTCCATTTTGTGGGGTGGTGCTCCTGTGAAGCTTCGTGTCTTTTTTCGCACCTGTGGATTTGGTGTGGTGAGTTGGTTCTTGGCCTATCCCTGTGTTTTGGTGATTAATGGATTGATCAAGCTGCTGTTTGGAGAGGGGGGTGATGATCAGTTGGCTCTTCAGTTTTTGAAAAGTACTCTAGATCGACCTCTTCTTTTGGCTGCGACACTGCTTTTTGTAGTTGTGGTGGTGCCATTTAGTGAGGAGTTGCTCTTTCGCGGCTTTTTGCAGACGTGGTTGCGCAAGCGCTTTGGTGTTCTAGTTTCACTGCTATTGAGCTCGGCTCTATTTGCTTTGGTGCATTATTCGGGTGGCCAGAACAATGTGGAGGTAGTGGGATCTCTTTTTGTATTGGCGCTTTTTTTGGGGTATCTATATGAGAGAGAGCGTCTTCTTTGGGCTCCTATAGCCCTCCACGCCACCTTCAATCTCGTGACATGCTTGTCGGTGATTACAAGCTAGTGTGATTTTTGGCTGATTTTGTCCTCGCTGTTAAACTACACTGTCTGCCAATCTTTCTATCGAGGTATCGTTCTCGCCTCGACTAACCCACAAGGGGTTAGACGTTCGGCTCCGAACTTTCCCTCGATAGAAATCTTGTCGAAATCTCTAGCAAGGTACTTATTCAGTATCTCCTTGAGGACAAAATCCCCAAAAGAGCTCCGGCGAGATCGAGCAATTTACAGCAATATCCCGAAGAGAGTTTTGGATTCTCTCTTCTACCTTTATCTCGATTGAATAGTAGGGCATAGAGACTATGGAGGGTATACCCTTGCTTCAGAGGCATAAAAAAAGGCAGCGATTCGTGAGAATCGCTGCCCTATTGAGCTTGAATCGTTTTTGACTTAAGTCAAGTTAAAAACGAATCTCGCCGATAACGCTTGCCTCTAGAGAAGCAGCAAAGCCGCCTTCTACAGTCAACGCCATCTTTTCACAGTCAACTAGTGACACACCAACTGCATAACCCCAAGACTTAATAGATCTTAGAGTGTCTAGTCTTGTGTGGTTAGCAATACCGCCTGTACCATCATTTAGAATAGCCTTTCCAAGGTCTAGCTTAGCATTTGACCAGCGTACAGCAGCATAAGGTACTAGCATGTTGATACGGTGAGCAATACCAAGACCGATCTGCCAGTCGTAATACTTAATGCCGTAACCACCAGTCGCAAATGCTTGGCGCATACGCTCTGTAACAGCAGCGTCATTGTTGTACTCATCGAAGAACTTCAACTGTGGACGAGTTTGTAGGTACTGGAATTCAGCACCAATAGATGTGCATCCGCACTCCCAAACTGTACCGCGAGCACCGATGCTCCACGCAAAGTCCGTGTCTGTTTGTAGGTGGAAAAGCGCTTGACCTGAAGCAGTTACTGCAGCGGTATTGCTTTGACTATCCCAAACAGCCATGTCGCCCCAAAGATCGATCTTTGAAGCACCCAAAGTACCGTAGATGTCGAAACGATCCCAGAAGTTACCAACAACATAACCTGCGTTGTGGATCACTTTTGTTACGTCAACATCTCTGTGCTCGTTTGTGTCGTTTGTTTCCATGTATCGGTTGAACTCATAGTTCCCCCAAAAACCAACTCGCATGCTAAAGGCGTCACACCAGGTAAGGCAAGGATCACACATGTCACCACAGTGCCCCTCCCAGAAGATACCATCGCATAGCAAACTAGCAGCCGCTGGGTTCGCTACAGGTAACGCTTGTACTGCGCCACAAGAGAGAACTGCCAACATCGTCATGAAGAGTTTTTTCATTTATCTTACCTCTTAAACTAGTTTTCTCATTTACTAATATTTCGTTCCCAGTGTTTACCCATCTTCGCATGCGCTTCGCCCTTAACATCAAGTCTCTGACTTCACCTAAGCATTTGCGCCTTGCTCTAAAAACCCCTCGAGATCACTCTCTCAACCACTTCTGGGAGGGGCTCATGGGAGCACTAAGCCTATTGTTCAGCAACATAGCAGAATAGTTTGTTTACAGCAAAGTGGAAAATGGTGGTTTTTTTTCGGAGGAGTATAAGGCGCTGAAACACAAAATAAAAAGGCGAGAAAATGGAAAACATTTTCTCGCCATATCGAAGAGGAGTCCTAGCTTTTACCAGCGGAAGTCGGCAATGATGCTCATCTCAAGTGAGGAAGCAAAGTCAGCCTCAACAGTCAAGGCCATTTTCTGACAATCAGTTAGCGAAACACCAACAGCATAGCCAGTGGTCTTTTGTGATTTCACATTGCCTAAATCAACACCGTTTGCAACACCGAAGTCTGTTAATCCGGAGGAAACCAATTGCGGTTTACCTGTCATTAGGGCTGCCCCAGACCAGCGAATCGCTGCATAAGGCACTAGCATATTAATACGATGAGCGATGCCAAGGCCCACTTGCCAGTCATAGTATTTGACTGTGTAGCCATTGCCAAACGCTTGCCTCATGCGTTCCGTGACGCCTTGAGCACTATTGTTATTGTATTCATCATAGAAGGTGAACATCGGTCTTACCTGAAAGTATTGACCTTCCACCCCAATTGATGTGCAACCACACTCCCACACAGTTGCCCTGCCACCAACGCTCCAAGAGAGACCCGTTGTAGTCTGGAAATGGAATAGTGACTGTCCAGTACCAGTAATTTGAGTGTTGTCTATGCCCTGTTGCCAGATTCCACTGTCACCCCAAGCTTGAATCTTGGTGCCTCCAAAGGTACCAAAGATGTCAAAGCGATCCCAAAAGTTAAATGCAGCATAAAATGCGTTGCTGCTTACACGCACCACATCCAAATCACGCTTCGGCTCGCGATCCTCTACATACATATAACGGTTGAACTGGTAGTTACCCCAAAAGCCATAGCGAATGCTAAACGCATCACAAATAGTCAAGTTAGGATCACAAGCATCGCCACAGTGTCCCTCCCACAAAATGCCATCACAGAGCAGGCTTGCAGCCGCTGGATTACCAACAGGAAGAGCGTAGCAGGCACCTGAGGAAAGGATTACCAGCAATGTACTCAATAATTTCTTCATAAGTCGCCTCGGTTGAATTTTTCGTTGACTCCAAATATAGCAAATTTCCTTTTTTAATAAAGGAATTCCTAATGCCTTGATCCCTAATGAGGAAGGCTTTTAGTTTTTGATGGAATTCTTTGAATCGATCTTATATACTGATCCGAATATGACAAAGACAGCCTATTCATTATCATATGCTGCTAGATCAGACCAGGGCAAGGTACGTTCTCAAAATGAGGATGCGTGGGCCATTGAGGAGCCTCTCTTTGTCTTAGCAGATGGCATGGGAGGTCACAATGCTGGTGAGGTTGCCGCTAAGTTGGCTGTTGACTCACTTCTTACGCATCTAGAAGAGTTTGATCTCGTAGAGGGGCGTGAGCAGATTGTAGCCAAGTATAAAGAGGTGATTGCTCAGGTTAACAGTGAGGTTCATGCACAGGGGAGTCAAAATCCAGATTGGAAGGGAATGGGTACAACTCTCTCCTCATTACTATTTCAGGAGCGTCTCGTTGCAGTGGCTCATGTGGGTGATAGTCGTGTCTACCGCATTCGTGATGGCTCACTCAAGCAGCTGACTATTGATCACACCGTCTTAAATCGTATGAAAGGTGCGCAAGAGGCGGTCTATTTCAAACATGTACTAACTAAGGCAATTGGAACGCAGTCCACAGTGAAGCCGCAAGTGCAGACTTTCCCCGTCCATCCCAGTGATCGCTTCTTAATCTGTTCCGATGGATTGACCAATCACGTAGAAGATTCAGAAATTTTGGAAAAGATGAGCAGTGACTCCTCATTGGATGAGCTGGCTGATCAATTTGTCGCAAAAGCGCTAGAGCGCGGTGGCACAGACAATATCACTCTAATTGCCATTGAGGTGGCGGCGTGATCTACTTTGACAACAACGCCACCACTTTAATCGATCCGCAGGTTTTGGAGGCGATGAATCAAGTATCGCTTGCCAATCCATCGAGTCCACATCGCTATGGCCAGAGGGCGAAGCAGCTTTTAGCCGATGCAAAGTCAACCATTTTGAATGCATTGGCTCCTGGGCGCGAAATCATCTTCACATCGAGTGCTACTGAGGCGCTCAACATGGTGATTCAGGCAGCTCAGGGCCATATCATCACCTCATCACTAGAGCATGCTGCCGTATTAGAGGCGTGTCGTGGAAAAGAGGTCACCATTTTGGAGCCAAAAGAGGGGAAGGGTGCAATTGAGCCCGATCAAGTAGAGGCTGCTATTTTGCCCAATACCAGCTTGATCGTCTTGATGGCAGCTAACAATGAGACAGGCATCAAAAGCGAATTACAAGATTTTGGTATTCCCTTATTAATAGATGCAGTAGCCATCGTGGGCAAAGAGAGCTGGCAGCTGCCGGATGGGATCTGCGCTTGCGCTATCTCTGCCCATAAGATTCATGGTCCACAAGGCGCTGGAGCGCTCATCTTTGACAAGCGCTTTCCAATAAAACCGCTGATCCGAGGTGGCCAGCAGCAACGCGGGCTTCGAGGGGGTACTGAGAATATGCCCGCAATAGTCGGCTTTGCTAAAGCAGTGGAATTGATGAGTTGGACTCAAGTTTCTGAGCTGAGAGACTACTTTGAAGAGCAGCTACATAATGCGCTAATTCATGGAAAAGATCAGCCGCGTATCTGCAATACCTCCTCTGTCGCCTTCGAGGGAGTTGATGGAGAGGAGCTCTTGATGCAGCTCGATCTCAACGGTTTTGCTGTCTCCTACGGCTCAGCTTGCTCCTCAGCAAGCTTGCAGCTCTCCCACGTCTTGCTCTCCATGGGAATTGACCCCCAAATTGTGCGTTCTACCTTACGCTTTTCCTTTTCACGCTACACCACAAGAGAAGAGATTGATCAGCTGGTCACATTTTTGACGGCAATCGATTTGATTCCAAGTAGGCTAGTCTCCTCAGCTGTCAGTTCAAACTGATCCACGATCACACTATCTCCTGGTTCAGGTGGATGGTCGAGTCGCGTTTTGAGTAATTGAGCCAATGTTTGGCCACTCACAAGTGGTAGCTGCGCATTATATTCACGATTGAAATCGCTGATGCGCATATTGCCCTGGAAGGTGCGTTCAATCAAAGGTGTGATGCGCGCTCTTCTTCTTCCTAGAGGTTTCAGTTCCCCGACAATTTCTGCCAATATGGTGTCTAATGTCAAAATGCCCACAGCTGCCCCATCTCTGCCAACAACAACTGCCACACGCTCTTTATTGCGCCGAAATTGATGTAAGATCGGCATCAACTTAGTTTGGGTCGCTATGAACCAAGGCGATTTGGCGTGTGGACGTACCTGCTCATCCTCGCTATCACGCAAATAATCTTTGGGATAGGCAATTCCAGTGATGTTCGAGCGCCTCTTGCTGAAAATCGGTACATAGGGCTCTTTCTGCATGAAAGCGCGTAACTCGGCTACAGAGCTCTCTCTTGGTAGCATCACAATATCTTTAAGAGGTGTCATTGCCTGATGCGCCGTTTTTTGCCTCAGCGAAAAGATATTGCTCATCACCAGGTTGAAATCATCGCCCTCCTCCTCATGTGTCTCCAAAACTTTTTGCAGCTCCTCGCGCGTTAAGAAGACATTGAAATCCTCATCACTCTTGCCAAGCAGCTTGTAAAAGGCCTTGGTGATAAAGCTGATCACATAGATGGCGGGCAGAAAAAGCCTGTAGGTGAAGTAGACAATGGGGACACCCATCATGATCACCTGCTCGCTCGCTCTTCTTGCTGCAAAAAGCGGTGCCAACTCCGCAAAAATCACAACTAGAAGAATTTGAGTCAGCGGTGCCATGTCAGGATCGAGATTGAGACTTTGATAGAACTCTCGCGAACATTGCGAGCCCACCTGCAGGGCAATATTGACGCCCAACATGATCGTGCCAAATAGGCGGTGCGGCTTTTGTAACAGATATTGCAGCCACAATGCACGTTTGTTTCCTCGACTTGCCAAGTAGGCGAGGCGCATCCGATTCATCGAAACTGCCGCCATCTCCATCATCGAGTAGGAGGCTTGAATAACTAGCGCTAGAAGAGTGATGCTAAACCAGATCCAGACCTTACTCAACTCCACTCCTTTTAATATAGAGAGTTCTCACTCTGTTGGGACTGGCAGAGAGCACCTGAAAATGAAAATTCTTCCAGCGAAAATGCGCGCCCGTCTTGGGAATATCACCCATTTGTTCCATCAGCCAGCCACCGACTGTAGCCATATTATTAGAGGAGGGGAGTTGCGTGTGGAAAATACGCTCAAATTGCGACAGCTCCCACCTGCCACTCGAAATCACAGTGTCTCTGCTCGACTGCGTGAAGAGCGGCTTTTTTTCGCGCGGGTCAGCAATTTCCCCCACAATCATCTCCATCACATCCTCTTTAGTGATCAATCCTGAAATCGACCCATACTCATCCACAACAAGCGCAAGCTTCTCCCGCTTCTGCAGAAGTTGGCGTAAAAGTGCACGAGCTGACAAAGATTCAGGGACATAGAAGGGCTTTTTCAAGCTCTCCAAAAGACGCCCCCCACCCAAAAAGTAGTCGCGCGCATGGCAGATCCCAATCACATTTTGTAGATCATCTTGATAGACAGGAACCGTAGAACACTGCTTGTCCACAAAAAGCTCAACTAAATGCTCAATAGGTTCAGCCATATCATAACTCAGAATCTCCGATCGGGGGCGCATCTTCTCTTTGATTGTATGGCGACTAAGGCTAAAAAATCCCTGAACCAGCTGCGCCTCATCTTGATTGAGAAGGCCGGTTTTTTCAGAGGTTTGCAAAACATAGTCGATCTCCTCATCGGAGAGCTCCTCATCTTTCTTGAGAAAGAAAAAGAGCAGTCGTGAAAGATGTGTTGTAACAAAGGTGATTACTTGGCGAATTGGACCCAAAAAGCGCATCAAATTTTCCAAAATAGGCGCCACTTTGGGTGCTAGCTTCCGATTGAAAGCCATCCCAGCGCTTTTAGGTAGAATCTCTCCAAAAAGCAGTGTGATCGTCAATGGTACTGCAATCTTCATCAACCAAGAACCCTGTAACAGATGAGCTGCTCTGTTCTGAATCATGATATTGGCAAAGACATCACAAAAAAGTAGCGTCACAAGTAGATCGCGTGGCCGCTCCAGCAATCTCTTGATGCGCCGGTTTTCCAGAAGATGCACTTCAACAGTACTAAGCGAAAAGAGAGAGATCTGGCAGAGGGCAAAGAAGCCAGAAAGCAGTGTCAAAATCAGCAAGATCATTGGAAAAGCACCTTCGTCTCATCCTCGCCAACAAGGCCCAGCTTTTCTCGTAGTAGTAGTTCGATCCAAAGAGGATCGCCCTGGCTTGCTAACCTCAAGTCAAGCTCCTTAAGCTCATCACGCAGTTCCCTTTCCTGTATCACCAATGCAGACTTCTTTTCAAAAAGACGCGCACTCTCTTTACAGCGCCTGCCAGTTGCCTGATCGTAGAGAAAGAGCAGCGCCAATAGATAGAGAATTACCCACCAAGAGGCAACGATAACAGAATCAAATAGCCGTGATCGCTCACTCATACAGTAGGAACAGTGATTCCGCGCTGTCCTTGATATTTACCCTTTCGATCCTTGTAGGAAACAGCACACGTATGCTCCGCCTCAAAAAAGAGCACCTGTGCAATGCCCTCATTCGCATAAACCTTGGCTGGAAGAGGTGTGGTATTAGAGATTTCAATTGTTACATGGCCCTCCCACTCTGGCTCAAAGGGGGTTACGTTGACAATGATTCCGCAGCGCGCATAGGTCGATTTGCCAAGACATACCGTCAAGATATTGCGCGGAATGCGAAAATACTCAACTGTTCTTGCCAAAGCAAAGGAGTTTGGAGGAATGATGCACTCATCAGCTATGATGTCGACAAAGGAATCCTCAGTAAAGTTCTTGGGGTCCACAATTGAGTTGTAGACATTTGTGAAGACCTTGAACTCGTTAGAAATTCGCACGTCATAGCCGTAGCTGGAAAGGCCGTAGCTGACTCCATCACGCACCTGATCAGCCTCGAAGGGCTCAATCATGCCCTCCTCTTCAGCCATCTTTTTGATCCACTCATCTTCCTTTATAGACATTTCAACTCCACAATTTACATCAAAACAGAAAACGATTATCCTCTTTCACATGGGCAATCACAAGGAAAATTTCGTCGAGTCTACCTTCGGGCAGGAAGATCCCTCCTTTGAAGTTCCACTTAGGCCGCAAACTTTTTCCGATTTTGTTGGTCAAAATGAGATCAAAGAGCGGCTAGCTGTCATGATCAAAGCTGCCCTACAAAGGCAAGATCAGTTAGGACACTGCCTTCTATCTGGACCTCCAGGGCTCGGCAAAACAACTTTGGCTAATATCATCGCCAAAGAGATGAAGAGCTCCATTGTGATCACAAGTGGTCCTATGCTCGAAAAACCTGCCGACTTGGCCGGTATTTTGACCAATCTACAAAAAGGTGACATCCTATTTATCGATGAAATCCATCGTCTGAGCCGTACTATTGAAGAGTACCTCTACCCAGCTATGGAAGATTTTACTCTAGATTTGATGATTGATAGTGGCCCCTCTGCTCGCTCCTGCCAAGTCAATCTCAACCCCTTTACACTAGTTGGCGCTACAACAAGGAGCGGTCTATTGAGCGCTCCAATGCGTTCGCGCTTCGTATTCAATGGCCGTTTAGACTACTACAGCCCATCTGTTTTGCAAGAAATTCTACTCCGCTCAGGAAAGATCCTAAATCTCGAAATGCAAGAAGAGGGAGCGCGCGAAATTTCTTGCAGAGCGCGTGGTACGCCTAGGATCGCCAATAACTTATTGAAGTGGGTGCGCGATTTTGCACAGGTAAAATCCAATGGTTTGGTGGACCAGGCATGTGTTGAAAAGGCGCTTGAGATGTTAGCAATTGATAAAAAAGGACTCGATGAGATCGACAAAAAAATTCTAAATGTTATGATCGATCATTACGTTGGTGGTCCTGTTGGAGTCAACACTTTGGCTGTTGCCATTGGAGAAGAGGGCCAGACAATCGAAGAGGTCTATGAGCCCTTCTTGATTAGTCTCGGTTTTATTAAAAGGACACCGCGTGGTCGTGTAGCAACTCAGCTTGCTTATGACCATTTGGGGAAAAAAGAAAAAGAGAGTCGATTTTGAAGATGAAGATGAAAGCGATTTGTTTGGCAATGACATTGATGAGTGTGCCCCTTATGGCGGTGCCTAAGATGCACGGACCCGATTTTCACACCAAAGCAGCACAGATTGAGGGACCCAAAGTGCGTGTTCTTCTCGCTTCGGGCATCAACTCAGCTCTTTTAGAAGTGAAGGGTCCTTATAGAGTGGAGCGTCGCAGTACAGGCACCTTTTTAAGTGGCGGTCTTGTAGGCAAACGCTATGTGGTTCATGGGATGGAGAATGGACTTCGATGGGGAGAGGAGTTTCCTCAAACAACAGCAATGACTGTGATTCCTACAGCTCCACAGACCCAGTTCTTTGTCAATGGCTTTCAATATCGTGGTGCGATGACTCTCTTGCTCAACAAGTCAGGCCAACTCACCATCATCAATGAAACTCCAATTGAAGACTTTGTAAAGTCTGTCTTGGCGATCAAATATCAGCGCCCTGTTTCTAGAGAGGCTGGAGCTGCGATTGCGATTGTTGAGCGCTCGCGCATCTTTTCTAAGGTTATAGAAAATGAGAAGAGCAATGCTTTGTGGGATGTGACGGCAAAAGAGAGTGGCTATTTGGGCTACGGCGTGACTCACAATCACAATGGAGTAGATGAAGCGGTGGATTGGACGCCTTTCATGGTGATGCGCTCAAGAGAAGATTTAAAACTGTCTCTACCAAAGGCTGTTGAGATGGCCCAGATGGGCTTCAACGCAAAGCGCATTTTGTCAGAATGCTTCCCACATGCCCAACTCGGATTAACTGCAGACCCCTCGCAATTTGCTGTAAGATAGCGCGGAAAAAAACGTGTGCTAAAATCGAACTGCGTGCTATAAACGACTCAATAAATAATCCGTATACTCAAAGGATAAGATATGTCTCTTGAAAACGCTAAGGAAAATTTGAAAGAATTCGGGAAGGAGCTCGGGCTGGAAGGTCTCGTCTACGACGAAAATAACACCTGTATTTTGGGCATCGACGATGAATTTTCTATGCACCTAACCTATGAGCCGAACTCAGATCGTCTCTATGTATATTCACCGCTTCTAGATGGTCTTCCAAAGGATGAAAAGACTAAGTTGAAACTTTACGAGAAGCTTCTAGAGGGTTCTATGCTTGGCGGCCAGATGGCTGGCGGCGGAGTTGGTGTTGCTGTAAAAGAAGAGTTGATTTTGTTGCACTGCGTGATTGATATGGCTTACGCTGTACCGAGTCTGCTCAGAGCCTTTGCTCCTCTATATGTAGAGACAGTTGAGAAGTGGCGTACAGTTTGCCGCGATATCAGCGAAGGTCGTGAGCCTACTGTGGATACAATGCCTCAGGCACCAACTCCAAATCAGCCTCCTCCAACACCTGGATCAGGCATTAGGGCTTAAGCTTATTAGAGAGTTGCTTCCATTGCTCGACAAGGGTGAGGAAGTGACCCCTATATAGCGCGCCATTCCAGCGCTGCTCCGATTGTCGAATGAGCACTTTGCAGAAGCATTCGAGGTCGCAGCAGATCGCTTTCAAAGCTCCCTTCTTGAAGGGAGCTATTTTTTTGGGCAGAAGTCTAGCCTCTTTCGCCGCCAAAAAGAGCATTTGGGCGAGAACAACTTTGGGGTGTCTAGCAAAAAAGAGGGGAAACCATCTCTTTTTCAGCGCTGTTTGACCCATTTCGAGATAGCTATCGAGTTGAGTGAGCTCTTGTAATAGCAGTTCCTTTTGGGTTGGAGGTGGGGGAGTGGTTAGGGGACTATTGTCGGCTTGATCGAGTCGCTGCTTGAGTGAGGCTAGCTCACTTTGAAGTCTCTTGAGTTCTATACCAGATTTTTCAGCTCCCCTTTTATTATAGTGTAGTAAGCGGGCGACCTCTTCCTTTTTGCGCTGTACTGCCTCTTTTTTTTCATAGTAGTTGCTAGCTATCTCTTCTCTATTTTCTGCTTTCATTTTACTCACCCTTCATTCATGCTATGCAACAGTAACTATACTATAGGAGTGAAGATGAATCTACTCGAGATTGCAGGTTTTTTAGGTGCTGATCCTGAAGAGCGTTTTACAAGCGGCGGCCGCAAAGTGGTCTCATTTCGCGTCGGTGTTCGCAGTGGTAAAGAGGACACAATGTGGGTGCGAGTCTCTGTTTGGGGAGACAAATTTGATCGCATGATGCCCTATTTGAAAAAGGGTTCTGCTGTCATTGTTGTTGGTGAGATGCAAAAGCCTGAGATCTACACTGGTAAAGATGGTCAGCCTCAAGTCTCTGTCAATATGACAGCTGAAATCATTAAGTTTAGCCCATTTGGGAAGCCAAAGAGTGAGCGTGAGCAGCAGCCGATGCAAGAGCCAGTCTCTTCAGGCGTCCAAGAGGAGCTTGTCACCTATGGCGCTGGCCAAGAAGCGGGGGATGATCTGCCATTTTAAAGTTTGCCATCACAGCCAGCTTAGAAAAGCGCAAGGAGAGTGAGCTCATTGTTCTGCCCTTCTTTCAAGGAGCAAAAAAAGCAAAGGCAGCCTGCTCTCTTGGCGCTCTAAAGAAGGCGGTCCAACCGCCTATCTCTTCAGATGACTTCTTGGGAGAGAGAGGAGAGTGCGCGCTTGTCTATAGCTCCGGCAAGGAGCGTCGCTGCCTACTTTTGGGCCTTGGAAAAGAGGGTGATTTGACAGTAGAGGGCCTGCGTCGCAGCTACAGCGAAGCGGTCAAATATTGTCAGAAGATGGCTCTTGCCTCTATCACAGTTGTCTTGCCCAACATTGTTGAGCTGCGCAGTATGAGCGCTGATGAGGCATTAGAAGGTGTTTGTGAAGGAGTGCTTCTTTCTAACTACGTCTTTGAAAAATTAGTCACTCTAAAAGAGGAGACTGTTCTTCTTGAGAAGGTGCAGCTGGTCGGGGTTTTGCCCGCTAAAATGAAAGAGGTAAAGAGATGGCAAGCGATTGCAGAGGGCGTCTACCTCTGCCGTGACTTGATCAATGGCAATGCAGATGATGTGACACCCAAGGAGCTCTGTTCCTGCGCACGCAAGATCGCCTCAAGCTTTGACAGTGTGAAAGCAACCATCTTTGACAAAGCGCGTATCAAAAAAGAGAAAATGGGCCTCTTACAGGCGGTTTCAAAGGGATCTTCTGTCGACCCAGCTTTCATTATTTTGAGTCACAAAGGAGCACCAAAGTCGAAAGAACATACTGTTTTAGTGGGTAAAGGCGTCACCTATGATACTGGCGGTTTGAATCTCAAAACTGGCAACGGTATGGAAACAATGCGTTCTGACATGGGAGGGGCCGCTGCTGTCTTATCTGCGCTTGCTACTGCTGCCGCTTTGAATTTGAAGTGCAATGTGACAGCTGTTGTACCAACAACAGAAAATGCTATCGATGGTGCAAGCTACAAGATGGGCGATGTCTACACAGCCTACAATGGAAGCACTGTCGAAATTGGCAATACAGATGCTGAAGGGCGCCTCATTTTGGCAGATGCTCTTAGCTACACCGTAGACAAGTTAAAACCAACACGCATCATCGACCTTGCAACATTGACAGGCTCTGTTGTCGTAGCCCTTGGGGATGACATTGCTGGACTCTACTCCAACGACCAGAATCTTGCAGATTCGCTTTTAGAGGCGGGAAGCAAAACCGGCGAAGATCTATGGCAGATGCCACTTCGCCAAAGTTTGCGCAAGAAGTTGAAGTCCTCAGTAGCTGATATGCGCAATGTTGGCACAAGAGAGGGTGGATCGATCACGGCAGCGCTCTTTTTGGAGCACTTTGTTGATGATATTGCATGGGCTCACCTCGACATTGCTGGCACAGCTTTTCAAGCATCCGAAAAAGGCTACTGGCCAAAAAATGGTGTCGGTTTCGGAGTTCGACTTCTTACAAAATTCCTAAAAGACTTAAAATAAGCATTTTAAGCTAAACTCTCTCGAGTACGAGAGAAAATTATAAAAAAAAGTACTAAAGTTACTCCTGCGCTCTTCCGATAGCTTGTTTAGGCAATGCTAAATACAATTGGAGGCAAGCCATGCTAAGAGTCCAAAGACGACGAAGAGCGTCTACTTCGACTCGCCGCACTACGAAGCGTCGTGTAACGAAGAGGAAAGTTGCTACAAAAGCAGCTCCTAAGCGTGCAGTAAAGCGAAAAGCTACTACTAAGCGCAAAGCCGCTCCTAAGAGAAAGACTGCTACTAAGCGTAAGGCTACAACTAAGCGTAAAGCTGCACCTAAGAGAAAGGTTGCAACTAAGCGTAAGGTAACTAAGCGTAAAGCAGCTCCAAAGAGAAAGACTGCTACTAAGCGTAAAGTAACTAAGCGTAAAGCTGCACCTAAGAGAAAGGTTGCAACTAAGCGTAAGGT
>JAJACG010000011.1 GCA_022601635.1 Chlamydiales bacterium | reverse complement strand
ACATAGGCATAAAGATTAGGACCATCCTCATAACCCAATGGATCCGGAGTTAAAAAACGACCTAAGCTTGGCACATAGTATCTACGACCAAAATAGATGTGATTCGTCTCAGGATCCAACCTCTTACTACTAAATCCCCAAGGACTAGAACTCTTTCTTTCAGGCTCACCATAAGATCCATAGTAGTTGCGCTCGCACTTGCCAGAGCTGTCGATTAAAACTCTAATACTCCCTCGCTGATCACAAAGCGGAACATAACCCTCTCCATCTAACTCGATGTAAACAGCCGCACCAATCTCAGCACCAAGACCCTCCCCCAAGACACGAAGCTCCTCAATTCTACCATTGATTAAGCTTCCAATCTCATGCTCACCATCCCAAATATAGTACTGCTCTAGCTGTAGCTCACTTTGACAGTAAGTCCGCTTCCAAAGACGGCGGTGACAACCATCATAGCCATACTCAACTCTCAAATTGTCAGACTGTAGTGAAATTAGTCTACCAAGGCCGTCGTAGGAATATTCCCAAAATCCATCATGGATTAGGTTTCCATCTTCGTCATACTCAAACTCCTCAATCTGGTTTAGATCGTCCACTTCGTAGTCAAGGCGGTTGTAAAGCGAGTCACAACTGAAATCTGTCACCTGATCCAGGGCATCATAGCTATAGTCACTCACACCATCTGAAAGAAGATTACCCTTCAGATCATAGCAATAGCTGGCTGAGAAATGACTTGAAGTGATAGACGTCTCTCTACCACATCCATCACGAGAATATTGCACTTGGCCGAGGCTGTTCATCAGATTCATGCAAGAGATCTCTCCCTGTTCATCATGCTCATAGCGGTGAATCTGGTCACCTCTTGTCACACTCTCTAAGTAGCCATCTCTGTAGCTATAAGCGATTGTGCTTCCATCGGGTAGGCTAACTTTGGTTCTCTCGCCTTGACAGTTATAGCAACTTTTAAGTGTAAGGCCTGTACCCAGGCGCTCTTGGATCTGTAGGCCAAGAGAAGAGTAACTACGTGTGGTAAGCTGTTTTGAGTGAGCATCTACTATTTGTAGCAGGTGATCTTCAGCATCATAGCTGTAGGAGAGATCATAATCCTCACCCCATTTGCGAATCTCCCTACCCAGCCCATCATAGGCAGTATGACACTCTTTGCCACTTGGTCTGACTATCCTTGTACAGCGCCCCTCTAAATCATAGAAATAGAGAGTCCTTCTGCTATCTGCCTCAACTGTTTCAATTAGGTTATGCCTTGCATCGTAGCGATGTTTGATCGTAACTGTCTTGATATATTTCGTCCCACGAAATAGTGCAAACTCCTCCCGAATCACATTGCCACAAAGATCATACTCGCGAGTTTGCGATTGAATCAGACTGTTTTGAGCATCAAACTTCTCTATTTGAGATGTGCGACCACACAGATCATAGCTGTAACTTGTTTTGACACCGCGAGGATTCATCTCATATGAGAGAGCCCCATTTTCATAGAAATAGAGAGTCTTAGCTCCACATCCATCGACTTTTTCAACCGGCTGCTTTTGAGCATTATAGAGAGTTTTTTCGCGCTTGGTTTCACAGCAGTTGCCCATCTCATCATAGGCAAACCTCTCTTCGTAGATGCCACTTTTCACAGCAACTACTCTGTTTAGAAGATCATATTGTGTGATCTTACAATTGGCGCCACACTCTGTTTGCGTTAGACGCCCCAAGCTATCATATCCAAAATGCGTGACCTGCTCCTCACAGCGCTCAGAGGTTTTTTGGCCAAATGAGTTGTAGGTGAAGTAGGTGGTTACACCACATCCATCTGTTTGAGAAACTAGGTAGGGCCCCTCGTAGCAATAGCCCTGCTCACACAGAGTAGAGATAGATGTTCTAATTTTGCGATCCAAAGCATCATATTCATGGCTGGTGACTGTTCCTAAACAGCTACGATGAGTAGCAACAAGCCCTCTTGATGTGTAGCTATAGCTTTCAACACCTCCATCAGGATGAGTGATCTGAATAGGTTTGCCACGATGGTCATACTCCATCTTCGTAACATTGCCATTCCCATCTCTTTGCTCAATCACATTGCCAAGTGGATCATAGGCCTTTGTTTCAACAGCTCCATCGGGAAAAATGGTTTGAATCAGTCGTCCACACTCATCATAGACGAAGTGGGTAGTCTGCCCATCTGGTCCAGTCTCAAAGATGCGCTCACCTACTTTGTTATAACCAAAGCGTGTGATCAACTCCCCATCATGAATTTCTGTCAGGCGGTTCTCCAAGTCATAGACCATTCTTTTGGTATAGCCAGCTTTGGTGATGGAGATCAGATTAAAATTTGCATCATATTCAAAGCTAGTCTCTTGTCCTAAGGCATCTATTTGAGAGATCAACCTCTCCTGATCATATTGATTGAAAAGTGTATAGCGCAGTCTATTTTCTGCATCAAAATGCTCCTCACGGGTCACCTTCCCAGCAGGAGAATAGCTGTAAAGCACCCTCTTTTTCTGATTTCCTAACAGATCCTGCTCTATGACCTCTTTGGGAAGACCGCGCTCATCTGGGATACGAATCTCCACCTGATCATCTACAATCTTTTTCGTGCAAAATGCAGATGCATCATATTCATATCTACTACGCTTTAAAAGCTGTTCGTTTTCATAAATCGCCTCCTCAAGAACTTTGCTTCCATCATAGCGGTAGGTCGTTTTGCGATTTCCATCTACCTCTTCAATGAGACGATTATCTTTGAATTTTCGGTAGATTGTGTGACCGCCAGTGGTCTCCTCAATCGGATTGTGATCCTCATAGGTGTAGCGTTTGGTCAAGAGAGCTTTGCCACCCTTATCACAGATCTCAACTTGGAGTAGATCGCCCTCTTCGCTCCAGGTTCGCTTTTCAATCGCATCAGCAGTCTCAATCGCGGTTAGCTCCCTTTGAGCATTGAAGTGAAACTCTGTTTTTCTACCCTCTCCATCTATTTTTTCTGTGTAGCTATCAAAGTATCTATATTTTGCGATTAGTCCGTAGGGACCCGTTTGCTTTGAGACACGCCCCTGATTGTCATATTCAGTGTGATATTCTCGCCCCTCTGGATAGATCACAGAGTTGAGCTGTCTGCCCTTGTATCTGTAGGAAACAGTGGGCTTGCCAGGCCTTTTGACAGATTGAATCATCCCTCCACTATTTTGGACAAATAGGCGCCTCCCATCACTGCCAACGACTTCAAAGGCGCGAATCACAGAACTATTTTTTGGATCTCGATGGTAGGTGAAAGTCGCCTGACCAAGCTGTTGTCCTACACTATTCTTCGCTGTGATCGAACCAATCAGCTGAGGGTGGGGCCACTTTTCACCAGACTTCCAGTCAACTGGCTGAATATGAATAGAATTGCCATTGGGTAGATCGATCTTTTGTATGACCAGGTAGTAGGGTGTCCATCGATTAGGCGTGCTTCTAACCGTTTGCGTTTTGCTAGACCCCAAAAACTTCTTCTTGGTCACGAACGTTTTTTTGCGAAACCACTCATGCATTGCAGAAGAGAAATGACGCACACGTCCCATTCCATCTTCGACTTGTCCAACCCACTGAAATCTGTCGTGATTTTTACTACAATGCTTTTTCCAGTAGGTGAGTTTTAGGTTGGAGGAGTGCTGTTGTCCAAATAGAGCAGGATTTGTCATCCGCTGATGAGCAATAAATTGACCAGCTGCGCCATGTTGAAGTTTGAGGAGACCGCCAGATGGACTGGCAACAGTAGCAAAGTGTTCCTGCTCTTTCCATTCAAAGTTGGCAACTAGGTAGGTCTCGGAGTTAAAAAGCCAATTGCCCGTACGGTCATCTCTTGGTGAGAAACTGCAGTAAAAACGGGAGATATCAATTGGCTGTACACCAGCAATGGTTAGATCTGATTCATTTTCTATGTATGTCCCGCTAATCGGATCGACTTGAAGAAGGAAGCCGCCCGGTGTTTGTTCGAGGAAGAAGTTCTCTCTTCGATCATCTACCTCCGCAAAAAGAATCGATGAGAGTAGTAATAAAACGAGAAACATATAGATATATGTAAGGTCATATTTTTTTTGTGTAAAGGGAAAGCGTTAAAAAAGCGCTGAGCAACTCCCTCATCAGATTTTCCGACAATCTCTCTGTGATTTCAAAACTGTTGAAAAAAATTAAAGAGCGTGGCGTACTGATTCCCATATGACTATTAAAAGCACAAATCTTACATGGGTCTGCGTGACCGACTTCGAAAAATCCCTCAAGTTTTATAAAGAGACACTTGGGTTTAAAGAGCTCTCCGTTTCTACGGAATATGGCTGGGCTGAACTGCAGGGCGAGGATGGTGGTTCTGTTGTCGGCCTTGCTAAAAAGGATCCGAGCGGTCCGATTGCAGCGGGTCAAAATGGAGTAATCACCTTAACTGTCGACAAGATTGAGGATGAGATAGCGCGTCTGCAAAAGATTGGTGTTAAGCTTGTAGGTGAGCTGCAGGAGGTTCCTGGCCATGTGAAGATGCAGATGCTGCTTGATGACGATGGCAACCATCTTCAGTTGGTAGAGCTTCTATGAATTACAAATACCTCATTATAGGTGGGGGGATGGCTGCGGACAAAGCTGTTCGCGGTATTCGTGCTCATGATACTCATGCCTCAGTTGCGATTATTTCCTCTGAAAAGTGGCCCTGTTATGACCGTCCTCCCCTCTCAAAGGCTTTATGGACTGGTGCTCCAGAAGAATCGATTTGGTGCAAAACCGAGGATTTGGATGTCACCTTTCATTTGGGCGAATCGGTGCTTGAAATAGATCCCAAAGCGCATGAAGTAAAGACCAAGGACTCTGTTTATGGGTATGAGAAGCTTCTTGTAGCAACTGGTGTTGTTCCAAAAAAGTTGAATTGCCCTGATGAGGGTGTCTGTTACTTGCATGATTTAGATGACTACCATCATCTGCGCGAGTTGTATGATGAGGGTGAGCACTTTTTGGTGATTGGCTCAGGATATATTGGGACGGAGGTTGCTGCTGCTTTGGCGCAAAATGGCAAGCGTGTCACTATGGCTTTCCCCGGCCCTGCTATTTATCATCGGAAATTGCCGCGTGATTTTGCCAATTTTTTGAATGCCTATTTTACTGAGCAGGGCGTGCAGTTAAAACCTAATGTGCAGATCCATTCTGTGGTCAAAAATGGTGAGCTCTATGATGTTGAGCTCTCGTCGGGTGAGAAGCTGAGTGTCGATGGTGTGGTTGCAGGCATTGGCTGTGAGCCCAACTTAGAGTTTGCGCACTGTTTGAAACAGGCCAACGGTATTGAAGTCGACGAATTTTTGCAAAGTTCTGATCCTGACATCTATGCAGCGGGAGATTGTGCCAATGTATACTACCCTCTTGTGAAGACTCGTTTGCGTATGGAGCATGAGGATGTGGCAAATAGCCAGGGCTTTGTTGCGGGTGAGAATATGGCGGGAGCGAGAAAGAGTTATGGTTACCAGCCCTATTTCTACTCTGAGATGTTTGATCTTGGTTATGAAGCTGTTGGTTTGATGGGTGCTTCATTCGAGATGGTACCACAGTGGGAGGAGGAGTACCGCAAGGGTACGATCTACTACTGCAGTGAGGGCAAAGTTGTGGGTGCGATGCTTTGGGGGATCTGGGATGAGACAGATCGCATTCGCGAGATGGTCCATGCGGGTGTGACAGTTCCTGCTCAAACTACCTGATTTTGGAGAGATCAGCATGGGCATGAAATTGACTGTCTACTAGAGAGCGGAGAAAGACTCTATCCTATTGATATAAAGCCTTCTAAAACTATTTCCTCAAATTTCTTTGACCATCTTTCATATTGGAACAAACTTTCTGATATCTCCCCTGAAAATAACTTTTTGCTATATGGCGGTACTGATAGCCAAATACGAAGCCGGGGTAATGTTGTAGGATGGACTGATATGGACAGCATCTTAACAAAGATTCTCTTTGCAACTTAGCCTGAAGTCTTATTACGCGCATTGTTGAGGTTTTGATCCAGATTATAGGCGGCACTGATCAATCCTAGATGTGTGAACGCTTGTGGGAAGTTGCCTAAGTGTTCCCCCTTTAGACCGAGCTGCTCTGAGTAGAGGCCGACGTGGTTGGAGTAGGCGAGCATCTTTTCAAAGTAGTAGCGCGCCTTATCAAGCATTCCGGCACGGGAGAGATTCTCTACATACCAGAAGCTACAGAGGCTAAAGGTTCCCTCTGAAAAGGGTGTCCCCTTCTCTTCATGTGGAGAGGCGTAACGGTAAACCAAAGAGTCTGAGACTAGGTTATTTTCGATAGCCTCAAGTGTTGAGAGCCATCTTGGATCTCTCGGTCCGATAAAACGTGTGAGTGGCATCAGCAGTGTGGAGGCGTCAAGTGTTTCAGCTCCTTTGTATTGGACAAAGGCCTTGAGGTCATCGCTCCAAAAATCGCGGTAGATCGACTCATAGATATGGTCGCGTACAGTGAACCATTTTGGCGGCATGGGGAAGGAGCGCTGGCGCGCCATACGGATCATACGATCGATCGCCACCCATGACATCAATCTAGAATACAAAAACTCCTGCTCTCCATCGCGCACCTCCCAAATTCCAGCATCTTTTTGAGAGTAGTTGTCACAGAGCCAGTTGATCTGCCTGGAAAGGTGCATCCAAAAGTCGTTGGAAATTGGCTCGCCATACTTATTATAGAGATAGATAGAGTCAATGAGCTCACCATAGATATCGAGCTGAAGCTGATCATAAGCAGCATTGCCAATGCGTACAGGGCGTGAGCCCATATAGCCTTCAAAATGTGTAAGTTCTGACTCAGTTAATTCCTTTTTACCGCGAATGGAGTACATCAACCCTAGCTCACCCGGTTTGCTGATATCGGGGCAGGTCTTTTCCATCCAGTGGATGAATTCGCTCGCCTCTTTGGTAAATCCGAGGCGAATCAAAGCGTAGAGTGAGAAGGCTGCATCACGAATCCAGGTAAAGCGGTAGTCCCAATTTTTATCGCCACCGATCTCTTCAGGAAGGCCAAAGGTTGCCGCGGCAACAATAGATCCATACTTCTTGGAGGTCATTAACTTAAGAAGTAGAGCTGAACGATTAACCTCTCCTCTCCAGCGCCCTTTATATTGTGAGTTATGTAGCCAGCTGCGCCAGTAACTGATGGTCTCAAAGAGTGATTGGTTAACATGCTCACAGAGATCATCAATCTCTTCATCCTCTTCGATGCGTCCCAAAATAAAATCAGCCTCTTCACCAGGCTTGAGAACAAACTCTGCATGCGCATCACGATGGTCAATCTGTAGAGGGACAGTGGATTGTAGCTTGAGCCCCATCCCCTCTCCACCGATGAATAAAACAGAGCGGTATTGGTGTAGGATGCGATGCTCGACTCTTCCATAGTCAAATCTGGGTGCGCACTCCATCTTGAGCTTATTATTACCGCGAATCGATTTCACGCGGCGAATCAGCATATTTTCAGCATAAAATCCTTCGATCGGCATAAAATCAGTCACCTCACACACACCCTCATCAGAGAGGAAGCGGGTGATGAGTACATTAGTATCAGGGAGATAGATTTGTTTACAGTGAACATCGGTCATTTCACTTGTAATGGAGAAGCGTCCCCCCTTCTGATGATCTAGCATAGCGGCAAAGATGCTGGGCGAATCGAAGTCGGGGTAGCACATGAAATCGATCGAGCCGTGGATGCCCACAAGCGCAACCGTATTTAGGTCACCAATAATACCGTAATTTTCTATCGGATGGTAGTTCACGATAACTATATAGCAAATCGAATGCCAACTAGTAGCTCATCTGGAAATTGGTATAAAACGCCTTCTCATCTCCGAAACGGCCCTCAGCAGTGACGCCCATGATTCCATAGGAGACTACCGTCACACCAATAGCAAAACCCCAAACCTCTTTAGATTCCAAAAGGTTGAGATTCTGAATCAAGCCACCATCATCAATCTCAAAGCCATGTTGTCGTAATTTTCCAGAGGCAGCTTTGACTCCCATGTAGGGGGCAAAGACGAAGTTAGGCTGATCGGTCATACGAAAGGTAGCTGTAAGCCCACCTTGCCATTCACGCCACTTCATCTGGTTGCGATCGTTGAAATAGAGAATCTCACCGGTGGCGTAGTTGGTGTAGCGATTAAATAGAGGTCGTGTCTCAAAATATTGACCTTCGATACCGACGCCGAAGCTGCGGTACTGCCAGAGATCTAAAGCGCCGCCGATTGACCAACAGGTAGAGGTAGAGAAGTCGAAGCTACAATACTCTTGAAACTCATTTTCAGCTTGATAGGAGATAGAGGTGGCACCGCAAAGCAGGTAGCCATCGAGGTAGTCACAGATATCAAGGGTTAGGGTGCCGGCGTTGGTGGCTAGGCCAAAGTGTGCAATGTCGCTTCCGGGGTTACCGCTGATCATCTGCTCCATCTTTCTTTCGAAGACAAAGTCGCCGTAGTAGCCGAAGCGTAGATGGGTGCATGCTCCCCAGGAGAAGTAGGGCTCGCGTTGATCCCAGAGGCCGTTGCTATAGATGGCGGGAGTAAGGCAGTTGCCAACAGGTAGGGCCCACAGAGTGGAGCTAAGAAGAGCAAAGATCAAGAACCGCTTCAAAATTGCATCTGTCCTTCAATAAAGAGGGCTGTCTCATTGATCCAACGCCCCTCGACGGTGACTCCTATCGCATCTTGATTTAAGAGAGTACAGCCAAGTGCCCAGCCAAAGTATTTGATTGGCTTTAGATCGGGGAGCTGGTGGTCGATGCCATCATGCTCGAACTCAAAGCCGCGCAAAACAAATTTGCCTTGGCTGACTCGAATAGCGGCATAGGGAGCAAAAGATGTATTCTCACTGTTTTGAAATTGCAAGCAGGGACCTATAGCAACCTGCCACTCCTCCCATGCTGTGGAGTTTGTATTATTGAAGAAGGTTTGAACACCGGTGGAGTAGTTGAAATAGGAGTCAATCTCTGGCTGGGTTCTGAGATACTGCCCCATACCACCTAATAAAAGGTGGCCCTTTTTAAAGAAGGTGGCGTGTGTGCCACAGCTCCATGAAAATGCGGGAGAGAAGCGGGTGATGCCTCGCACATTATTTTCACCAGCGGTGCGTATTAGCTGAATATTAGAGACTCCAAAAGTGCCAAAAACATCCATCCAGTTGTAGATATTGGCAGTGGCGTAGGCGGCATTTGTCTGAATTTGGATTTTAGCAACAGCGCTTTGTGAGGTACCGAAGATGAACTCATCCATGCTTCGATTCTTGCTGAAATCGCCGTAGTAGCCGAGACGGAAGTGAAGCTCACCGACAAACATGTAGCGCCAGTCGGCGGCATTGACTGAGCAGGGGTCGAAGAAGACGCTCTTTTGAAATAGAGTAGCTTGAGCTGGGTTACCAACGGGCAATGCAAAAGCTGTAGAACTAAGAAAGAGTAAGAGAAAGCGCTTCATCTCTTATCTGTATATCAGGGACAAAAAAAAACCACCAGACTTTCGTCTGGTGGTAAACATCTAAAAGAATGGTTTCTTTAGAACTGCACTTGGTAGTTAACAAAGGCAGCCTTTTCACCAGCGAAGCGCGCTTCACCAGTCAAAGTTTGGTTTCCACCAACTGCAATTGTTAGACCAAAGGCCCAGCCATACTGACGATCTTTCTTCAGATCAAACAGCTGCAAGTTTTGGTTGCTGCTACCACCAAAATCATTCATCAAGAAATCTCCGAATGACATACGTGAATCCATCCAGAAGGCACCTGCATAAGGGTTAAATGAGAAGCAATCATTCACTTCAATCATGTAGTTAACCCCGCCACCTACCTGCCATGCAGAGTAAGTTACGCTTGAATCATTCAGATAGCGCGTTACAGATCCATTTAGATCGGTAGCCCCGTTTAGATTTGGATTAGTACGGAAGTATTGTCCCTCAACACCTAGTCCAAAACCACACCAGTCAAGGATGGCATAACGTCCACCAACACTCCACGAGAATGAAGTGTCAAAACGCAAGTCCAATCTTTCATCATTTCCATCAGTATCTGTACGGAATACCTTCGTTGAAGACTCAACAAAAAGGCGTGTTGCACCCAATGTACAGAAGACATCAAAGCAGCGCCAGTTGACATCAATCTCACCAGCGTTAGTCATAACGCTGACGGTGTTGATACTGTCGTTGCGGTCTGGACGGCTCACCTCCATATGGGTGTTGAAGATGTAGTCGCCATAAAAACCAAAGCGTACATCAAACATATCAAAAAAGAGAGGCTCGCAGTAATCAGAGCACACAGCTCCGTGATCAAAAAAGCGAGGCTCCATCGGGTTGTTAAGCGGCAAAGCCATCAATGGCGTCGCTGCTAATAACAACGGTAGTAAAAGTCTCTTCATGGAAAACTCCTCAGTTAGTCCCAATGAAGCTACGTATAGCAAATACAACTTTTTCAGACAAAAAAAAACCACCAGAATTTTTCATCTGATGGTTTTGTTATCGGCTAAGCTTGCTTAGAAACTAAGCTGACCGTTCACGTGAAGCGCTTTTTCGTTTGCCCAGCGTCCCTCAACAGTAACGCCAATTAGGTCGCACAAAAGAGCTGTCATACCCAAGCTCCAGCCCACAACCTTCTTCTCCACAAGCGATCCAAAACGCGTTTCCACTGAGGCTGTATCTGGAAAATCAGCACGTAGATTCCAATTCACTCCCGCTACCTCTATGTTAGCATAGGGAATAAATGCAAAGTTGGCGCTGTTCTCAAAAATATAGGCTGCTCCAATCGCAACCTGCCACTCTTGATAGTCAGCAGAGCGATTCTCATTGAAGTACGTATACCTACCAGTAGAGTACTCCATGTAGTAATCCTGCTTTGTCTTCGAGTAGAAGTACTGAGCCATACCTCCAATATAGAAACAGTCACACTGCCATATTGTGGCACGCAATCCTCCACTATATGACATAGCTGGGCTAAAGCCAATCTCTGCCGCTGGGAAAGTTGTGGCAGCAGGAGTAGTAAAAATACTACTTTCTGAGCGAATGTGAAAATTACTCACTCCAATTGTCGCAAAAGCGTCAAACCAGTCGCAGAAATTTAGCGTAATAGAACCAGCGTTGGTAAAGATCGTTGTATCTTGTACATCACCACCCTTATCCAATCCTGAACTTGCATCGTTATTTCCTTGAGACTCTAAGTGGCGGTTGTAAACGTAGTCGCCATAAAATCCTAAACGCAAATCAAACCAATCACACCAGCTATCACATGGATCACACTGATCATAACAGCTATCATCAAACCAAAAACTATTAGAATATAAAGACGCCTCCGCCGGATTCCCCGCAGGCAAGGCATAGACTGCCCCACACGATAATACCGTCAGAACCGACAACACAAACTTCTTCATGCTACTTCTCCCTTTTACTTTGATCGAACCATACGAAGATTTTTATTATGCGTCAAATGAGAATCTGGTGTAGGTTGAAAATTTCATACAAACATGGGGTAATTTTGATATGAGAAAGGTGTGGATCGTCGTTGCAAATCGAACAAAAGTACGCGTTTTTCGCGCTGAAAACACTCACAAACTGGTAGAAATCAAAACTCTCGACTACCAAGATGGCCACAAACATGCACGCGACCTTAACAGCGACCGCCAAGGACGTAACAACAATAGACTCGGATATGGAATCGATACCATCGAAGCAAAAACCAACGTCGAAACAAAAGAATCAGTCCGCTTTGCTACCGAAATTGCCGCCATGCTCGATGATGGATACAAAAATCAATCCTTCGAAAGACTCTACCTCATCGCAAACCCACCTTTTGTCTCCATCATCAAAGATGCCCTCAATACCCCCATCACTAAACTCATTCAAAGCGAAGTCCATAAAGATGTCACTCGAGCCCGATCTGAAGAGGTGAGAGAATACCTCCCACCTGTGCTATAAAAAAATATAGCCTATCTTTTTAACAGACAGATCTTTAAAATATATGACATGTCTACATCTTTCATTAGCCCGCTTGTTATTGATAATTTTAAATCCATCCCCCTAGACTTGAGAGAGAGCAAATTCGATGCTGTAGCACAAGCTATTCTAGCAATTCCTGAAGCTTACTTTGATAGCAGAGAAAAACTAGAGCCGCTACGCTTTGAAAACCTGACCGATCTAGGGAAAATAGATCAGCTTGCTCGAGAGTCTTGCTGTAAGACAGTCCGCCTCTTTATGGTGGCAATCACAGCAGAAAAAAAGCTAAATGCACAAATGAGGAGTTTCTTCATTGAGACGATGCCAAGCTTTATGGCTTGGAATCAACTGATGACCGGCTATTTAGAGGATGCCATCGACACCCTACTTGAAATGGATGATATTGAGAGAGTAGAGCTTATGAATCATCTCAGCAGCTTTGATCTTCCTCTCATGTCACAGTCGATGTCACAGCTAATCACAATAGTGGGTGGGCTGCCAAAAGCAAAACAGGCAATGCTACTAAGTGACTCCTCAAAAAATCTGGTTAAATCTTTATACCCTGAATCCATGGCCCCAGCCCTTTTCAATATACTAGCTAGACTTGAGCCAAATCAGTACAAAAATGTTTGTAAAGACTCATTTGTTGATCTGCTCAAAATATATGATTGCAAAGGGTCTGAGCTGTTACAGGTCGTGGAGTTGGCAAGTCATTTTACCCCAGCCAAATTCAACCAACATTTAACCGCGGCTGTAGAAACAAGCTCCAAGTTCCCTAACAGCGCCTTTTGCGATGTATTTCTTGTAATTGCAACCGTCCCTCCTAAGCATCGCAAGCAGATGTTGGATGACTCAGTAATGAACCGCCACTTTTTGTCAGAGGCGTGTGAGCTCTTGCTGCCTATGGAACATGCTCGCAAACTCGAGATCTTGGATCGTGCTGCCAAACATAAAGCTGTACCACTTCCTCTCGCTTTCCAGGCGATGATCATTATCCCTGAAGAATGGGGAGATAGCATCTTAGCTACTAGACCAGATAAGCATGCACTGCTTGATCTTTTTGAGCGTTTGGAAAAGGTAGAAGATCAGGAGCGTGGCATGATCTGTAAGCAAAGTATATGCGAAGTAAACGAGTTGAAAGAGCGGGCTAAAACTTTGACACCTCCCTGCTTCCATAAGGAGCTAAGCCAGATGGTTAACCTAGATCACATAAAATCCTACTGCGCACTTGTGGAATCTGCTACCACCCTGACTGCAAAGTTTGGTCAGGCAGCACAGCAATTTGCACAATCTCTTACTCCCGAAGAGATCATCCCAAGGTATTTAAAGACCATGCAGCAGGATGAATTGAGCCAGAAAGAGGGAAAAGAGCTCTTTGTTTCCATCTATTTGGGTATCCATGTTAGCTTTTCACTACCTCAGCTAAAGCAGTTTGCTACCCAGTTCTTTACGATAGTGCCAGCTGATCTTGCGAATATTTCTTCCGATGATCAGCTCTTTGAACTCTGATATGTTGCTGGTTGATTCTTCACCCTCTCTTTGGTAACCTTCCTCAATGCAATCGAAAATTCGTACACTCAACTCTTCAGGTGAGGGAATTGGGCAAACCGATGAGGGTAAAACGCTCTTTATTGATGGAGCCCTTCCAGGCGAAACTGTTGAATATGAAATTGAGCTCGAAAAGAAGAGCTATGCCAAAGGAACACTTCTAAAAATCATAGAGCCCACCAAAGAGCGCGTTCACCCACCCTGCCCGGTCTTTGGAACCTGTGGCGGCTGCCAAATCCAACATTTGGACTATCAAGAGCAACTGGAAATCAAGCGTATGCGCGTGCAAGATGCTCTAAGACGCATCGCCAAGATTGATATCGAAGTCCCCCCTTGCATCCCCTCCCCCATGCCCTTTGGTTACCGCAACAAGATTCAACTGCCACACAAAGATGGACTACTTGGCCTCTACAAAAAAAGAAGCCATGAATTGGTTCCCATCAAAGGCTGTCCTATTCAATCAGCATTGGGCGAAAAGATTTTGCGCTTCTTGCAAAATCGACTCCCCAACTCTGTCTCACATCTATTAATCAGAAATGGTATCTTCACCAATGAGGCGCTTGTTGTCTTCATCACCTCAGGTGAGGCACCAACTGCACTGGCGAAAGAGCTCTTCGATGAGTTTGAAGAGATTAAAGGAGTTGTCCTCAATATCAAACGAGGCTCTGGCAACCGCATCCTAGGCAGTAGTTTCAAGACTTTAGCGGGACGAGACCACATCTTTGAGCAGCTAGGCAGCTTGAAATTCAAGCTCTCAGCTCCCTCTTTTTTTCAAGTCAACTCCTGGCAAGCTCTCAATCTATTTAAAACTGTGGCAGATCAAATTACTGGCAAAAGAGTCATTGATGCCTTTTGCGGCGTTGGCACGCTCGCCCTTTTTGCCGCACAAAAATGCCAAAGCTTGCTCGGCATTGAGTGCGTCAAAGAGGCTATCTCAGATGCACGCGAAAATGCTAAGCTCAATGGCATCCAAAACTGCCATTTTGAGGTAGGAAGGGCCGAAGAGCGGCACCTTGAGTGTGACACTCTGCTCCTCAACCCACCAAGAGGCGGACTTGACCCCAAAATATTTGAAAAGATTAAAGCTAAGCAGATCATCTACATCTCCTGCGATCCAGCAACTTTAAGTCGAGATTTACTCAATCTTAAAGATTTTAATATTAGATTTGTTCAGCCGTTTGATATGTTCCCTCAAACAACCCATGTAGAGACATTAATTACTTTATTTTAATGATCTTAAGTGATATACTCTCTATGCTATGTCTATTCAGCCAGTGAGATCTGATTGCCTCCCATCAGCGGGTCTAGCAGAAAGCACCGTGGAATCGGTATCTGTGGTAGCTCAACCTATCTTTGCCGCAGTGCTTCAACCGCGACCATCAAGAGGTATGAAAGGAGCGCATTCTCCTGAGCCGGATGATCGCCTCAATAAGGAGCCACTGAATAACTCGCTCATTGAATCTTCCGCGACAATTTTCGATTCGGTGTCATTCTCGACTCGTCTAACCAGCAAGTGGTTAGCGCTCATCTCCGAATTTAGCCGAATCAAAAATTCTGACGAAATCTGCCAAACGGTAGTTAATCACGGCTTCCCTAGGGAGAGAAGAAGCGTATGAGTGTTCCAAGACCACAGCCGGCATCTGCAACAGCAGCAACGACACCTGTCACTGAGAAATTTAGAAGCCCTCATAGCCCAGATAAAAGAACACTTACTGTAGATGGTAATATCAAATTTGCTCCTCTTTTTAAAAAGGCGCGCGGCGATGGAATGCCCAGGCTCCCGATGTGTAGACGACTTATCACCCAGCTCCAAAATCCAGATACCTTGACCCTTGATCAGATCTATGGACTGAGCAGCGTTGCCATTCCAGCCAAAGAGAGAGAGCAGCTAGAGGAGCTTGAAAAGCTAGTTAAGGTGCATTTGGATCTCGGAAAGAGAGAGCAGGCGCGCACCTGGGCGCGGAATCAGATCTTGGAGGTAAAGCCTCAAGAGGCGAAGCTGGCGGAGCTCGCACTGCTCCGCTACTACATTGAACGGGATCATGCATTTGCTATACCGGAAATCTCTCTTGTTGATAAGCGCATCAAAGAACTGACTGAGACGTGGAAATATTTGAATAACGAGAGGATGGAGAGCTACCCTCAGGGCTTTCTGGCTACTTTGCACATCGTTTTTGCCAGAATTTTGATCCTTCCGTCGGGCAAATGTAACATCGAAGCTGGTGCACATGCTATCGCTGCGCTGATGGCAGATGGGCGGCTGCAATCCAAAATCGTCCCACGTCAGCTCCAGAAGATTGACTATCTGATCAAAGATCTGCTTAAAAAGCCTGAACTTGATCCAGAAATTCCAGGCAATGTGCTACCGACGCTTGCTTCTGTTTTGGAAAAGCACAGCTCTCGAGAAATTCATAAGAACATGCTGCCAGTTGTGAGGCAGATCCTCTGTATTCGACCTTCTGTGGCAGTTGAACCGCACTGCAGCAGCTGGGCGATTATTACTGCGATCTTGGGTGAGGCGCGGCAGCGCAGCTATCCAGATTGCGTTGCGCATGCCATTTCCCGCACAGCTATGGCTGATGCTTCGACGGAGGTAGCTATAAGAATGTGCTGCTGGTTCGAAACCGGTCAGATACTGGTTGCCGATCGAGAAATACCGATTGACCTCGATGTGATGCTTCCCTTTACGATCATGCCATCTAGAGGCGACGAACCTCTAGATTTAAATCATCCTGTTGTGCGCCTAGCAGCTGCGGCCGCTAAAGCACCATTACATACAGCCTCAGGCAGCAGCTTGTCATTTGGGAAGATGCAAGAGCGTGCGCTTTTTGAGCGCACTTTTTCTGGACAGTATGAAAATCTTCTACTCCATCTACACCACAGCTATGTTAGAATGGAGGGCAACAATTGTAACTACAGTGATCCTCAATACAAATCACTTAACTGGTCTCGCTCAAGTTATTTAGAGAGTGTTTATACTTTTTTTGGGGATACGTTTAAGAACTACCCAACGCTTCTAGACAAGTTTCAAGAGCGGCTTGAGAATTCTTTATGGCTCTTCGACACCCGCTATATCTGTGAGCGAGATGAATCCACTCTTCGCCTTGTATCACCAGGACTTCGGACATTAGAAATCGAAAATACAAGATCGATTCTCTACAGAAAGAGTATCGAAGATTGGGTTGAGAATGCGCGTGTATTCTATATATTGGAAGATGGAAAGTACCGCCATATCGATTCACTAGCTGCCTTTGACGCACACCTAACAAAAATGTTAGATGCCTCTTACCGGGAGCTTTACGGTGATCAGACTGAGACAAGACACAAAAGACAACTGGCAACGGCTTACAAAAGGATCAGAGAGACTGCCCTATCTTTATTTAGTGCCTCAGTGATTGGATATACTGTGATCAAGTTGAACAATAGTGAAATTGGAGCTGCAGATGTTATCCTTCTACCCCCAATCTTCTGTGCTAAGGGTTATTTCTGTAGTGATTTGCTACAAATCATGTATAGAGGTAAAAAAACAAAAGCTGTAGTGAACACTCCCAAAGAATATGTGAAGCAGTTAGCTTCTTCGATGCACTCCTTAGGTGTGCGCTGTTTAGCGTTGAGCTATAATGGCCATTGTATGACAGTGCCGCGTACTACATTCTCCGTTCCTGAAGATGCAGAAGAGTGGATTACAACCAAAGTGGCTGGTCGTGCTCATGCGTTCCTACACAACCAGATCCACTCCGATGTGATCTTTGCCCTACAGGCTGAGTTCTCAAAGATCGACCTCTCTAGATTCCCTGCAGGGGCAACCTATCAGATTGCCAAAGATTATATTCTAAGCAAAGATAGCTCTGTCATAGCACGCAGAAAAATCACTGAAACGTTCTATAAACTTCCTGTTGAAACTCTACATGAAGCGACCCTTCTATCTGATGAGGAAGCAGAGCTCATTCTAAGCTCAAGCCCTCACCTTGTCGCCTCGCCGCAAGAGTATGCCTATATGATTACCCAAACTTTAGCAGCTCTAAAAACAGGAAGAGAACAGAGTGCTATGGAAATTGCTACTGACATTGAAGATGCTCTAGGCGTACCAGCAAGAGCGACCATGACAGATCTAAACTATACAACCGAGACAGCTGCAAGCGACCAAGCTAACTCCCAGATGGTAGTCGCTATCGCCGATCTTGGATCTGATGATCCCGAAAGGCTAGTCCTCTATCAAACAAGCGGTAATACCCTTGAAAAACCCTATTATATAAAAGAGGAGTCAGATCTTAATATAACAATAATAAAATAGTAGTTTAAATAATTAACCATTCGAAAATATAATTAGATTAGAACATTTTCAAATGAACTATGAACAAACTACTGCTTTTATTTGTTATTGTATTCAATCTAAGCCACTTGTGGGCGAATGGTGAGACTGTTGTCTGTCTTCACGGCTATTTTCGCTCTTATAAGTGTATGATCCCTATGAGCAGTGCTCTTAGTTCTGAGGGGTTTGATATCTATTTATGGGATTATCAGAGTCGCAAGAAGACGATTGAGCAGCATGCTGAGGATTTAGTTGTAATCTTAAATAAGATTGCGGCGGAGAAGCCGGGGCAGCCGATCCATTTTGTGACGCACTCTTTGGGTGGTGTGATCACTCGAGTGGCAGTCTCTCATCCCGACTGCCCTGCTGAGGCGCGGATTGGAAAGGCGATCTTGCTGGCGCCACCAAACCAAGGGTCGTGCCTCGCCAGAAAATTCCAAAAGGTTTATCCCGTGAGATTTGT
>JAJACG010000010.1 GCA_022601635.1 Chlamydiales bacterium | reverse complement strand
CTCATCATAGGCATATCTCTCCAAAAAGCAGTCGTTGATACGCTTCTCGATCAGCTGATCTTTCAAATCATAGCTGTAGTAGGTGGAGGTATTGCCCTCGTGAATGGCAGATTGACGCCCCAGCTCATCATATGCGTAGGTGGTCAACTGATCCTTGCACTGTTTAGCTACTAGCCTGCCTGCCTCGTAGGAGTAGCTGGTTGTGATCCCTTCAGCATCTGTCTCAGACAGCTTATGAAACGCAGAATAGGTAGCTGTAGTTACTCGATCACCATCCACTGTTTGAATCACATTGCCAAAGACATCATAGCTATACTCTTTCGTTCCATCTACTGTCGTATGAGAGGCTAGTGTGCCATCTCTATTGTAAACAAAGCTTTGGGACGTGCCATCAGGGTGGCAAATCTCCAGAGGTTGGCTACGAACATTGTATGTCGTAGTGGTAATAAACCCTTTAGGATCTACTTTTTTAGTCACATTACCAAGTGCATCATACTCCATCTGCTCCACTGCACCATCTGGATGTATGATTTTGGTGGTATTACCCAAAGCGTCGTACTGATAGCTGGTTTTGAATCCGCAGGGATCTATTTTAGCAATCACTCTGCTACAGAGATCATATTCATACCTTGTGACTAGATCACCATCTCTCTCTTCAATCACTCGATTTGCTGCATCATACTTTCTTGTTTTGGTCGACTGGCCATCTGAGATCTCTATTAGATTGAACCTATCATCGTAGCGATAGTGACGTGTGTAGCCAAGCGCATCTGTTGAGGCAATCAATCTCTCCTGATCATCATATTTATTGATCAGTGAGTAGCGAAAAGCGTCATTGGCATCGTAGTGATCCTCTCGCAAGATCTTGCCAGATGGGTGATAGGTGATCTTTTTTCTGTGTAAAAGAGTATCAAATTGATACTCCTCAACCTCTTCAGGCAATCCGCAACAGGGCATCTTGGGCTTTGGTTTGATCTTGGTAACACGTCTATAGGTTACATCTGTAAGATCTGTACTATCCGCAGAGCTGCCATCATCTTCAATCTTTAAGGTGCAGGCTGCATTCGGGGCATATTCATAGAACTCCCTCTTGCAAATCTTGTTATGGTCATAGGTCAAAATCTCTTGAGGTAGATTGGTTCCCTTTTTATATGTATAGGTTACCCTCTTCCCAAAGTCATCCCACTGGGCAGTAATGACATTAAAGGTAGGGTCATAGGTGCGGTAGGTCGTATAACCATCCGTTGTCTCTTCAATGGGATTATGACGAGCATCATAGCGGTAGGTCGTTGTGCGAGGTCCGATTGTTTGCTGAAGTAGGTTGCCATTTGCATCCCACTTGCTTGATATCTTGCGAAGAAGTTTGTCGCCTTGGTAGTGCTCAGTAGCAATCAGGCGTTTATTGCCATCAAAACGGTAGATCGAACGATTCCCCTCACCATCTATCACCACAGTGTGATCAGCATGGTATTGGTAACTTGCAATAGGAAGCCATTCTCCATTGGGACCAATCGGCGCCCTTTGACACGCAACTTTCTTAGTAGTGAAGTTATAGTCAATCTGTATCGCAGCTCCATCTGCCGAACTGTTGGTGAGATAGTTCTGATTGAAGTAGTGCTTGGCTTTTGCCCATTTGTATTCATATCTCTTGTTAGCTTGTCCCGGAGCTGTGACATTTTTCAAAACCACATCGAATTCATAGCAATGGTGCCTTTTATGATTCTTATGGCGTACTGGCCTAATCTCATGCTGCAAGATAGCCCTTCTCTTTGATGCATCTGATACTGTTGTTTTCTCGATAGCATGAGCATTCTTAGGCCCTGCATGCTTATGGCCACAGTTCAGCCTATTAATCTCAGTACCAGAAGCATCAAATGCCGATATCTGCGTAATGACATAGTAGGTATCCATTCTCTTGTCTTTACGATCATTACTGCGATCCACATCTTTAAAGGTATAGACAATCCTGTTACCGTTTGACAAGTGCTCCGTAATCTCACGTGCTTGATAGATACCGCCAGATGGGGCAAACCCCCAATGACCAATCTCAGTTCGAAATGTACGCCTGCGACCCTCTCCATCTACAACAGCTCCCTGCCAAGCAAACTCTCCCATTTTGTGCTTCCGATCCAAGCTCACATGAACTTGCAGGTTCAAGGGATGCTTTCTACCATCTCCAGCCGAAAAAGGTTTGTGCTTGTTCGTATCAAAAACCATCCCCGAACTACTCAGCTTCTCGGCCAGGCAAAAGCTACCCGTCTCATCGCCAATTCCCGTCATAAATCCATCTTTATTCTGACTAACCAACCGAAAAAGAAAGAGAGCTTCCGGATTCACTCGCCAATGGCCATGAGCTAAATTCAAATGACCTTGATGATTATAAAAACGACGATACGATAAAGGCTGAACTCCAGGTGATACCAAATCACACGATGCATCGTGATACTCACCCGTAATCACGTTTACCTTCAATGGTGAACAAGAGGGCTGTTCAACAGGTCTGAACTCCAGTGGTGGTGGCGTCAGATGCGCAAAAAGTGGACAACATAAAATATAAATAACAAAGAATCTATACATAAGAAGTCGACGCTAAGACTAAAACAAGATTATGTCAAGATATTCCCTAAGGAGACACTGATTAACTACCGTTTGGCAGATTTCGTCAGTATTTTTGATTCGGCTAAATTCGGAGACGAGCGCTAACCACTTGCGGGTTAGTCGAGGCGAGAATAATGCCTCGATAGAAAGATTGTCGGAAGATCTGGTGAGGGAGTTATTCAGTGTCTCCCTAGACCATCTTTTTGGGATCGACGATCTCGTCAAATTCAGCTTCCGTGAGAAAGCCGAGCGCTAGTGTCGCCTCTTTGAGAGTGCTATTTTCAGCATGCGCCTTCTTCGCAATCTGCGTCGCCTTGTCATAGCCAATCTTGCGGTTGAGTGCTGTGACCAGCATCAGTGAACGCTGCACATCGGACTCTATCTTCTCTAAGTTAGGTTCAAGCCCCTGCACAAAATGAGTCGCAAAGCTATGACAACCATCACTTAAAAGCTCTACTGACTGTAAAAAGTTGTGGATGATCATCGGCTTGAACATGTTGAGCTCAAAGTGACCAAGTGATCCCGCCATGCTGATCGCTACATCATTGCCCTGAACCTGTGCACAGATCATCAGTAGAGCTTCACACTGAGTTGGATTGACCTTGCCAGGCATGATCGAAGAACCAGGCTCATTGGCTGGAAATCTGAGCTCTGCAAAGCCCGCTCTTGGCCCAGAAACCATCCAGGCTAGATCAGAGGCGATCTTCATCAAAGAGGTGGCCGTTGTTTTAACAGCTGCGTGGGCAAAGACGATGGGATCGTGCGCTGCCAGCTGCGCAAATTTGTTGGCAGCGGAGCTAAAATCTGTCCCCATCGATTCATTTAGGAAGTGCAAAACTTCATCGACAAAACCGGGAGGTGTATTGAGTCCTGTGCCCACTGCTGTTCCACCGATTGCCAGCTCTTTGAGGCGTGGTAATACATTTTCAATGCGTTCTAAATCTTGAGTGAGCTGCTCGACATAGCCGGAAAACTCCTGCTCCAAGGTGAGTGGGATGGCGTCCATCAGATGGGTGCGGCCAATTTTGACGATGCCGCGAAACTCAAGAGCTTTGGTAGCCAAAGCGTCGCGCAGCTTGGTCACCATTGGCACTAGCCTCTCAGTCATATCGCGCACAGCGGCAATCGCCATCACTGTTGGGAAACTATCATTACTCGATTGCGACATGTTGACATGGTCGTTGGGATGAAGCTCTTGGCCAAGGATTTGTGAGGCTCTTGTGGCAATCACCTCATTCACATTCATATTGGTCTGTGTACCACTGCCTGTCTGCCAAACACTGAGTGGGAATTGGTCAGCCCATTTGCCAGCTGCCACCTCATCGGCCGACTTGACAATGGCCTCCATGATCGGCTGATCCAAAAAATTTAGTTTGCAGTTAGCCTTGGCACACGCCGCTTTGAGATGGCCATAGGCGCGGATCAAAGAACTGGCCATTTTGTCTCGGCCAATATTGAAATGATTCAAAGAGCGGGCAGTTTGAGCTCCGTACAGAGCATCATCTGGAACCTCCATTTCACCAAAGCTATCGAAAACCTTTCTGGCCATGTTCTCTATATATGTTTGACGAAACTAAAATTCCACACTATAATGCCTATGTGAAAAAAACACTTCCATTCCTATTTGTCTTTTCCTGCCTCTTGTCAGTGTGGGAGCTGGTCTGCTTGCGCTTTGGGGATATGCTCTTTGTGCTTCCTAAGCCTTCGCTGATCGCTCAGACTCTTTGGGTGCTACGCGCCAACTTTTGGTTTCACACCTGCGTCACTCTTGAAGAGATGCTTCTAGGGTTTTGCTTCGCACTTCTCGTCGCCTTCCCACTCGCATGGACTATGCTCCGTTTTGCTACGACACGCACACTTTTACAGCCACTCTTTGTGGTGATCCAATGCATTCCGATGTTTGCACTAGCCCCCATCATGGTGGTTCTTTTTGGTTGGACCAAAGCAGCGATTGTCATTCCCACCGCATTGATGATCTTTTTTCCTCTTACCTTAAACATTTATCAGGGACTCCGCGCTACACCACGCCCCCTTCTTGAATATTTTGCGCTCAATGGGGCGACAACATGGCAAACATTAACAAAACTGCGCCTACCCTACGCTATGCCTCACGTCTTCGCTGGCTTTCGCATCTCAGCTGCAATCGCTGGCGTTGGTGCTGTTGCAGGTGAGTGGGCGGGTGCGCAATCGGGACTGGGAGTGCTGATGTTGGAGAGCAGACGTAATCTAGATCTAGAGATCACCTTTGGAGCGCTTTTCTGCCTCACCGTAATGAGTACGCTGCTCTACAGCGCCACCATCCTCTTTGAATCACTTCCCAAAAAGCTACACTTTGAATGGAGCGGCCGCATTCTCAAACGTAAGCCCTGCCTCGCCATTCTCTGTCTACTTCTGCTTCTAACTGGCTGCCATGAGCAGCCCAAACAGACTCGACTTCTACTCGATTGGCTACCCAATCCCAACCACGTTCCCCTCTTTGCTGGTTATGAAAAGGGCTTTTTCGCCGAAGAGGGCATCGACCTGCAGATCCAGAAGATGGTCGAGTGCGGCGGCGGCATCAACTACCTCACCTCACACCAAGCTGACATGGTGGTCAGCCACCTACCCAGCACCCTCAAAGCAACAGCCAAAGGTGCTGAACTCAAAATTGTAGGACAGATGGTCGACAGCTCCCTGCGCGCTTTAATCTACCTCAAAGATGATGCTGTTCAAACCCCCTCCGATCTCTCTGGTAAGAGCTTTGGCTACTGTATCGGCGGCCCAGATACCTCCTTCATTGACTACCTACTCTCCGTCTCTTCCATTAGACCCATCGAGAGAAAGAATGTCTCCGCCGATATGATCGCCCCAATGGGCACAGGAGCTATCGACTTTGTCTATGGCGGCTACTGGAATGTGGAACATCACCTCATGAACTCCCTTGGAATTGAGAACCAATACTTTACATTTGACGATCTCAACATCCCTACCTACCATGAGTTAGTGATCTTGGCAAATGCCAACACTCCTCAGACGCGGCCAGAGTTTGCGATTCGATTTGGCCGAGCGTTACAAAAATCGATCGATTTTGCCAAAGAGAATCCAGAAGAGGCATTTGCCATCTATTTGAAAGCCAATCCTAACAAGTCATCTAGAACAGTCAATTGGGAGAGACTTTCTTGGCAGGAGACAGCACCTCTTTTTTGTAGTAATCAAGAGGTTGATTTTAATCTAATACAGAACTACTTAGAGTGGCAGGTTGAACGATCAATTATTCATAATACATACGATGTTAGCTGCTTAGATTTCTCTAAATAAAATACTTTATAAGTGCTATAATGGGATTTATGAGTATTGATCCCATACATGGCCAGCCTATTATTCCTTCACATCAGGTACCGGGTGAGGCAAAGTTAGACCCTAAACTACAAAAAATCCTTGATGAGCTGAATCAACTGATGGGTCCATTCAATCATGATTTAGGTGATGGAAAGACTCCTGGATCATTTGCTTGGCTGATGGATCAGAAGAATCCGACCCCAGATCAACTTAAACAGCTGGCAAATAAGTTTCAGGATTTAAAAGCGGACATGAAGAAGATCCATGACTTTTTGAATAATCCAGAAAACAAGCAGCTATTATCTACTCTTGGACAGACGCATGGCTGGGATGGTGGAAGCGGCCTTGGAAGTCAAACAACTGATGATATTGTAAACTCTTTCAATAACTTATACAATATGTTCAACCAGCCTAACTATGACTCTTCAAGTTGTGGTCACGCTGATATGATTGCAGGAGACATGGCTATTCTCAAAGAGATGATTACTAAGGACAAAAACTCAGGATAAGCCAGTTGGTTTGCTGAGAATGTGAGAGAGGCGGACGAGCACATCACGTAGCACTTCTAGCGGACGCTGCTCCCCATCCACCTTCGAAACTAAATGCGGCGGATAAAACTCCAGCAACCTCTCAATCTCACGGTGATAACAATCTAGACGGTGCTGTATCACATTTGGATCAACCCCCTCCATCTGTCCTACTGTCCGTGCGCGACACTGCAAACGCTCCACCAACTGATCAATATCAGCACTTTCTAAGACAATGATATGCTTCACCTGAATCACCTCCTCTAAAAGCTGGGCCTGTTCCAAAGTTCTCGGAATCCCATCAAGTAGAAGATGTTGACCGTTTGGGTCATAAGAGTTGGTGGCAATCAAGCCCTGTACATAGTTTTGCCAGATCTCTACTGTGAACTGATCCGGTACTAAGTCGCCCTTCTTTGCATAGTTATAAAAAAGTTTACCAGCTGCTGACTGACTGGGCAGTGAGCGGAAGATATCGCCTGAGGAGAGATGGAACTGATCCCCAGCAGAGGCCAAAAAGCTGCCCAAAGTGCCCTTGCCTACCCCGGGAGGCCCAAAGAGCAAAACTGAGGAATATTTGCCTGCGTAGGGTTCGATTAACATATCTCAATTATGGTTGATTTTTGCCAACTATTCAAGTATCATTTCCATGAAATGGAACACTTTATTTCTACCGCATTTACACTCTTCCTTGTCATAGATTCTCTAGGCACTTTGCCAGCTTATCTTTCTCAGGTTGAGAAACTAGACAGCAAACGTTGCATCCGTGTAGCGATTCGCGAGCTTATTTTTGCTCTTATTTTGATGGTGGCCTTCTTCTATCTTGGTCAGCTCTTTTTAAACCTTTTAGGTCTTTCTAAGACAGCTGTAGAAATCTCAGGTGGTGTGGTGCTTTTCTTGATTGCAACCCGCTTGATCTTCTCTAATGAGGAGCATTCTCAGAGGTGGAAGAGGGGCAAGCCCTTTATTGTTCCGATTGCAACCCCTCTGCTTGCTGGCCCCTCATTCGTTGCCACAGTGACCATTTTTGGTCTTTCTGATGTGCCCAATGATATTGTTCTTCTCTCACTTCTTGTTGCCTGGTTTCTTTCAGGCTTGGTCTATCTCTTTGGGCGTCCGATCTTCAATCTGATTCGAGCGCGCGGATTACTCGCTTGTCAGCGTTTGATGGGTCTATTGATCTCACTTGTAGCCGTACAGATGATCTTAGAGGGCGTTAGAGACCTAATGCAAAATGGGTTATGATTGATAAGCTGATCCATCTATCGATTCTATTTTTAATTATCATTGATCCACTGGGCAATGTGCCTATTTTCGTTGCGGTATTGAAGCACTTGGATCCTAAGAGGCAGCGCTTTGTAATCATGCGGGAGATGATTATTGCATTGGCAATCATGGTGCTTTTTCTCTTCTTTGGAAATGGTTTTTTCCAGCTGATTAATGTGGCTGAGCACTCTCTTGAGATCACAGGCGGTGTGATTCTGCTTTTGATTGCCATTCCGATGATTTTCTCTAGCCCGCCTGAGGGTGATTTAACGCCAACAAAGCAAGATCCTTTGATTGTACCGCTTGCAGTTCCAGCGGTAGCGGGGCCGGCTATTTTGGCAGCGATTACTGTTTATGGGGGTGGTGTGGAGCAGAATCAGCTATTGGTGCTGATATCTGTGGTGATTGCTTGGGCGTTGACGCTACCGGTGCTTTTAATGGCGCCCTTTTTGAAGCGTATTTTGGGTGACAATGGTTTGACAGCTGTGGAGCATCTTTTTGGTTACTTGCTGGTGCTAATATCGGGTCAGATGATTTTGCATGGACTTGTGGAGGCATTTGGATGATCAACTATGTGGTGACGCTTGCATATGATGGGACAGATCTCTTTGGCTGGCAGAGGAGCGAAGAGGGGCCTACTGTAGAGGAGCATTTGCAAAATGCTTTGGAGAAGCTGTTGCAGCATCCGGTCAAGCTTCAGGCAGCAAGCCGAACAGATCGTGGAGTGCATGCGCATGGGCAGATGGTCAACTTTTTTTCTAACAAGGAGCTGAATCTTCTGGGGATCAATGCACTTTTGCCGGCGCAGATTCGCGCTTTGCGGTTGGAGAAGCGGCATGAGGCATTTCATCCAACATTGGATGCGAAGGGCAAGGAGTATCACTACCGTATCTGTTTAGGTCCGGTACAAAAGCCAGATCGGCGTCATCTCTCTTGGCATGTGCCGCATAAGTTGGACTTTTCTAAGATGAAGGAGGCGGCGAAGCAGTTAGAGGGAACCTTTGATTTTTCTGCCTTCTGCACCAAGGTGAGCTACAGCGATGCGATTCGCACGCTGGAGAAGGTGAGCATCTTTGAGGATGATGAGGGTCTGCTAGTTGTGATTCGTGGCGACAACTTTCTCTATAAGATGGCGCGCACAATAGTGGGTAGTCTGGTCCATGTGGGGCGGGGTAAGTTGGATGATCTGTCATCAGTCTTAAAATCGAAAAAACGTGTAGAGGCGGGGATGACAGCGCCAGCGCACGGTCTTAGTTTGCAGAAGGTATTTTATGATCGGTCGGAATGATCTCTGTTGGTGCGGTAGTAATAAGAAGTGGAAGAAGTGCCACTTTCCCAAGGGGGATCCTACAAAGGCTTTGAGTCAGAGGGCTCAGCGCTACTGGCGCCAATATCAGATTCGACTCAAAACTCCTGAGGAGATTGCTGGTATCCGCCGAGCTTCGATCTTTGCTGCTACAGTATTGCATAAGCTATGTGAGGCGGCCAAAGAGGGTGTGACGACCAATGAGCTGAACGCACTTTCTGAAGAGCTACATAAAAGGGCAAAGGCTGTACCAGCAGCTTTGAACTATGGTGAGCCCCCCTTTCCAAAAGGGATCTGTACGTCGCTCAATGAGGTGATCTGCCACGGTATTCCCGATGATGTACCGCTCAAGAGCGGTGATATTATGAATATCGATGTCGCCTCCATCTTGGATGGTTTTTATGGCGATTGCAGCGCGATGGTGGTAATTGGCGAGACGACGAAAGAGAGACAGCTTGTTGTTGATGTCTCCAAGGAGTGTCTCAAACGCTCGATTGAGATTTTGAAACCGGGCGTAATGCTCAACGAGATTGGCGAGGCGATCACCTCCTATGCTGAGAGCCAAGGCTGCTCTGTGGTCTACCAATTTGTGGGACATGGTGTTGGCCTCGGCTTCCATGAGGCACCTCAAGTGCATCACAACCGCAACAATATGCAGATCCCGCTAGAGGCGGGTATGACCTTTACCATTGAGCCAATGATCAATGCTGGTGTTGCTGAAGGTGAAATGGACGAAAGCAGTGGTTGGATCGTCTATACTGCGGATCGCAAAGCATCCGCACAGTGGGAGCATACCCTGTTGATCACTGAGTCAGGATATGAGATATTAACGATTCCAGAGAGTTGACCTCTTCCTCAAGACGTAAGCACTCGCGGCAGGCGACGTTGAGCTCCCGCTCCAACTGCTGAATCTGCTCAGCTGGTCCCTCCAAAAGCTCTAACTCATCACTGCGCTTCTGAGATTGCCACTTGGTTTGCAATACAAAAAGCTCCTTGCGCGTTTGATCCAAAATACGCGTCTTATCTTCAAATTGGCTGCGCAGCTGCTTATAGAGCCCCTGTACCCTGGTAACTTCTGCAAGAGACTCCTCTCTTGAAGCTTCCTCTAGCTGCCTCTTTAATTCCGCAATCTGCGCACGCAACTGCTCTGCCTCAGCGGCGCTTTCGACCAGCTTCTGCTCTACTTGATCAAAACCGCTTGAATTCTCAAGCTGCTCATTCAATTCCACAATCTGCGCCTGCAGCTGTTCTACCTCTGCCGTACTTTCCACTAGCTTCTGCTGTAACTGCTCTACTTGATCAGAATTGCTGGAACTCTCAAGCTGCTCATTCAATTCCACAATCTGCGCCAGCAGCTGCTCTGCCTCTGCTTCACTCTCTACTAGCTTGTGCTGCAGCTGTTCCAACTCTGAGCGCTCTACCATCTGCGTCAGCTTTTCCTGAGCCTCTTGTAGACTCTTTTGTAATAACTCCCTCTGCTTCTGATCCTCAGCAACGTCTTGAGTCTGTTCAAGCCTTCTATGCACCTCTTCGCGAGCCCTTTCCACCTCAGCCACCTGCTCTTTCAATGCCGCTAGCTGCTCTTTCGCCTCAGTTCGCACCATATAGGAATCATTGAGAATGCTCTCCTTTTGTGCTGTGAGCATCTCAATCTCTGACTGCACCAGCTGCATCTTCTGCTGAACCAGCTGCATGTCAATCTTGCGCTGTTCAGCCTCCTCCTTCCAAGAAGCAATCTCCTCTTCAAGCGTCTGCTTCGTCTTCGCAAAGCTCTCTTCACTCTCCACGAGCTCCTGGTTTTTCGCCAGAAACTGATTCATATGACTCCTCGATTCTTCAACTATCCCAGCAAGAGAGGCCTTCACCTCATCAACCACAAGCAGAATAATCGCAAAATCAACAGCTGAAGCAATGACAAGTCCTATTTCAGAAAACTGAAAACCCTCATGCTTGAAGACATAGATAGAAATCAGAGAGAAAAGAGCTATCAACAAACCCTTTGTGCGATAACGCAGCGACATCGTTGTGCCAAAAAGCAACATGCCGCAAAGATAGGGCGAAAGCTCTGTTGGTTCATAAAGAGCAGCCCACACCGTTGTGAGTAGTAAAAATAGAGGAAAGAAGAAGAGTAAGACGATTCGCCCAATCAGTGAACCGGGAATGATGCGTGATAAAAAGGTGCTCTTTTCCATTTTCTCTAAATCGTTACGAGGGGAGTAGAATCGCATTCCCCCTTGTGATGTGTCAATAGAAAATCACGCTTCTTCATTTTCTATGAAAGATTGCGCTCTTTCTAACAGATAGGATGCAAGTGAGGGATCCCCCTCATACGTCATCTCAACGCTCATTTTGCCATCAGCACTTGGTTGATCACAACTTATGAAAATCTTGCACGCCTTTTCTTCGCTTTTTTGTTCCGAGACCATTGGTTCCATTGGTTAGACTTCTACTTTGTGATAGTAGAGCGTCTATTTATTGTCAAAAGACGATTACTGGACAATTTTCGATATTTGAAATAGTGTGACAAAATGACCTCATGTGAAGAGCTACTCACCCGCTTCGCTGAAATCAATTCCCACTCTTTAAATAGTGCGGGTTTGCAAAAGATGGTCCGTGCACTTAAACATGAAGTCGTCAAACTCAAACCCGATCATCTCGAATTCATCGAACTAGAAAATGGCCCCGCCCTTTATGCAGAAAAAAGAACTTCTGCACCCTGCCAAATCTACCTCGGCGGCCACTTTGATACCGTCCACCCCGAACTTTGGGAGCTGCAAAAAAGACAAAACCGCCTCTATGGTCCCGGCGTCCTAGATATGAAAGGCGGCCTTGCCATCTTACTCAAAAGCCTTGAAGCCTTCGAACAGTTTGAACAAAAAGAGCTTTTGGGCTGGCGCCTCTTTTTCAACCCCGACGAAGAGCTAGGCTCCCCCTACTCAGCTCGCCTTGTCTCAAAATTTGCCCGCAAGTGCGATGCCGCTCTTATCTTTGAACCTAGCCTTGCCAATGGCAACCTAGTTAATGCACGAAAAGGCTCAGTCAACTTTATATGCGAAGCAAAGGGAAAGGCCGCACATGTTGGCCGCAACCCAGAACTTGGCGATTGCGCTATCACAAAACTCTCTCACTTTATCATCGGCATTAAGAAGCTAAGTCGCAAAAACGCATTTGGATGTGTTGGAACTATCCAAGGGGGCATAGCTGGAAACGTCGTCGCCGATCACGCTTCATGCCAGCTCAACTTCCGCTTTGACGAATGCTACCCAAAAGAGCAGCTCAATCGTCTTGCTAAAAGACATGGGGTACGTCTGATAAAAAAGAGCGAGCGTGCACCGAAACCCTTTGATCCAAAGAACCGCGCTTTATTTCGATTACTCCGCAGCTGTGCTAAGAAGTTGGGTTACGAAGTGGCGTGGCAGAAGACGGGAGGTGTCTGTGATGGCAATGAGACAGCTCGCGTCGGAGTACCGACGATTGACACGCTTGGTGCGGAGGGTGATAAGTTACATACAAAGGGGGAATATCTGTTGCTCTCCTCTCTTGAGAAGAAGCGGCAGATTACAACAGCGCTTTTGGAGGCGCTAGCTAGGGGGAAACTACTATGACATTGATTGCAGATGCGATACAAAACTGTCCTGAAATCATCAAAGCGAAAGCGAAGATCTTGAAGCAGGTTTCGAAATACAATGGGAGGCTGACTGGGGTCGCCCCAGCCAAAAATGAGGAGAAGGTGTGCTATAGTGAGATTTTGGCAGCTATGACAGAGCATCGCGGTCAAAACCTCTTCTTTCCTTTGATTGGCAGTGGCGCTGGAAATGGTGCATTGGTGGAGCTGGCAGATGGCAGTGTGAAGTATGACTGTATCAATGGAATTGGAGTGCACTTTGGCCATGGCCACCCAGCTTTGATCGAGGCCTCTTTGGATGCTGCGTTGCAAAACATTCCGATGCAGGGCAATTTGATGCAGAATCGCGATTCTGTTGCTCTTTGTGAGTTGATTCTCAAAGCGTCTGGAATGGCTCACTGTTTGCTCACCACTTCGGGAGCGATGGCTAATGAGAATGCGCTTAAGCTTCTGTTTCAGAAAAAAGCTCCAGCGCATCGCATTCTCGCTTTTGAGGGCTGCTTCATGGGTCGTACGCTCGCACTTTCTAGCATTACCGACAAGCCGCACTATAGAGAGGGATTACCTGCCCACCTGCATGTTGATTACATCCCCTTCTATGACTGGAAGAAGCCACAAAAGAGTGTGCGTCGCGCGCTCAAAACTTTGGAAATCTTTTTGAGTCGCCACCCTGGCAAATATGCGGGGATGTGCATGGAGCTGATTCAGGGGGAAAATGGCTTTTATCCTGGTAGTAATGAGTTTTTCCTCGGCCTCGCCAAAATGCTCAAAGAGGCAGACATTCCCCTTCTGGTCGATGAGGTACAAACTTTTGGTCGTACCACGCATCCTTTTGCCTTCCAACACTATGGACTTGAAGAGTATGTTGATGTGGTCTGTATGGGCAAGCTATCACAGGTGTGTGCCACTCTTTTTTCTAAAGAGTTCAAGCCCAAACCGGGTCTCCTTTCTCAGACATTCACTAGTTCAACTAGCGCGATTCGCTGCTCGCATGTCATTTTGGACAATCTGCTGAACGACGGCTATTTTGGAATTAATGGGCGCAACATGCAACTGCGTAAGCAGTTTGTTGACAACCTTAAAGCGATTGAAGAGCGTCATGGAGATCTACTCACAGGCCCCTATGGATCGGGAATGATGATTGCCTGTACCCCCTATGGTGGTGATCATGCAAGGGTGATCGATCTGATCCATCGCCTCTTTGATGCTGGACTAATCACCTTCTTGGCAGGCAAAAATCCAACAAGGCTACGTTTTTTACTGCCAGCTGGAGGTATACGTGCGGAGGACATCGATGTGATTACAGCTATATTTGAGGAGTGCTTGACCGCTTGAAATTCTATATACGCCCCTCTACTCTAAAGGATCTCCCTCACTTGATGCACTTTGCACGTGTACGCTCTTCAGGCATCACCTCTTTGCCACAAGATGAAAAGCTTTTGGCCAAAAAATTGAGGCAGTCGCAGGAGGCTTTTGCAGGGCAGGGTAATCCGATGGAGGAGGCGCACTATATCTTTGTTTTGCAATACAATGACCATGTGATTGGGGTGAGCGGCATTAAGACGGCCATTGGCAAATCGGAGCCCTTCTTTGTCTATGGTTTGAGTTCTCAGATTCAGCGCTGTGACTATCTCAGCTTGGAATATGAGATGCAGATTTTAGATTTTCAGACGATCAAATCGCTACCAACTGAAGTAGGCACGCTCTTTTTGGAAAGCCGATTCCGCAAGCGCCACCTGGGCAGACTGCTCTCTTATTGCCGTTTCTTATTTATGAGCGTCTTTCCTAGTCGATTCAGCAAGGTGATTTTGGCACAGCTACGCGGAGTCTCAGATAAGAAGGGAAGTCCCTTTTGGGATGCTGTTGGAAGTAAATTCTACGGAATTAATTTTGATGAGGCTGACTTCTTGCGTGTCAACCATCCCAACGCAATTACCGAACTCTTTCCGCGCTCTCCTATTTACCCAGCTATGCTACCAAAACGAGCGCAGAAGGTGATCCGCACGCCACACCGCAACACAGTGCCAGCGCGCCTGCTTCTTGAAAAGGAGGGCTTTTCAATCAGCCCCTACTGCGATATCTTTGATGCTGGGCCTCATCTCTATGCAGCGCGCGATTCGATCAAAGCAATTGAGCAGAGTCGAGAAGCAATAGTACGCATTGGCAAGCTGAATAAGCTAGAAGAGTTTTTGATCTGCAACCTCAATCTCGATTTTCGCGCCACGGTGGCCTCTATACAGGAGATGGGTGAAGAGGTAGTGATTAGCAAAGAGACAGCAGCAAGGCTCAAGATAAAAGAGGGAGATAAGGTGAGGTATTTGGCACTATGAAGCACTATATCAATGGAGAGTGGATTGTTGGAGAGGGAGAGAGATTCACATCACATAACCCCGCTACAATGGAGATCATTTGGGAGGGCAAAGAGGCTAATTCCTCAGAGGTCAATCTAGCTGTTTTAGCGGCCAAGGAGGCCTTTTTTTCTTGGCGTGCCTTCACTGTGCAACAGCGCATTGACTGCTTGCGCGCCTTTGCCAAAGAGCTCGAAAACAAGAGACGAGAATTTGCAGCACTGCTTGCCGAAGAGGTGGGCAAGCCGCACTGGGAGGCGCTAACAGAGGTCTCTGCTATGCTTAATAAAGTCCCCATTACAATTGAATCCTACCAAGAGCGCTGCCAAGCGAGAAGAGGTGGAGAGGATCAAGTCCTGTCAACCCATCATAAGCCTCAAGGTGTTTTAGCTGTCTTCTCCCCTTTCAACTTTCCTGGTCACCTGCCCAACGGGCATATCGTCCCCGCCTTGATCAGTGGCAATACTGTTGTAGTCAAGGGAAGCGATTTTACCCCCAAAGTGGGTCAATTCCTAGCTGAGCTCTGGTCACAATCTGGCCTTCCCAAAGGAGTTTTCAACTACCTACAGGGAAAAGCGACAACAGGCAAAGCACTTGTTGAGCATCCCGACCTGGATGGTCTGCTTTTCACTGGCAGCCATAAAGTAGGGCTACAGATCCAAAAGGCCTTTCAAAAAGAGGTGGGTCGCATTCTAGCTTTGGAGCTTGGTGGCAACAACCCACTGATTGTTTCCAAGGTGCAAGATCAAAAGGCAGCGCTCTATATGAGCTTAGTCTCAGCCTTCATCACAACAGGTCAGCGATGCGCCTGTGCCAGACGACTGATTGTGATCGACAATCCAACCTTTGTCGATGAGCTAGTCAATCAGGCAGCTGCGATAAAAATTGGCCCTGCAAGTGAGAGGCCAGAGCCCTTCATGGGTCCTTTGATCCACAACGAAGCAAAAAAAGAGATCATGAGCTTGGAAGAGCAGCTGATCGATGTGGGAGGCAAGCCACTTCTGCGCATGCGCGAGCTGGATCACAAACTGCCCTTCCTTACGCCTGGAATCATCGATGTGACTGGAACCCCCCATGCCGATCGTGAACACTTTGGCCCCCTTCTAAAAGTGATCCACGTCAAATCCCTTGATGAGGCAATCGCTGAGGCAAACAATACACGCTACGGTCTTTCTGCCAGCATTTTGAGTGATGATCAGGCGGAATATAACCGCTTTTTGGAGCAGAGTTATGCTGGTGTGGTCAACTGGAATCTACCAACAGTGGGAGCCTCTTCTCGTGCACCCTTTGGGGGTGTTGGGATCTCGGGTAACCACCATCCGACCGCCTACTACGCGGTGGACTACTGCACCTATCCTGTGGCGAGCACCTCAAAGGCGAAGTTAGAGCTGCCTGAAACGATGAACCCAGGTTTGATGTGTCCTACAGCCAAATAAATTTCGACGGCCTTGTGGGGCCAACCCACTTCTATGGAGGCCTCGCCTTTGGCAATCGCGCCTCGATGGAGCACTCCAATGTGCGCTCCAATCCAAAAGCTGCTGCGCTTCAGGGATTGGAAAAGATGAAGCTGATGATGGACCTTGGCGCAAAACAGGCTGTTTTACCTCCCCACCCACGCCCCTTCTGGCCACTTCTGCATCGTTTGGGCTATAAGAAGATTGAAGAGGTTGATGATCAATTGCTGGCGATTGCCTGCTCCTCTGCCAGCATGTGGACGGCAAACTCAGCAACCATCACCCCCTCTTTTGACAATACTGATGGCAAGCTGCACATCACACCAGCCAATATGGCGAGTCAGCCGCACCGTGCGATTGAGGCGAATTACAACTATAGACTCTTTAAGGAGATCTTTCCCTTTGCTGAGGTGCACAGACCACTCCCCCCTTTTCTTGGAGATGAGGGAGCTGCCAACCACATCCGCCTCAACTCCGCCCACCTCTTTGTCTATGGACGAGAGCTCTACCAAAAAAAGAGCGGCCATTTCCCAGCGCGCCAGGTGAAAGAGGCATCGGAAGCGATCATCCGCAACCACAAAGTTTCTGCCATATTGGCAAAGCAGAGCCAAAAGGCGATTGATGCTGGGGTCTTTCACAACGATGTGATTGCAATGGGCTGCGGCAATCTTCTGATCTACCATGAGGATGCCTATGAGAAGCCGCCCTCTCTTGATTGTGAAACTGTGGTTGTCACAAATAAGCAGCTGCCACTTGAAATAGCGGTCAAAAGCTACCTCTTTAACTCACAAATTCTTGAAAGAGATGGAAAGCGCATTTTGATCGCGCCACTTGAGTGTGAGAAGCTCGATCTAAGCTTCCTGCCTTTTGATGAAACGTTCTTTGTTGACCTCTCTCAAAGTATGCAAAATGGAGGCGGACCCGCCTGCCTAAGATTAAGAGTGCAGCTAACCGCTGAAGAAAAAAGATCGATTCACAAACCGATTCTCTTGACGCAGAAGCTGTATGAAGAGCTCAAACAGATCTGCTCTCACTATCCTGACTCATTGACTCTTCAAAATCTGCGGCAGCCTCAGCTTTTAACTGAAGTGGAGAAGCTTCATCTAAGCGTAATGGCCGCACTTCAACTACAAACTGCTGGCCCTGCCTATGGAGATACTGATTAACTACCGTTTGATAGATTTCATCAGAATTTTTGATTCGGCTAAATTCGGAGACGAGCGCTAACCACTTGCTGGTTAGACGAGTCGAGAATGATACCGAATCGAAAATTGTGGCGGAAGATGGCGGACGGGAGTTATTCAGTGTCTCCATAAGTACTTTGCCAGAGATTTCGGCAAGATTTCTATCGAGGGAAAGTTCGGAGCCGAACGTCTAACCCCTTGCGGGTTAGTCGAGGCGAGAACAATGTCTCGATAGAAAGATTGTCGGAAGATCGGGTGAAGGAGTTGTTCAGTGTCTCCCTATGATCACGTACAGTCAGTGGAAATGTGAGCTGATGCAAATCTCTTATGTGATTGCAGTAGTGACAGGGGTATAGGAAGATTATCTGGCACTCTTGGCATGCTGTTAAAGCAGCGGATACAGCTGAAGCTGCATTAAATAGGGATGGATTGAGATCGGTAAAATCTGGCATAGCCGTAGCTGATAGCTCTTTTGCTTCTGAATGTAACTCCTAAAATAGCAGCTGGATATACCAAGGGATATCCCTAGCCAAAAGGCTCTCAATAGAAACAGCCCCCGCTTGCTTCTGCGCAGCAATAAGCTCCTGTAAAGACAGCAGCTCTACACTACCCTCCAAGGCCAAGTCTAAGTCAAACTCATTAATATCAAACCCCATTTCATGAAGATTGGAAATTCTTAAACCATCTAAATTCAATGATATAATAGATATAGTGTGGCACATCCAAATATTAAAGTGCTGTTAGAATTGTTAATAAATATTTACAAAACTCCTTGATATTTAAGATTTTATTTGCTATAATGATACCAGATTATTTTTTGCTAAGGAGAGCATCATGACAATCATTAATCCAGATCAGCCTAGAGTTGGAGGTTCGAGCCCGATTGTCCCTAGTACAGAGGGAGGAAAGGATCAACATAAGCCCTGTTTGATTGCCCTTTGCGCAGTCTTATTACAGGAGACAGCTGATGCTAGAACAAAATCAACGGCTCAAGATGAGAAGGAGCTTGCTTCTCAGGGAGCTCGAATGCAGAATCTTAACGCTCGTGAGCGCGCTATGCAGAATTTTAACCTAGTCTTTGAGACAGACTATACGACGGTCCAGAAAATAACACACAATACCCCTTCTTTGATCCATAAATATGACTATACGAGCTACATCCATCACGCCCATAAAAGACACCAGCTGACTGGTGCTGAGTGTGCTCAGGAGTTGAAGCGTAGAGGTGCTCAGAAGGAGCAGATCGCCAACAGCTTTGGTGAGCTTCAAAATGCGGCTCAGGCACCTGAAACGCGCTTGAATGTTGATGTAAATGCTGTAGAACAGGCCGAGGAACAGGGAATTAACCTTCTCATAAAGCTACAACAATTGACGGTCAACGCCCTGATGACAAGAAGTTAATAGACCGTTAAGGAGATATTGATTAACTCCCATCCGGCATCTTCCGTCACAATTTTTGATTCGGTGTCATTCTTGACTCGTCTAACCAGCAAGTGGTTAGCGCTCGCCTCCGAATTTAGCCGAATCAAAAATTCGGAGAAAATCTGCCAAACGGTAGTTAATCAATATCTCCTTAAGAATATTAAACATTCTTAATGAAGTTGTTGATTTTAAAGTATTTATTTGATATAATGGTAGCATCTTTTAACAAAGTGGAGGAAGAATAGATGACAGCAGCAGTAGGTTCAGTCGCTCCTGGTTCAGATGTTCGTGGGGGTGCTCCAGTAGATCATAGCGCTTTTGGTGGTAATGGTAAGACCCTACCAGAAGAGGCAATCATGATTCTCTTGATTGAGGGTCTAAAGTTACATAAAGCTAACCTTAAGGTAAAAGCTGATCAGCTTGAGGGTAGTGCGGCAGAGCAGAACAGGATTGAGAATGCTGTGAAGGAGATTCACAACGTAATTCCTGATACAAATGCCACAAATGCTGAGCTTCAGCATGACAATGCTTTGAACCAGCAGTTAAACTCTGTTCGTTCGAACTTTGAGGATGTATTGATTACATTGAGACAGACGGCGCACGTATTGATGTCTGAGTCTTCGCAGGAGACGAACGAGGTTCAGCAGGCATCATCGGTAGTATCGTTTGTATTGAAGACCTATCTGTCGGAAGGCGCACAGATCGTCAAGATGGATGGAAGAAGTTAAACATAAGGCAGGAGAAATATGGCACACATAGCAATAACAGAGTCACAGCTTAGTCGCGAGTCAGCTAAGAGGTCGGATCACCTGCATGAAGCGATTCACAAGGGTGACGACAAGAAGCAGGTACCGGTTGAGCATCATGGTGCGGCGCATTTGAATGCGATTTTAGTTGCCTTGATGGCGATGCAAGACCAGCGTATTTTGGATCAGAAGACGGTTCAAGTTGAGAGTCAATCTGTGGCAGCGCTTTCGGTTCAGATGAGTGGTTTGAACAAGACTTTGGCTGGAATGGATGATTATGCATCAATTGACAAGAGTTTGAAGGGAGACAAGCTGACTGAGGCGATTGAGAATATGCAGACGCAGAATGAGAGTTTGGATGCGCGTCGTAGTATGGTTCAGGGTCAGTATGGAAATGACAAGTTAGAGGTGCAGCAAAGACAGAGTTCGATGGGAGCTGATGTTAATGCGGTGGTTCAGCAGCTGCAGCAGGCGGCTGGTCTCTTGAACCAGGTATCCCAGCTAGCCAGCGTAGTATCAGGAAGGTAACAAGCTTAGAATGCTTTTGGCTGATTTTGCCACGATTTGACCGCTCTCTCGCTTGTCGTGTTTGTTTACACTGTCTGCGCTCGAGATCGATCAACTTGCAACAAAATCCCCAAAAGAGCGCGTTTTCCTGTTAGGGAGATACTGATTAACTACCGTTTGGCAGATTTCATCAGAATTTTTGATTCGGCTCTAAATTTTCCCCCAACGGTATGGAGACTCAAGTGGTGGCTACACCACTTGAGTTATTTTTTTTGTCTGCTATAATGTACTCATGCAATTTTGGGACTCATCAAAAAAACCCTCCGTCGTCAAAATAATCCTCTGGATCACCGCATCCCTCTCGATTTTATACCCCATTTTGACCTACTTCCTTCTCTCCACCTTTGGCGTGCACAACTTTGGCCTCCTACTCCCCCTCTCCTGGATGGGCATCAAACAGGGCTTCTTCTGGCAACCGATTAGCTATCTCTTCGTCCACTCAGTTGGAACCTCTTTCACCCTTGGCTTCCTCATCTCCCTCTTCTTCTTGCTCTTCCTCTTCTGGTTCACAGCGAGCGAATTGGCAACGCGCTATGGCGCCCTCAAATTCACCCTCTTCTATCTCGGAGCCGGCGCCTTTTCAGGCCTCGTCGCCACAGCATACTTCCTACTCTTCAATAAATTGGGTGTGCTTGTCGGCTCCTCACCCGCCGTATACGCACTGATCACTGTTTGGGGTATGCTCAATCCCTATATGAGGCTGCATCTCTTCATGTTTTTGCAGGTGCAGGCAAAGTGGCTCGTCTTGATTCTTCTAGGAATATCCCTCTTTTTCAACCTCATCGGAGGTGGCTTTGCCTACGTTGTAGCTGATATTGCAGGAATTCTATTTGGCTTTGGCATCGGCCACTTCGTTTGGAAGCTGCCTAATCCCTACTTTGGGAGATAATGAATAACTACCTTGCCAGAGATTTCGTTGAGATTTTCGACGTCGGGAAATTCGGAAGGTGACGCTAACCCTAAAAGGGTTAGTGAGCCCGAGAATGATGCGACGCCGAAAAGATCGGCGAAAGATCAGGTGAGGGAGTTATTCAGTGGCTCCTTTGGGCCGAAATGGCGGTAGCAACCGTATAGATGCCGTGTAAAATCCCCTCTTCGTATCGAAAATGGGGGTTGTTTTCTAGCTCGGGATAATCCATCGGCTGTAGCACATCCTCTTCCGTGAGATTAGGCACAAACTGCCGCCCCACCTCCAAAACCTTCTTTTTTTGCTGCTCAATCAACTCATCTATTAACGCTTGCGACATCTGGCAAAAAACTCCTGCATCAATGTGGCGGATTCCGCCGCCAGTACCCCCGATTTGATCTCAATCGCATGCATCGGATGTTTGGTCGTAAAGAGATCGACCCAACTGCCATTAGCCCCCTGACGCAGGTCGGGCGCTCCCCAAACAAGCCTCTTGATGCGCGCATTCAAAAGCGCACCGGCACACATGGCACATGGCTCAAGTGTGCAGTAAAGCGTTGTATCCAAAAGACGCCAGTTGGAAAACTCAGCAGATGCCATCCCAATGACCAACATCTCCGCATGCGCTGTCGCATCTTTGAGAAGCTCCACCTGATTATAGCCGCGCGCAATAATACGATCTTGATGCACCACTACAGCACCAATCGGCACCTCCTCTTGATCAAACGCCTTCTGCGCCTGAATAAGTGCCTGGCGCATGTAATACTCATCATCCATGCTCAGCTAGCTTCTTTGTTAAGGCGCTGATCTGCTTCTTCAAATTCTCGGTATCTTTCACATACTTCTTCTGAAGACCAGAAAACTTCTTGTCATAGCGATTTTGAATCGAACCCAACTCCCGCTCATGCCGCTTCTGCATCGAATCCAAAGATTCCTCCTTTAGGCGCGCCGTCAACTCCTCGCTCTCCCTCTTCTCCTCTACAAGCGCCTTCTCACGAAGCTCATCAAATAGATCCTTAGAAAATGTGACTGAATTGAGCACAGCGAAGAGATAGCTCCTAACATGGCCAAACTGCTTGACGGATCCCTCTATTAGACGCTTCGATAACTCAGCATCCAACGCCTCAATCGTCTCAAAATCGGGATTGACTTTGCTCAGCTCCGACTCAAAAAAATCATAGACATCGCTGTTTTTCAAAAGCCATCTAGAGGTGATAAACTCACCAAGGCCCACATTGCCTTGAGAAATCTCCTGTAAGTAGGCAGGAGCCATCTCCTCCACACTCACCATATTGAAATTTTTACCAAGAAAGTAGCGCTTGCAAAAATTGCGATCCTTCTTCAAATGCTCATTTTTAAGGTCCTTCTTAACTGTCTCAATAATCCCCTCTACCCACGGCTCTAGTAAGGCAAATTTTTCCTGATATTCGCTGCTCATAAAATCGGTACCTCTGCTATTTTAGGAGCCACTATAGCAATTGGGAGATATTTCATTGGAGTTCTTTTTTGGAAAACAGATCGACCCCGATCAAGAAAAGCAAGTCATCAATTCTGTCTTAAAAAAATATCGCAATGAAAGGGCTACAGAAGATTTGAAAAAAAAGATCTATGACGAATTGGTTACCCTCAAATTTGAAGGAAAGATCTCAATTCCCTTTCAGGTTGCACTACGAGAAGACAAATTTAACCCCTTTATAGAAATCCTTCTCGACACGAAAGTTTAGCCCGTGCTATAATAGTGGTGCAAAAATAATTGTGAGGAACAGAAGAGATGTCACTTGACAAAGGCACGAAAGAGGAAATTACCAAGAAATTCCAACTGCACGAAAAAGACACCGGTTCTGCCGATGTTCAGATCGCTATTCTAACTGAGCGTATCGCGGAGATTACAGATCACCTAAAGCGTTCACCTAAGGACCACAATTCACGTCTAGCCCTGCTTAAGCTTGTAGGTCAAAGACGCAAACTTCTTGAGTATCTCAATTCGACAGACACTGAGCGCTACAAGAATTTGATTAAAAGACTCAATCTACGTAAGTAGTCCTATTTATTACCCCCGGAGATCCCCCATTCATGGAGCGCAAAATCAAGAAAGTCAGAATTTCTGACGATAAGGAACTGGAATTTGAAACTGGGAAAATCGCGAGACAGGCCAATGGTGCTGTCTTGGTCAAGCAAGGGGAGACCATTCTCTTTGCTTCGGCTTGTGGAGCGAAAGAAGCATCAGAGGATGTCGATTTCTTACCGCTACGCGTTGACTATCAAGAGAAGTTTAGTTCAACTGGAAAATCGCTTGGCGGCTTTATTAAAAGAGAGGGGCGTCCTTCTGAGCGTGAGATCTTAGTTTCACGTTTAATAGACCGTCCTCTTCGTCCTTTTTTCACTGATGGTTACTATAAAGAGACTCAGATTCTGACCTATGTTTGGTCCTATGACGGTATTAATAAGCCTGATGCGTTGGCGATTACAGCGGCTTCTGCAGCGCTTGTGATTTCAGATATTCCTCTGATCAAGCCGGTGGCTGGCGTGCGTGTTGGACGTATTGATGGCAAGTTTGTGATCAATCCATCGGGTGATGAGATGGAAAAGTCTGATCTCGACTTGATGCTAGCTGGTACAGAGGATGCGATCTTGATGATTGAGGGCTTCTGTGACTTTTTGAGTGAAGATGAGGTTTTGGCGGCAATTGAGGCTGGCCATAGTGCGATCAAGGCGATTTGCCACGCTCTTCTTGAGTGGCAAAAAGAGGTTGGCAAAGAGAAGAACATGGAGGGCTTGCGCCTTCTATCAAAGGATTTGCTTGCTGAAATTGAAAAGCTTGTGGGCAAAGATCTTGCCAAGGCTGTGCGTATTCAGGGCAAATCTGAGCGTGACGAGGCGACATCTGCTTGTGCATTGAGGGTAAATGAGCACTTCGCTGAGAGCGAGGAGTTTTCTGCTGTTGACGTGAAGATGGCTTTCAAGAAGGTGAATGCGAAGCTGATGCGCCGCATGATCTTGGATGAGGGCGTACGTGCCGATGGCCGCAAGGTTGATGATGTGCGTTTCATTGATGTTGAGGCGGGACTTTTGCCACGCACACATGGTAGTGCGCTCTTTACGCGTGGTGAGACACAGAGTGTTGCAGTTTGTACGCTTGGTGGCGAGAGTATGGGTCAGCGTTATGAGACGCTTGATGAGGACAATATTCGCCGTTTCTATCTTCAATACTTCTTCCCTCCTTTTAGTGTAGGCGAAGTTGGCCGTGTGGGACCAGCTGGAAGACGTGAAGTTGGTCACGGCAAGCTTGCTGAGCGCGCTTTGGCGGCTGCGGCTCCATCGTTAGCGGATTTCCCTTATACAATCCGTTTGGAGTCTAATATTACTGAGTCTAATGGTAGTTCATCGATGGCGAGTGTCTGCGGTGGCTGCTTGGCGATGATGGATGCGGGTGTTCCAATCAAGAGACCGGTTGCTGGTATTGCGATGGGCTTGATCTTGGAAGATAAAGAGGTTGCGATTTTGTCGGACATCTTGGGTCTAGAGGACGCTTTGGGCGACATGGACTTCAAGGTTACTGGTGATGCAGAGGGTATTACTGCTTTCCAAATGGATATTAAGGTTGAGGGAATTACGCTTGATATTATGCGTAATGCTCTGAATCAAGCGAAGGCGGGTCGTGTTAACATCTTGGAGAAGATGTTGCAGTCACTGCCGCACTCTCGTGATGAGATGTCGATTTACGCACCACGCATTGAGACGATGCAGGTGGCGCAGAATAAGATTGCGACGATCATTGGTCCTGGTGGAAAGCAGATCCGTGCGATCATTGAGGAGACTGGCGTTCAGATCGACATCAATGATGACGGTTTGGTGAGCATTGCATCGAGTGATCCTCAATCTATGACCAGAGCTAAGCAGATCATCGAGGGTTTGACTGGTGAGGTAGAGGTTGGCAAGATTTATGAGGGCAAGGTCACCTCTGTTGTGCAGTTTGGAGTCTTTGTGGAGATTCTTCCTGGGAAGGAGGGGCTCTGTCACATCTCTGAGCTCTCACCAAAGCGGGTGAACGATATCTTTGCTTACATCGAGAAGGGAGCTGAGATTAAGGTGAAGGTGCTCGATATTAACGAGCGCGGCCAGCTCAAGCTATCGCGAAAAGTATTGATGTCTGAAGAGGCAGAAGCTGAGGCGAAGTAGTGGCAGCAATTTGTGGACTTGGCGCCAGTAATCGCTATCGAATACCTTGCACGACTGGTTCGGCAGTCGTAGCTTTGGCGGCAGTAGCGATTGCCATTTATGGTGCATCAGTCTTAACAAGCGGCCGCTCTTATAATCCAGGTATCGGCCTTGTAGCTGGTGGAGGTGCCGCGGCTCTTTTAGCACTGACAACACTTGGCAGCTGCTGCTGTGCTGGTGGTAGAAGAGGCATGCCGCAATCCAGACGAGTTATTGATTTATTTAGTGATCCCCAGCCAGCTGGTCACCCTGACTATGCTATACTGAACCCTACCTATTATGGAAGGCCACCGGCAGTCAACCCTGCCTTTAGGCAAAGCCAGGCTAGATTTACTACTGCTATTCCCGGAATGCCAGCGTACCCTATGACAGCTGGATGTGGACAGGCTGTAGGTATGCCCCAGCATTATCCTGCTGTAGGTATGCCCGGGCAACCCCCAACTAGACCTGCTGCTATTCCCGGAATGCCAGTGCAACCTAGGACAACTGGACAGTGGAATTAGCACACTACTAGAAGACCAGAAGTTACTTTTCGCCACTAAACTTGACGAAGCTGAAATGAATTGTTAGAAGTAGGGAATGCAAGAATTTCTTTTAAAGAATGCCCTACTTCAAGAGCGGCCTCCCCTGGTGCACAATAACATTGAGCAGGAGTTTCTCTCTCTTCCCCAATATCGAGTCAAAGAGCCCCCAGAACACTTACGTCCTTTTGCCAGACATCCCGACGTATGGTGCTACGAACATAACCGCTATATCAGCCCACACGACCCCCACTTTTGGATTGATGCCTCAGTTTATGAGAATGGATTCATTGCAACGATGGGTCCTCTAGATGGCACTGATTTTGAAGGCGCCGCTGACACTCGTCCTCACTTCTGGCAGATGGTGCAAGAAAGCGGCTGCCAAGTCATCGTCATGACGACCGATCTCTATGAAGGCCCCCTTCTCAAATGTAGCCAATATTGGCCAGATAAAGAGGAAGAATATGGAAATCATAGAGTTAAGAAAGTGGGAGAGCAGAAGCGTGATGCCATTTTGGTGCGCAACTTGGAAGTGGATGGAAGAGCTATCAAACATATCCACCTCTTAAATTGGCCTGACCACGGCGCTTTTTCCAGCTTGAGCGAGCTCGACTGGGCGGTTGATGAGGTCAAAAATAGCCGTGGGAATGCACCCGTGATTGTTCACTGTAGTGCAGGAGTTGGACGCACAGGTAGCTTTATCTGCAGCTACATTATCAAAGAGGCGATGCGCCTGGGACTCTATATCAACCTACCCAAACTGGTCACCTTTCTACGTCAGAAGGGACGCGTCAAAAGTGTTCAAGAACTCGACCAATATAAGATGCTTTATTCTTATGCAAAAAAGTGTCAATAACTTATACTGTTTTCTATGACAGTCCCTCCAAGAATACTCTACCACCCCTACATCAATATCTCTGGTATGTATGAAAGAATCGAGTGGCGTGCAGAAAATGGCATGCGAGCTTGGACCATACATTTCAAAAAAAGCTCTGCAGATTGGGATGACTGTACCCAAAAGGTAAATAGCCTAATCCAGCAGCATTATCCCAATTTCGTGGTTACGTGTGATAGAGCCAATGCACAGGTGCATTTTGTACAAAAAGGCGGAGAGCCTCATCTCGATCTATTTGGTTTGGTCACTATGTAATTCTCTTTATTTTTTCTAAAAGCTAGGCTATGCTTTCTCTTATGAGTGTTGCCAGCTGTTACCAACAAATTCTAGAAAATCAAATATTTGCAATCTCGTCAACAGAGTTGCGAGGAATTATCACTACCACCTATAGAATGGCTAATGAGACAAATGCGTCACCTAAGACGTGGAAAAAAGCGAAAGCTGCTGCAATCAAGCTACTTTGTGAGCAGGGTGATGATCTAACCATTGTCAACCATACAGTGAAGACAAAAACTATTTGCGTACAGAGAATTCCTGCAGAAATTGCTGCTCTTACCAAACAGTTGAATGAAAAGATTGGTTGCACCTATTGCATTGAAGGGAAATCAAGCGGTTTTGACCTCATCTTCTATCTTACTCCTGCTGCACATAGAAGTTATAAGAACAGGCTTGAGCATATTGCCATAAGCGCTGCCGATGAACAAAAATTCTGCAGCTTCCACAAAGTTGAGACGACTACTTGTATCAACACTAATAGAGTGGTGCGCATAAAGGTCACATTGAGTTTTTTATATCCTATGAAGCTCGGCACGCGCCAGGTTGCTGCACAACGGTTGCCTCCCCCAGAAGAAAAAATCGCAGAGCATCGGATGACTACAAATAAGCCTCTACAAGATGAGCTAATTAAGTTTGCCTTTATCTACGACGATCATTTTTTAGGCTGGCCCAGCTGGCTCGAAAACCCTTAGCTATAAACTACTGTTTACTATAGTATTTATGGTTATGACAGTGCATCAATCGGATTGTATCAAACCCTTCGTACAAACAGTTGGAAAGGCCTATTATCATTTGGGTAATAGAAGGTATTCGACCTATAACCGGACTTATTATTTTTCATCTACTACTGAGTGTACTAAGGTTCAATGGGAAAAGTGTCAAAAAGAAACTTTTGAGCAGCTACCTGAAAATCTGGTGTGCGATTCTATTTATGAATCTAAGATTGTTATCATTCAAAAGCTAAGCGGCACTTCTTTAGTTGTCTATAGGGCGATCAAGGACTACTTTGGTAATGCAGTTGCTATAGAAGTTACTGAAACAGATGAAGATCTAAACTTTCATATTACTGAAGACTCTAACCAGTTAAACAGTAGCTCTTTAGCAGAAGTTATCCCTAAGGAATTGGCTAAGAGGGAGATTAAAGCAACCTGCAAGCATGAAGTGCGCCAGGAAGGTCGGGTGAGTTTTTGGACCATTGTCGCAAGCAAGCCCCCTGAACCACCAAGAGCCACCTATACAGATGCAACAATTCCTCCATGCCCGCAGGAGGCTCTTAAGCTTGCTGCAGACCTATCCTATACCCCCCCTGAACGCGAAAAAGTAAGCATGGAATCTGAAAGAGTGATCCCAACACCTCGAGGCTGCAAGCTGCCCGCAAGATTCTATCCTCCAGAGGAAAGCGATTGCAATTCAACCCCTCCCTAATTTAGTGTAGCGCAAAATTTACACTGGAGATCTCTCGTGGCAGCAATCACTCCCTACACAGAGCAACTTGGTCCTTGCCAATCATATGACTGCGATCAAACTCCTTTTGGAACGGCAGAGCGTTTTCAATGGGAAGAGATCGAGGCCAACAATTCCTTATGGAGATACTGAATAACTCGGTTATTGGAGATTCTGCCAAGACTTGCGACTCTAGGAAATTCGGAGCCTGATGCTAACCCTTTGCGGGTTAGTTAAGTTGAGAATGATGCAGCGGTGCGAAGATTGGCGGAAGATTCAATGAGCGAGTTATTCAGTATCTCCTTAAACACTACCACTAAATTCATACGTTCTTTATCCTTCTCTCTAAAAAGGAAGCCCCATGAGCACTACACCAATGGACCTAATTTCAACCTATGAAGCGAAGCTTGGGACATTTACCCATACAAAAAGGGTTAACGACGCTCCACACATATTAACTTGGCTCTTTCAAAGATCAACTACATCTGAGGCTCCAAAATATTTATGGACAAGGGCTAGGGCAAACACTAAGGATACGATTGCTGGCCTTAATCTTGGATACTTAGTCTGGGATAATCCAAAGAAGCAAGAGGTACGCTTCAAAGCACTAAGCAAGTCAGCTGACGAAGTTTGCCGTGCAGTTCACAATATGTTTTTTTCAAAACAAAATTATGATATCCAATATGACACGTGGACAGAGCAGTATTGCGTCAGCTTCTTTACGGAGCCTGGTAGCTGCAAGCCGAATATTGATAGTCTAAGGAGCCGCATCGAAGAGGTTGTGACAGCGAAATTTGTGCAAATTTCTAGAACTCCATATACAAGAGGCGACTCTTCCATTGGAGAGCAGTTTAGCGTCCATTTCACGCTTGCGCCACCAGAAGAACTAAAGCTCCTTACTGAAAAACTACAAGATGCTGCAGAACAACCACTTTCGAAAGATAGTCACCTACACCCCTATTTGAAGGGAAGCTACGCAGACAACTTTCCACCTCTTGGAAGCGAAACAAAGAGCCACTAGTAGTGGCTCTTCTTATTCAGAGCAAAAAATGAGGTAGCAGGGTTACCTGAATCTCCAATTCTCTACTACGCAGGATCTAAACCAAGAGAATCTGGCTTTTTCTTGCTATCCTTTGGTGGAGGAGGTGGAGGCGTTTCAGGATTACGCTTAAAGTGCTCCTGCTCTTGAGCCATCTTCTCACGCTTCTTATCGCTATCCCACTTATCCGCTACAATGTCTTTGACATCCTGAGCATCAAGCGTCTCAAACTCAATCAGAAGCTGCGCCATTAGCTCAACCTGATCATAGCGTTCCTTAACAATATGAACCGCCCTTGCATACGCCTCATCGAGAAGCTTACGTACCTCTTTATCAATCAGCTGCGCTGTCTCGTCAGAGTAAGCTTTGTCTGCTGCCTGCATACTATACTCAGACCCATCACGCTCATCGTAGGCAACAAGACCAACATCATCGCTCATGCCCCACTTGCAGACCATGTTGCGTGCTAAATTGGTTGCTTGTGCTATATCTTGCTGAGCACCAGAAGAGATGTCATGAATAAAGACCTCTTCAGCAGCTCGACCACCCATCAAGACAACCAACTGATCCAAAACCTCTTTCTTCCAGTAGCTCACTCTGTTTTTCACAGGTAGGAAGTGCGTTGCACCCAAGGACATTCCTCTAGGAATAATCGTCACCTTATCAACAGGGTCGGAGTGATCCACTACAAGACCTGCAACCGCATGACCCGACTCATGGTAAGCCGTTGTGCGCTTCTCCTCCTCACCAAGCTCCAGAGAGCGGCGCTCCTTTCCATAGAGCACCTTATCACGCGCCTCAGCCAAGTCAGGTCCAGTTACCGCTGTTCTCCCCTTCCTTGCTGCAAGTAACGCAGATTCATTCAGAAGGTTAGCCAGATCTGCACCAGCAGCACCAGGTGTGCTACGCGCCACCGCCATCAAATCAACCGACGGATCAATCTTGATCTTACGCGCATGCACCTTCAAAATCTCATAACGCCCCTTAATATCAGGCAGAGAAACCACAACATTTCGATCAAATCGACCAGGACGCAGCAGCGCCTTATCCAGAACATCAGGTCTGTTAGTCGCCGCCATCAAAATCACACCCTCATTGGTGTCAAAACCATCCATCTCAACAAGAAGCTGGTTCAACGTCTGCTCACGCTCATCGTGACCACCACCAACTCCAGCACCCCTATGACGACCCACAGCATCAATCTCATCAATGAAGATGATACAAGGCGCATTCTTCTTAGCCTGCTCAAACATGTCGCGAATTCGACTCGCACCCACACCAACAAACATCTCAACAAAATCAGAACCCGCAATCGTAAAGAATGGACGATCCGCCTCACCAGCAACTGCCTTAGCAATCAACGTCTTACCTGTTCCTGGAGCACCAATTAATAGCACCCCCTTCGGAATACGACCGCCAAGAGCTGTGAACTTCATCGGATTCTTCAAGAAGTCGACAATCTCAACAAGCTCCTCTTTAGCCTCCTCAATACCAGCCACATCCTTAAATGTGATCTTGTTCTGGCCCTGGTTGAGCATTTTTGCAGGCGACTTGCCAAACTGCATCGCACCCCCACCCATACCCTTCATCTGACGAGAGAAGACAAAGTAGAGTAGAAGCACAATCAAAACAATCGGCATGATCGTCAAAATATAGCTAAAATAGTTAGGAGCTGGCTCCTCACTCTTAAATGTACGCTCCAACACTAAATTACGCGGCTGATCAGGCGCCTTAAATGGCAACCCATGATTGTACTTGAAGTTGGTCCACTCCTCCTTCGCACCAGAAAACCAATGACTATATGCCTCAGCATCTTGTCGCTCTAAAGCCTTGGTCGACAACTCTTTGTTGTTGAAATACCAGATTACATTGCCGACAGAGCTACGCGATTTATCAAGCTGTGCACTGTTTTGCTCTAAAGAGGCCGAAAGCGCACTATATTCACCCAAGCTATCACGATATTGACGCACAGAGCGCAGCTCTACTAAGCGAGCTCCATCTGTCTGACGATTCAACATCGCCACAATACCAGAAAGACGAGCCAATACCTGCTCATAGGTTGAAATTTTGGTCGAAAGCGCTACAGTCGGCTCACTCACATCCGCCATATCACGGGAAAGCGTCTTCAAATCCTGCTTCATCGACTCTGAGCCAATGCCCAAAATTGGAGAGCGGAAATTATCAACAAGTGCTGATAGCTCAGTCTCAAATGCTGAAAGCTCTACCATATGACCAGAAGCTACTTGGCCATTAATCTGACGCAGCTGCTCCTCTAGCATCGGCAGGCTAACCATGTCGCGCTTTGGAAGATCCTGAATCACAACACCGCTATTTTGCCCAGGGACATCAAAACTGCCCTCAACAACGCGGTAGCCACCAGCTGGAACTGGCTGACCCGAAATCTGCAAGAACCAAGATGCCGCCTCCTCTACCTTCACACGCTGACGGCCAAGATCTGCCGTAACGTCTTCACGCTGAGATGTCAGCTGATGATTCTTGTCCAATTGATCTAAGAATTTGAAGCGCCGTTTGCCCTCCTCACTCTCTCTCTCTTTGAACCGACCACTAAAAGTCACCAAGTTGTCATTCAATGACACCTTGCGACTATCCTCAGGCACAATCATGTCAAGATTGACAAGATGCTCCACCTGATGGGAGAACGACACCTTCGCTCTCTTTGTGGTCATGAAGTTTTGTACGGTGATGATCACCAAAACCATCGCCAACAGTAACAGAAAGAACGTGGTTGGAAAACCCTTCTTCTGATCTGGTCTATTATTATTTTCGTTCGCCATCTATCAACTAATTAAGACATCCCTCAAGGTCTGATTATATCTCTAATCAAATATCAAAAAAACAAAAAAATTACATTGTCCTTAAGTGACAGAGAAGCATCATATACCAACTTCTATTCTTCATCAATTCTTTTGTTGTAGCGCAAAGTTCCCCGATCAATTTCCACCTTTCCACTACCAATTTTCATTTCACGCCTACCCCTTGGTCGCTCCAAATGGGCCGAAATCGCGCTCAGAGTCGGTTTTGAGACCGAAACACGCTGCTGTTCAAAAAAATCTGCCACGCTCTCTTTCAACCAAAAACTCTCTTTCTTTTCTCTAAGCTCCTGAGCATCTGCCGCTATACGACAAAGCGCTGGAGCAACCTCTTTTCCAAATTTCTCACTCAGCAGAGGCAAGATCTCCCCTCTCATCCGACTGCGCAGATCATCAGCTGGCGGCTCCTGAAAGTAGAAACCCTCCCCCAGATAGGCAAGCAACTCTTTCTTTCTAAATGACAAAAGGGGCCTTAACAGCAAAACACCCTCTACAATGCGCTCCCTTTCTAGGCCGCTCAGCTTTGTCAGCCTCGCTCCTTCAAATAGACGCTTTAATACTGTTTCTGCCTGATCATCTGCGTGGTGGCCGAGCAGCACTCCCTCAAGTCCCCGCTTTTCACAAAGCTCTCGAAAGAAGTTCAATCTTGCTCGGCGCGCTTGATCCTCTGCATTTTGGGAGAATTTCTCCAGTCGCTTCAGGTGAAAAGGTTCATTTACAAGCGTTTGCAATTTTTCCGCCTCTTCCGCGCTCTTCTCTCTCCATCCATGGTCGATGTGCGCCACTTCAAAGGGGTGGTTTAGCTCGCGCATCAGATGCAGAAGCGCCATAGAGTCGGGCCCACCAGAAAGAGCGAGCAGAAGGGGGCCACGTCCAGCACAGATTTTTTTCACAGAGTTGAGCATAGCCTTGAGATTATCGCCCAACTCATAATATAAGGGAAGCGATGACAATTCTTTGGAGACATCTTCTTTCAAATTATTTCAAGGTGTTGCTTTTAGCGCTTTTCACCTTTATTTCCATTTTGGTGGTTAGCCGTTTGGAGACGATTGCCCATTTTGCTACAATGGGCGCTCCGCTCTCTACGATTACCCTTTTCACTCTCTATCAAATCCCCTATGTCTTGCCGATTGCCATTCCCCTATCCTCCCTACTTTCAGCGCTTTTACTCTTTAGTCAGATGAGTCAAACGCAGGAGCTGACCTCTTTGCGAGCGAGTGGATTTGGTTTGCGGCAGATTTTGGCTCCTATTATATTTGCTGCGACGCTGCTTTTTTGCCTCACCTTCTATTTAACGTCGGAGGTAGCGACAACGGCGCATCTGAAGACGAGGAAGATGGCCTACAATTTTGGCTCTGTCAATCCGCTGATTTTGCTGCAAAATGCGCGAGTGGCCAAATTGCAGGGGGCGCATGTAGAGATGGAACCGATTCGTGCGGGTGAGAGGGCCAAAAATGTTTTGATTGCCTCTCGTCTCAAGGAGGACTTGGTGATGTATACGGCTAAAGAGCTGGATCTGCAGGGCGGTTTCTTGCAGGCGCGCGAAGTGGCGCTTTTGACTCCTAGCTGGGAGCGCCTCACGATTGAGAGTCAGCAGTCGATGAGGACAAAGGCGAGTGATTTTGCCTTTTTGCTGAGACCCAAGGGGTGGAAGATTGCTAATGATCATCTCAACTTTTCGCTACTCAAGGCGAGGCGCAGCTATTTGAAGAAGATGGGTGGTCCAAAGATGGCCAAGAATTTGGTCAAAAATCGCAGTGAGGTGGTGAGGCGGATCTCTGTCAGCTTTGCCGCCTTTTCCTTCACGATGATGGGAGCTGTATTGGGTATGGAGATTAGTCGCAGGAGGACAAAGCGCGGTATTTGGATTGCGACATTTTTAAGCGCCTTAGCCCTTGTGAGCTTTTTTGTGGCGCATGAGTTGGATCATCTCTTTTGGATTTCGACACTGCTTTTGACGCTGCCTCACCTCTTGATTTTGGGAGCGCTTTTTTGGGCGCTTGCTCGGCTTCAAAGGGGGATAGAATGATTTGGAATCGCTATATCATTCGTGAATTTCTCAAAACCTTCTTCTTTGTCTTTTTAGCGCTCTTTTTTCTAGGCTCGCTCATCGATTTTTCCGCTCACATGAAGAGTTTCTTTCAAGATGGCATTTCACTAAGCGCCATATTGCTCTACTATTTGGCGCAGCTGAGTCGCCAGGGTGAAATCTTTTTGTGTGTTGCGCTTCTTCTTGCGACAATTAAGACCCTCTCTCAAAGCTCTGTGCGAGGTGAGATTTGGGCGCTCTGCACAGCGGGCATCCCACTTCGAAAACTCACCTATCCCCTTTTGGGGCTCTCTCTTCTGGCAGTAGCACTTCTTTTTGCCAATAGCGAGTATGTGCAGCCAAAAGCTGCACGCCATCTTGCGCTTTTTGAGGATAGCTTTTTCAAAAAGAGTGGAAGGCAGCAGGAGGTGCTGGCGCTACCTCTGGAGGATCAATCCCGCTTGATCTACAGCTATTATGACAAAGAAAATGGGCTCTTCCACAATCTTTTCTGGGTGCACGACCTCGACCACATTGTGCATATGGAAAAGCTCTCATTTATAGAGCATGTGGGAAGTTCTGTCTCTACCTTAAAGCGTGTTGATGGCGAGCTTGTGCGCACCTCATTTGAAGAGAGTGTGCATTTTCCCAACATGTCCTTTGAAAGCAGGGCCTTGAGCCAGGTCACTCTGCCGATTGAGTGGCAGCCCATCTCCCAGTTAAGCGCACAATTTGGTAGTGAGGTGATGCGTGATTTCGAGGCAAAAGCGTTAGTGCTCTTTTTGCAAAAGCTGACTGCGCCTTTGATGGCGCTGCTCGTCTTTTTGGCGCCTCTTCCTTTTGCGCTTCGCTTTGGAAGGCAGAGGCGACTCTTCTTACTCTATGCGCTTTCAATCGCTGCCTTCTTGGGCTACATTGCGGCCACCTCTGCTCTTGCTATTTTAGCCAAGAGTTTGATTCTATCCCCTTTTGTTGCAACGCTTGCCTTGCCTCTCGTCTTGTTGCTCTATTTTGGTATGCGCTATGCCAAGCTCTAAGTTGATCATTGACTGTGAGGCGCTAAAGAGACGCTTTTTGCAGTTTGACAAGAGTGTGATGCCGATGGTGAAGGGCAACGGCTACGGTTTGGGCGCCTATGAGATGGCCTGCCTCTATGAAAATCTGGGAGCTCCATTTGTAGGCGTCTCCTATGCTGAGGAGGCGGTGGCCCTTCGAGAAAGAGGTTTTGGGGGTGCTATCTTCGTGCTCAGCTGCAGCGATCTAACGCTTGCCTCTGCCTATGAGCTAACCATTGCGATCCACAGCTTAGATCAAGCGCGAAAACTTGATCGTCTGCAGAGGCGTGTTGATGTCCATCTGCAGCTCGATCTTGGACTCAACCGCTTTGGATTTTCACGGCAGAAGCTATTGGAGGCGCTACCCTTTATTCACAAAAGTCCCTATCTCAATTTGGAGGGTGTGATGACCCACCTGGGTAGAGATCAAAGTGAAGCACAGAGATTTGAGGAAATCGCCAAGATGCTTCCTGTAAAGTGGAAGCATCTTGCAAGTAGCAAATCATTGGCAATAGATCCAGCCTGCTGTAATATGGTACGCCTCGGCTATGCGCTGCTTGACGGCCTCAAACTTGAGAGCTATGTTGTGGCTCTGCATGAGTGTGAGGCGAGCTCACCAATGGGGTATAGCGGCAAGCTTTCTGGAAAAAAGAGGCAGCTGGCCGCTTTAAGTATTGGCTACCACGATGGACTGCTGGATTCTTTTGGCTGGGTCTATATTGCTGGCCAAAAGGCGGAGATTGTACCCGATCTCTACATGGACTTCTTGATGGTTGATGTGACGGGACTTGCTGTTCAAATTGGAGAGCCTGCAGAAATTTTTGGACCCAACATCTCGATTGAGGAGATGGCGGGTTCGCACAATCCGCGCCGGCTGCTTTGCTGTCTGGGGCCAAGAGTAGAGAGGGAATATGTCAACATTCGAAGCGATTTGGGAACAGGGAAAACGCATTGCGCGCTTTGAGGGTGTGCAGCATCTTCTGGAGTGGGATCAAGAGACCTATATGCCAAAGGGATCAGCGCAGAGCAGAGCTGATCAAATTGAGCAGATGGCCAGTCTGATCCATAAGGAGAAGACCGACCCGCGCTTTGTTGAGCGATTGAATGAGATTGATGTGAAGAGCTTGGAACCGTGGCAGCAGGCGGCTGTTCGAGAGTGGAGGGAAGATTTGCGCAAGGCGCTTGCTCTTCCTAACGACTTTGTCAAAGCGTTTGCCAAGCTGTCAGCAGAATCTCTTGTGGCGTGGCAATCGGCGCGCAAGGAATCTGATTTCAAATCATTTGCCCCCTACTTGAGCCAGATCTTTGAAATGTGCCGTGAGCAGGCGGAGCTTTTGTGCTACGAGGAGTCTCCCTATGATGCCTTGATGGATCTCTATGAGCCGGGTATGACAGTGTCAAAAATTGCTCCTCTTTTCAAGACCTTGGGCGATGAGATCTCTGCTCTTTTGCCTCAAATTCCTGAGGTGGATAATAGCTGCCTTAACAGGCAGTTTGACGAGAAGCGACAGCTTGATTTTGGCAATCTTCTTTTGGAGGCGATGGGCTACAATCTGGAGTGTGGCAGGCTCGATCTTTCGGCACATCCCTTTTCAACTTCAATGCATCCAACAGACAGCCGCGTGACAACGCGCATGACAGAGCACTCCTTTTTCGATCATCTCTCGGCTGTGCTGCATGAGGGGGGCCACGGTCTCTATGAGATGCAGCTGGACAAGGAGCGTTTTGGCACCCCAATTGGAGAGGCGCGCTCGCTTGGTATCCATGAGAGTCAGTCGCGCACATGGGAGACTTTTGTGGGGCAGAGTCGACCTTTCTGGGAGCACTTCTTCCCACTGCTTAAAAAGAGCTACGACCTCGATCTTGACCTCGATACCTTCTACCGTGCAATCAACCGCGTCAAGCCCAGTTTCATCCGCGTGGAGGCTGATGAGGTGACCTACTGCCTCCATGTGATTCTGCGCTTTGAGTTGGAGCGCGCGCTGATTGAGGGAGACCTGCAAGTTGCTGACCTGCCAGCTGCGTGGAATGAAAAGATGAAGAAGCTTTTGGGTGTTGTGCCTCAAACGGATCGTCAGGGCTGCCTGCAAGATATTCACTGGTCGATGGGAGCTGTGGGCTACTTCCCCACCTATGCCTTAGGAACTGTCTACGCAGCGCAATTTTTTGAGGCGATGACGAAGCAGTTTCCTAACTGGGAGCAGCGTCTTGCTAAAGGTGAGCTGCATTTTATTCGCGACTGGCAGAAGGAGAAGATCCATAAGTGGGGGCGCACCTATAGCTCTGCTGAACTTGTCACTGCTGCAACAGGCCGCGACCTAGAGGCTACCCCCTATTTGACCTATTTGAAGGGGAAATATCTAAGCCCTTCGCATCAAACAGGCTCTTGAGCTTCTGTAGGTAGTTGCCAGAGGCCTCAAGCCTTTTAAAGAGCGAATGCAGTCTCTCTAGACGTTCTCTGTGCACGATGCGCTCACGCTTGAGCATGGTTGGTACAAAGAGCAGGTTGAAGAATTTTTGAGTCTGCTCGTCTGTCCACTCATCCTCACCCTTCAAGAAGGCGATGAGCGCTGCAGATGAGGTAGAGCTGACATCGAGACCATCCTTACAGCAGTGGGTGACAATTGAGGGTTGTAAGATCTCAATCAATTTGGCCTCCATGAGAATGTAGGCGATTGAGATGAAGTCGAGACGCTCACTGCGACTTAGCTCAGACTTAGAATCGAAGAAGACTTGATGCACTGCTTGCAGCATTGAGTTGGTCCAAGTGGGCAGCAGCTGATTCCTCAACTTGATGGGAAAGTAATAGCCAGTCTTTTCATCCTCTAGGTGGTAGGCAAACTGCTGGATGAATTCCTCAGCAACGTTGAGCTCTTCATAGATACCGCCTTGATCATAGAACTCAGTATCTTTTGCCAGAGTAACCACATTCAAATGGTCTGCGAAGTCAGCGTGATGCGCCAATTCCTCCAGGCAGATCGATCTAGCATGTTCACGCCAAGAGGTGCGATCTTGATAGTTAATCAGCAGATGGTTTTCATCTGTTGTGCGCAAATAGGCTTGCCACTCATGCGCCACCTCTGCATGGTTGATGTAGCGTTGACGAACAGGAGCTGGCATTCGTAGCACCTCTGTTCCATTGTTCATACGACACTCAACCTCAGGGATGTTACCCTGTAGAAGTGGATCAAAGAGTTTTTCAGATTGATCTCGTACAGCGTCAAGCGCTTTGAAGACTGGACCATAAGGATGATTAGCAAACGCCTCTTCTAGGGCTATCCACGCTTGGTGGAAGCGATCAGAGAGAGGTCCCTTGGTGGTTCCGATGAGCTGAGTGACCCTCTCACCGGCCTCAACAGCCTCCTCACCAGAAAGAAAGAATTCCGAGATTAGTCGCCCCACAAGCGCCATGACACTCTCAAAGAAGGGGTGATTTGCTGGATAGACTAGCAGTCTCTCATACTCCCTTGTATGAATTGCATTGCGCAAAAACTGCTGGAAATCTTGGAAGTAGAAGTAGCACCCCTTTTGTGAAAATTGACGCAGCAAGTTTCTTGGATTGGCTGCTAAATGAAGGGCCACAACAGCTTGGTGCAAGTAGCGGACTATCTCTACCTCTTTGAAGTTGCGCGCCTCTTGGTAGAAGATGGCGAGCTCTTTCTTGGAATCATTCAAGATGCGCTTGGCAAAAAGATGCAAAGAGCGATCCTCCCAGCTCTTGACCTGCACAAAGGGGTCATCGCCACTATAGTGCTCCAAATATTGTCCAAAGTCACAGGCGAGCTTCAGATTGCGCGCCAAAACTGGCGTATAGAAATCTTGACCGGCTTCATTTTTCAGGGTGAAGAGCTCATAGAGATGGTCGCGTTTGATGATGTCGATGTCATTGAGCAGATGCACACCAGCAACCTCTTCAATCTCCTCTTCTTCTGTAGGTTTTACGACAGGAGCTTTGGCAAATTCGGTAAAAAGTTCCTGGATTACACGGTTTTTATAGAAATCTTGTAGCTGCTTATATTCAGGAACATCTGTCATACGTTTGGCAAAAACATCGCTATTACGTTCTAGCTTGTTAGCAGCCTCTCCAACGAGAACCATCACAGAGTTAATCCCCTCCATTAGCCGGGCTGTATCTCCCTGATTTTCGCGAGCTTTCTCATAGAAATGGACGAGATATTCGTGAACACTCTTAAAAGTCTCACGAATGGCATCACGGGTCATCTCATCACTACCCGCTTTTAAAAAGTAATCGTCCTCGCTCTTTTCTAAGTGTGCAACGAGCTGAGCATCTTCTGTAACTTCGATCTGATCAATGGAATCGACGTCGACAAGAGCATTCAAATTGTCGAGCGCCTCTAGGATATGTAGACTAGCCATAACTCACTCTCCTTGTGAAACTAAGTTCTACTCTAATTATCCCATCCATTGTTTTTTTGAAGCAAAAGAAATTTCAAATTTTAATGATTAAAAAATAGTTACTTGGGAAAAATCTTTTACTACCCTTAATCTTTTTTAATTTTCTAAGAGACTGCTGTTTTGAAAGATGGAAATTTGAATCAAAAAAACCTTTATTTTTTCTTAACATAAAATCTTTATTTGTTATACTCCCTCATGAATCGTTTCTGGCTGTCCCCCTAGGGGAGATACTGAAAAAGTACCTTGCCAGAGATTGCAGCAAGATTTCTATCGAGGGGAAGTTCGGAGCCAAACGTCTAACCCCTTGTGGGTTAGTCGAGGCGAGAACGATGCTTCGATAGAAAGATTGTCGGAAGATTTGGTGAGGGAGTTATTCAGTATCTCCTTAAAGCTAGAAGCGTTCGGGGGAGTTTGGCAAGGAGGTCGAATTCCCCTGTTTTTTTATCCTTTCTTGATAACTGTTAAGGAAACCCTGATTAATTACCGTTTGGCAGATTTCGTCAGAATTTTTGATTCGGATAAATTCGGAGATGAGCACTAACCACTTGCTGGTTAGTCGAGTCGAGAATGACGCTGAGTCGAAAATTGTGACGGAAGATACCGGATGGGAGTTAATCAAGGCATCCCTACGGAGACCCTGAACAACTCGCTCATTGAATCTTCCGCCAATCTTTACGCCACTGCTTCATTCTCGCCTTGACTAACTCTCAAGGGGTTAGTCAAGGCGAGAACTATACCTCGATAGAAAGATTGTTGGAAGATCTGGTACGGGAGTTGTTCAGTGGCTCCTTAAGAACTTAACCAGCAGCTTTAAATCTTGTCTGAATATCCAAAATATTGCGCATCCTCCACTGTTGCACGAGAGTCATAGCGTATCGCCACTCTTCTAATAGGGCAGGGAGAGAGGGATCATTGGGCTTATGATTTTGAAGAAACTCAATCTGCAGCTCTAAGCGCATCTTATGATTCAAAATGGCTCTAGAGCGATCTCGATGCTTTCGTATCAGCATTGGTGAACCATAAACCTTTGCAGGTAATAATACAGGCTTCCAATGCTCTCTCTTTACCGGCTCGGAATGGACCGATTCGAGCGAGTTTGATGGGCTGGGTAGCCTTGTATCTGTAGATGCCTCAAGAAGGCTTTGCCTCCTTTTGCGTCTGATAAAATCGCTATTCTCTTTGGGATTGCTCAATGTTTTTTCACCGAGCGTATTTCTAAAACCATCGATACTAAGAAAGCGCACCATCTTGCGCGCAACTTGTTCTGAGTTGGGTCTGACAATCTCACTATACTGAACTCCATCCTTTTCGCGGTCTCTACTGCCTCCCTGTTCACTTGAATCTATTGAATCGGATCTAAGAGCCCTGCTCTCTTTCGGTTTTCTTCCGCCTCCCTGCTCACCAAATTCGACTTTTGTGTAGTGAATCAGTTGCAATTCGATCGCCCTCTTTGCAGTTTTGCTTGTAGGACAAATCAGAACTCTTTGGTCTACAAGTTTGGCCTGAAACCTATACTGCTCATATTGGAAGCAGCGCTTCCTCTTCGAATCACCTAGATGATTAATAATTTGCGGAATAATCTCTCTTGGAATTTGAGACGCTTGATCAGCTTCCTGCCAACGCGCTCCTCGAAAAAAATCACTCATTCTTCGAATACTACCTGCCATCTAACACTCCTTTGTTAAGGTTGTGTTAAATATATTTTTTATTTAACTTAACGGCAAGCTGAAAGTGATTCTTCTTTCTCTTTTTTTGCAAATTGCCCAAAATAGCAGTGGCAACAGGCTGGAAAGTAGGTCTCTTCACACCCGAGTTGAACTGTTGGTCCTGTGCGGGTTGGGCTACCATTCACATGCTTTAGATTGAGTACTGCTTTTCGATTGCAGTAGTGACAGGTAGATTTAACCTCTTCGATAGAGTCGGCAACCTCCATGAGTCGGCGAGAGGCTTCAAATAGATTGGTGCGGAAATCGGTGCGCAATCCGTAGCAGATTACAGGGATCTTCTTTTCCAAAGTGATTGTGCGCAGCTGATCGATGATTACTGCTGGGAGAAACTGTGCCTCATCAACAAGTAGGCAATCGATCTTGTCAAATTTGTGCAGAAGTAAGTTGGTATTGGCCTCAACCAAGATATCTGCCTCAGTTTCAAGGCCTGCTCTGGAGCGGATATTATTTTTACCAAAGCGATCATCTATCGCTGGCTTCATCAGAAGGACTCGTTTGCGCTGCTGGCGGTAGTTGTGGGCTACAGCCAAAAGGTTTAACGTTTTTGCAGAGCCAACTGCACCATATCGAAAATAGAGCTTTGCCATCTCACTACCCTCTCGAGTTCAAGATCGTTTCAGCATCCTTGTCGCTTACAATCATTTTAAAGTTTTCTAACTGCAGATCTGCAATATCTGAACGAAAGTTGCGTACCTTATCATCTAGATAGCCATAGCGCAATCCTGTAAATGGAATCTTCAGCTCATTGACTCCCTCTTCAAGTTGTCGCAAGTTACCCCGCTTGTCATTGATGAAGAGAATACGCTTAGGCTTATAGTCGAGCTTTGCTAGTAGCTTTTGCAGCCCTTTGCCCTTATGTGTTCCCGCAGTGAAAAGAATCCCCTTTCTAAACAAGATAGCGTGTGGATTGAGCAGAGGAATCTCCTCTTTAGAAGGAGCTGTTACCTGCAAGTTAATACCAACACTATCGAGCTGCTGTACTGTGCGCATGGCAAGTGCCAAACCACGCGTCGAAAGACCTATGACTGGAATATTCTTTTCTTGTAGCTTCTCAATAATAGTGGGTGTCTCCATCTCAACAACAGCTACATCTGTGATGTTTTGAACAGCTTCCCATTCAGGAAGGGCTAGCTCCAACGCTTGTGGGTAGGTTTTTCCCTCTTTACGGTAGCTATCTAATCGGTAGCGGAACCATTGATCTGAGCCAAGCTCTTGGGTAGGCATCAAAAGCGTGTTGTCAATGTCTAAAATGACTAGAGTTTCTGAATTCACATAATGTGGCAATTCAGAGAAATGCTTAACTTCAATGATTTCTGCAAAAAGCGAGCAGCTGGCTGCTACCAGAATAAAGAGTTGCTTTAACATACTACCCTCCAGGAAAAAAGATTGGGTGAAGAATAGCAATGAATGGTCATCCCGTCAAGAGAAGTTGCAGACTTTTTACATCTGCACAGAGCTGCTCCAATTTGGTGCGATCGGGGGCTGATTTAAAACTCTCATAGTCACGGATGAGCTTCTCGATCAAGAAGGGGTATTCAGAGCCAAGTTCTGCTGCTGTATTTTGCAAACTCCACAGCTCAGCGGTGAAGTCGCGTCCACTTGCTTGATATTCGACATTGACTGTTTCTGCAAAGATGGTTTGGATCGTATTAAGCTCATCTTCAAACTGTCCAAGAAGGGTTTTAAGTCGAAACTTGGGGATGACACTTTCGTCATCATATCCAGGAGGGGGGCCGTTCATTTTATACCTCTAACTCTCTGACAACAGGGAGAGATTCAGGATGCTCCTTTTGGATGTATTCAATCAACTTTTCTCTGATATGACAGGTTAGTTCAAACGTAGAGGCTGCATCATTTCCAGTCATGACTAATCTTAGTTTGATCGTATTAGCTGTTGCATCAACGACATGCAAGTTCAATGTGGAGCCATTAAATTGTGGAGCGTTTTGAACGAGCTCTTCAAACTTAGTGCGAATGGTTTTAATTGGTGCTCTGTAGTCGAGGTACAAGAAGATTGCGCCTAGTTTTTCGGTGTTTCGCAGGTCTAGGTTTTGGAAGGCTTTGTCGATGAATTGGGAGATGGGGATGATGTGTCTTTTGAGGTCCCAAGTTCTGACGATGACATAGGTGAGGTGGATGGATTCGACGCGTCCAGGATGTCCATCGATTTCAATGGCATCATCTAGATTGATAGTTTTGGTGATAGCGATTTGGAATCCAGCCATAAGGTTTAGGAAGATGGGCCTTGCGGCCATACCTATCACAAGTCCGACTACGCCTGCGGAGCCGAGTACACCGATGCCGAGCTGCTTTGCTGAGGGGAAGAGCAGCAGGATAGCGCCAATAGTGATGAAGCTAATAGCGATGAGGAGCAGTCTATAGATGAATTGGATTTGTATGACTGAGGCTTTACGTTTTGGGTCACTTTTGTAGAGTTCGATGATGGATTTGAAGTAGACTCTGATAGTTCTGATAACGAGCCAACCGACAGTGAGGACGGCGAAGGCGAGGGTGATCATAGCGATCATTTTGTGTGGTTTGGCATCGAGTGAGAAGATGAAGAGTGATAGGAAGGAGGCAGCTTCGAAGAAGAGTAGGAGGGTGGGTGCACGGATGCCTTGAACTACTTTGGAAGCTGTGCCTTTTGCCACTTTTTTCATTGTGAAGAAGAGGATGTGGTAGAGGATGTATGCGGCTAAAAAGAGTGCGCCAGCGATAGCAATGCGTGTTAAATGGGGTAGAATGAATTGGTATACATTTTGTATCATGCTTTATCTATCACACAAATTTTATTTTTTGGGTATTTATTCATCATTATGGAAACCCTGAATAACTTGGTTATTGGAGATTCTGCCAAGATTTGCGATGCTGGGAAATTCGGAGCCTGACGCTAACCCCTTGCGGGTTAGTGAAGGTGAGAATGATGCAGCGGCGCGAAGATTGACAGAAGATTCAATGAGCGAGTTGTTCAGTGTCTCCTTAAGCGTGATATTTTGGACAAGAGGTGAGGTGGTCGTTTACGAGTCCGATGGCTTGGCAGAAGGCGTAGATGATGGTGGTACCGACAAATTTCATACCTCGTTTTTTGAGGTCTTTTGATATGTCATCGCTCAGTTTGGTGGAGATGGGTACATCTTTATGTTCTTTCCAATTTCCGATGATGGGTTTGGGTGCGTATGCTTTTAGGTAGTTATCGAAGGAGCCAAATTCTTTTTGGATTTGGAGGAAGGCTTGAGCATTTTGTCTTGTGGACCAGATTTTGAGACGATTTCGGATTATGGCGGGGTTGTGCATGAGATTTTCTAGTTCTTCATCGCTCATTTGGGCTACTTTTTGTGGGTCGAAGTTGTGGAAGGATTTTTGATACCCCTCTCTTCTTTTTAGAATTGTGAACCATGAGAGTCCTGCTTGAGCGCCTTCGAGGGTTAGCATTTCGAAGAGTTTTTGGTCATCGTGTAGGGGGACGCCCCATTCATCGTCGTGGTATTTTGCGTAAAGTGGGTGTTCATCTCCAAAGCATCTCATAGTGAACCTCGTGTTAATCAGGGCTTCCTTTACCAACATATTTGGTGATATCAACAACTTTTTTGGTGGTTATCTGAAGTATTTGTCAATCATGGCTTCGGCTTCAGGGTCGAGTTTGAGGTAATTTTTGAAGGCGTGGCCAAATTCATCAGTGGTCATATCGAGCTGTCCTTTTTCCATTGCGTCGAGGATGTATGTGGCTGCGCTTTGTGATGAGGGCATAGGAAATTCGAAGCCTTCAGTCATGCTGGTTTCAAGAGGGCCTGGATAGACACCGAAGACGGAGATATTGTGTGTGCAGAGTTCTTTTCTGCTTGTACGAGTGACGGCGTGTAGGGCCGCTTTTGATGCCGAGTAGGTTGCGGCGAGCGCTGTTGGGGAGAGGGCGGCGATAGAGACGATATTGACGATAGCGCAGTTTTGATTTTTTTTGAGATTGGGTGTGAAGGCTTGTGTGAGGTGTAGTGGGCCGAAGTAGTTGACTTCGATTTCTGCTCTGGCGTCGTCTTCATTGTACTTTTCGCAGATACCGCAGAATTTTGAGACGCCGGCGTTATTGACGAGGATTTGGGTATCGTTGCAGTTTTGAGCGGCGTCTTGGATTTGCTGTTTATTGGTGACGTCTAGTGTGATGGGGTGGATGATTTGTGGGTATTGTTCGACTAGGTCTTTGACGTGGTCAGTATTTCGGCATGCGGCGTAGATTTTTTTTGTGCCGCGTTTGATGGCTTCATGGATGAAGGAGCGTCCGATGCCTTTTGGTCTATTAGATCCGGTTACTAGGATTATTTTGCCTTTGAAGTCAATTTGCGTCATGAGTCACCTATTAAGGATTTGTGGTAAGTCGAGGCTATTCGTTAGGCAAAGGGTAGAAAACAACGTGATGAGCCTCATTTGTTTTAAGCGTCCAGATTTGGCGGTGCGCGACGCCGGCAGTGCAATAGCACGGCGGCGGAGCAAAACGTCAAAGATGTCCCTCAAAATGGAAGAGGAGGAATTTCGAATCCCTCACGCGAAAGCTCAGCCGCTTCCGCTTCTCTTTCATTTCAACCGCCGAAGT
>JAJACG010000001.1 GCA_022601635.1 Chlamydiales bacterium | reverse complement strand
GGTAGTTGTTCAGTATCTCCTTAAGGAGACACTGAACAACTCGCTCGCTGAATCTTCCACCAATCTTCGCACCGCTGCGTCATTCTCGACTCGACTAACCAGCAAGTGGTTAGAACTCGTCTTCGAATTTAGCCGAATCAAAAATTCTGACGAAATCTGCCAAACGGTAGTTAATCAGTATCTCCTTAAAGATGGTAAGGTGGTTCAGTGTGCAACTTTTAGGCCTAAGGGGGTCTTGGGACGTTTATATTGATATGGTTTGTTTCCTCTTCACTATTTTCTGTTTCAAGGGTTAGGGCGCAAAATCGCTAAGGGAGAGCTCTCAAATTAGACAACAGGTAAGTTTTTATACAGTTTTTTAGCTTGTTCTGCAGCGCTCTTATGATCAACGATGGGTTTGCATTTTGATAAATCCGACCAACGCTCGATATATTCCCCATTTGGATCGAATCTTTTAAGCTGTGTTGTAGGATTAAAAATTCTAAAATAGGGTTGAGCATCACACCCTGTAGATGCGATCCATTGCCAGTTTCCATTATTAACCGCTGGATCATAGTCAATGAGGTGTTGTGCAAAGTAGCGTTCACCAAGCCTCCAGTCAAGATGTAGATCTTTGACCAAAAAGGAGGCTGTAATCATGCGTACGCGATTATGCATAGATCCAGTTTCATTGAGTTCTCGCATTCCCGCATCGACAATTGGAAATCCTGTTTTCCCTTGGCACCAAGCCTTAAAGAGTTTTGGATTGTGGCTCCAAGCAATGGCATCATATTTTTGATGAAAAGCTCCTCCTATAACGTGTGGGAAGTGAAATGTAATATGTGTGAAAAAATCTCTCCAGTATAACTCCTGAATCAACAAGTGTTCTTTTGAAAAGGTTGTGCGAATTTTGTGATAAACTTCACGTATTGAGAGTGTTCCAAATTTGTTGTGTGGCGAAAGATGAGAGGTGCAGTTTGCAGAGGGGAAATCTCTTAGCTTTGCATAATCGCCCAAATTTTTAATCTTCTTTAACAGTTTTAAGCCTTCGCTGCGTCCTCCGCATGTTTCGAGCGAGGCATGGATTTCACCCTGCAACTTTTCCCTAGAAAAGTTCGTGTTAGAAAGATTGTTCGGGGGGCGCACAGGCAGCGTTTTGGCTTTATTTAGAAATGGAGTGAATTTGATATAGGGTTTTTGATTTTCTTTAAGCACATTTTCTGGCTCTTGTAAAAGTGCATCACCAAAACATTGAACTTCTGTTCCATAAGAGTGGCAAAGAGATTTAATTGTTTGATCACGTTTAAGTGCAAAGGGTGTGTAATCACGATTAAAAGTGATCAGGTCGATCGAGTTTTGCGATAAGAGTTGTTCAACGACTCGATCAGCTCGCCCACTAAAGAGGTAGAGGCGTCCTCCTTTATTTCTGAGTTGCATCTCCAAATCGGATAAAGCATGCATCATAAAGTGAATCGCTTTAGAAGATTTATAGCGATTGCGTTCAATTTGCCTCGGATCAAATATAAAACAGGGATACACTGTTTTAGCCTGTTCAAGCGCAAAATTTAAGGCTGTATTATCCTCAAGACGAAGGTCGCGTCGAAAAATATGAAGAGCAACTTGCATTTATTTTAACTCTTGAGCTTGCTTCCACAAATAACGCGCTTGCCAGATACTCCAAAAAGGAGCTGCGATGAGGGCTCCAGCTGCAACAAGGTAGATCAGCCAAATGATGACAAATAGATGTGCAATCACCGTCATCAGACTGCCTAAACACCATGCAAATCCCAGAAAGATCAAAAATTTGGGGAATGTTTTTAAATGCACTAAACTGATCACCATAAACCAAATCCCAGGTAATCCAAGAGATAAGATGTAGAGGGCTGGATTTGCGACTCCAAAAGCAATAATCACATGTTGAATAGCAGGAGAGGAAGCATCGTACTCAGCTGCAAGATGAGGAACTTGTGTGGCATCTAAAATACTTTGTAGCATGCCAATTCCCAGACCAAGTATTGCAAGTAATGAGAACAGGGTAAGAATACCCTGCTGTTTGAAGTTTTTCAATTGATAAACGCCAGCGACAACACCGATCATAGCAGCATTGGAAAGCACCATGAATATTTTCAAAAGGATAAAGTACTTTTGGTAATTTGTGAAGTCAACAAAATATTGGTTTGAAGCGATATAACTTGCGATTGAGGTGGGCGATAAAAAAGCAAAGAGGACAACTGGAATATAACACATGCCCGCGATCCAGGCGCACACACTTCCCATTTGCAGGAGGCTTCTCTTTTCGATATCATGGTCCATTGAATTTCAATGTATGAAGTCTTCGTTTGTTTTGCAATATGTCATTGGTGTGAGTTGCAAATTTTCCTGAGAGTTAGGGAAAAGGTAGGTTATCTAACAGACAGAAGAAGAGAAATCATCAACATGGACGAGTACGAGCAAAGGTTGAGTTTCCATTTCGAGTGATCAAACAGCTCTGGGGACATACGAAGATGAGGTACCGAGGGCTATATAAGAATGCCACACAGATGTACATGCTGTTTGGTTTATCAAACTTATACCAGGTAAGACGAAAGTTTTTAGCGACCTCATGATATTCCCTCCTGCCCTTAAATAGCCAAAATTGGCTGTTTGAGGGCAGGCAGGAGGGAGACAATGGGGGAAATAGTGCTAAAAGCTGGAAATTGTGAACAGTTAGAGGTTTGAGGCCGTTATTCAGTATCTCCTTAAAAAGTTTGCAAGTACACGCGCAATCTCGCACAAGTTGTCGGATACGCATGCCACCTCACCATTGTTTTGCCCAAGCGATATGACTGATGATCGTGCCCACCGGGCACGATCCGCTCAACTGCCAGATCTTTCCATTGAGGAAATTGCGTCGCAATCAGCTCTTTAACATTCATAGATCTAGTTCTGGGAGATTGCGCAAATCCACATAAGCCCAATACTCAACGATTTTGTGATCTCGCATCCGATAGAGCGTCACACCACTATACTTCGCTTTTTGCGATGTCGCACTCCAATGTGATGTGATCATCTCTCCATCCTCAAGTAGATGGTGATGCTCAACTTGCAAATCAGGAAGTGCTTTTTGCCACCTCTGTACAATAGTTTTCATGTCACTTAAATTCAGAGGGCTGTGAATAATCGCATCTTCCGCAAATGTTTCATTAATCGCTTCTAGGCGTTTGTTTTTCCACACATCGGTTGTGTATTTCTCGATGATTTTCTTGTTCATTTTACTCCTATCATAATGTAAACGGGCGCCATGTTGTCATACACTTCGTAGTCTGTCACATACGTGCGCCTTTCCTCGAGCTCTTCGTTTGCCCAAATCGATTGCCACGCCTAAATAATCACAGCTGGCATCTCACCTGCCTTAATCGGAAAGGTCTCATAAGTTTGCTCCGGAATCATTAAAGTTTCAAGTCCTTCAGGGATACTTTCAAACCTATCAGATCCAATGAAAAATGTGTAGTGCCCCTCGTGGTTGCTTACGTAGTTTGTGTAGGCGCAGAGGGTTTTTGGTGGCACTTGATCTCCAACTTTTTCAAAGTAGGCTTGTACACACGGGCCAATTTTGGGGTTTTGCCCAAATTCAGTTTTTTTATCTGTGACTACTGAGATGCTGATAAGTTGCATAAGGAGATTGGAAGTTGTGATCTTTATTCGATGTAGTTAAAAGATTTTTTTGTTGAAAAGATAAGTAAGTTTTGGCTAGTATAATCAGGTGAATTCGTTAAACCCTTCTAATATTCAGTCAGATGCATCATTTGATGGAGCAAGAGGTGTTGTCGCATGGTGCAATATTAGATATTCAACATATTTTTATGCAGACAATTGCAAATGGGAGTGCTCCTTTACCGAGCTCAAGTCTTCCAACTGACTTGCCGCCAGCGAATGATAAACTCGATCTTACCTCTTTTGTCCAGACCTAGGAGCTGTTGATCTAAGCGCTCAGCCTACTGCACAGATGGCTTTTCCAAGCCAAAGAGGATTAGATCTTGACGTTGATACAGGTTTACAAGAGGGAGTAGATAGAGCAGGGAATCTACTTGAACAGTCAACGACAACTGTCTTGCCATTACACGCTCCTTTAGGGCAGGTATATGCAGATATGACTATAGTAAACCAAGGATTTGCAACTGTGAGGTCACCTGGTTTTTTTGGTCATTTGCCTGCAAACCAAGGAGCATCCCTAGCTGTTGCGGGTATATCTGAGGAACCTTTAGTGGGGATGTTAGCAGGATCAATAGGGATAGATTTGAGTTCAAAACCGTCACCAAGTCAGTCAGATAGAGAATTTGAAGAGCCTCTTGAATGGAACGGATATGACCAAGGTAATTTTCTCCCTAATGCGCAAGGGGGGCCATCCCCACAGCCTAATCACCGATCCAGACCGAGGAAAAGGAAAAAATTTGTAAGAGATCATGTAGCAGATTTGCAGTGGCATGTGTCAAAAAATGAAGAGTTAAAAGATCAAACTTGTGGTTCAAGGAAGATGGTATGGTGGCTGTGTGAACAAGGTCATGAATGGCAGGCAAGTATAGTCAGTCGTTGCAAGGCAGAGAAAGCGCCAGCATGTCCCGTGTGCAGGCCAAAAAGAGCTGCAGAAACTTCCCTAGAGGGGCAGCCGCCGAGAAAAAAGAAGAGAAGATAACTAGTTGTCCTTGGCTTGCTATCCAAGCAGAGATTTTTAAATCGCTTCTGGCTCGTAGACAGGACGAACCTCAAAACCCGATTCGCGGATGGCGAGTAAAACATTTAGGATCGGCTCCCACTTCGCGTCGCGATCAATTTTGAGTAGAATCTGCGTGCGCAGTCTGTCCTCTGGCAGTAGTCCCTTCTGATATTGACTCTCAAGCTCTGTAGCAATTTCGTCCGCCGTCTCCATTGGATGGTCTCGTACCTCAGTAATCCACTTATAGCTACCATCTTCAGCCACGCTAATGCTGATCAGCTTGTAGTCTTGAGCGCTATTGATCGTCGAGGTCGAATCAAGCGAGGACTGCACAAGCTCAATATCTGTATCGCGCATCACAATGCGAGAAACCGCAAGGCTGGCAAAGATCGCCATCATCAAAAAGAGAAAGTCGAGCATCGGCGCCATCGTAAAGCCGCCCTGCCCCTTCAACTCATCTTGCGGTACGTAGCTCATGAAGCCTCAATCAAGTTGCCCAAAGAGAGTGTCTCATTCTCAATGGTATTCAAAATATGCACCACACGAAATTTTAGCGTCGCATAGAAAACTGTCGCAAAAATCGCCACAATCAAACCAGCAACCGTCGTTCCAACAGCAATGCCCAATCCATCAAAAATCGAAGCCAATGTGTCAGCGCTGCGATTGACATCATAGAAAGCCGTAAATAGACCAACCACCGTGCCCAAAAGACCAAGCATCGGTGCCACAATCGCCACATCATTGAGAAGCGAAAGACGCTGCCAAAGCGCCACACCACATCGCTTTCCCTCTGTTTGCATCGCCTCAACCATCACCTGATGACCATGGTTGCGAGAAGCAATCGCTGATGCCAAAATACTCGCAGTATAGTGACTCTCAGCCTGACAGCAAGAATAGGCCTTCTCATAATTCTTCTGCTGCAGATCCTCACGAATCTGTCTCAAGAAAAAATTAGGCATCATGGTAGGAATACGCAACGTCATAAAACTATAAAGCCAGATCACAAAGGAAAAGAGCGAAAGCGCAATCATCACTGTGTAAATCAACGGAGAGGCCGCAAAGACAGCCTTGAGATCAAGCTTGGTACTCTCTTGAGCAAGCAATGGAGTTGAAACTAAAAGAGTAAGAAAACAAAGTGATTTCTTCAATTTGAATACCTCATATTTGAATCTCGAGATTACCTAAGGGGACTACTCTTTACAAGACAAAATTGCACTTTTAGAGTACAATCTTCGCGTGAAGCCAAAAGACCTAAAGCGACCATTCTCATTTGATGAGCGCAAGCCACTTTTAGAAGATGCGGTCTTCTATCTCCCCGACTATTGCGATCTCGACTTTGAGCTGCCGTGGAAGCGCGCATCGATCGAGTTTTGCTCCGGAAATGGCGACTGGATCATCGCTAAAGCGCTCAAACAGCCAGATCACTTCTTTGTTGCTGTGGAGATGCGCTTTGATCGTGTGCGCAAAATTTGGGCGAAGATGAAAAATCGAGGCATAGAGAATCTTCTCATTGTCTGTGGTGAGGCATTCAGCTTTTTGAGCAGATTTGTGCCCGATCAAGCTGTGGATGATGTCTGGATCAACTTCCCCGACCCATGGCCTAAGCGCAGACATGAGAAACACCGTCTGATGCGCGAGGACTTTTTGCAGCAATTAGCAAGAACAGTTCGTGGAAGAGTGACTTTGGCAACAGATGATGCCACCTATATGGAGCGTTCACAGCAGCTACTTGATGCGCATCCAGATTTTGAAGGTGGCAGGCAAGAGATTGAGGAGTATGGGGGCTCCTACTTTGATTCACTGTGGAGAGAAAAAGGGAGAGAGATTTTTTATGCTACCTATGGCAGGGCAGCTGCCCAAGATCAAGAATATCTACAACAGCCGCGAGCAAAAGTTCTTTGTTCCGAAGCATCTGCGTGTTGAAGTTGACTTAGAAAGTGATACATTTGAGGTTCCGCAGGAGCCAGCTATCTTATGGTCACTTCATTGGCAAACCTTTTCGCAAAATCGCATTCTCGCCTTTGTAGAAAAGCTGCTAGAACCTCTACGAGCCAAAAGTGTGGGGGTGATCATCGACCACACCAAGATGGGACAGGAGCGCCCATGGCGAGAGCTGCTCGCTCTTCTTCCAGAGGAGGTGCCCGCCTTCTTATCTCTTGAAGGCGATCAGCTGGAACAGTTTCCATTTGAACTTTTAGACTATTTGCACATCATCTGGGAGAGCAGGTACTCTTCGATGCTTCCAGTATTGGATCAAAAGTTGAGCTATGCTCCTTCACGAAAGTTGGCTAAGGCTCTGCTGCTTCCACCAAAAGGAGAGAGTTTTGAGCTTGTCGATCAAGCATTGCAGGAGCGTCTAATTGCTGAAGAGCGTCTCATCTATGATTGGGATGGAGTGGATGAGCTCACCATCTTGCCACAGACGCTATCTCCACAAGGAGCGCGCATGGTACAGGGCTTTGCTGCAACAGGCGGCACAGTTATAGAGTTTCGAGATGGTTCAAGTAGGCCTCAGCCTCTGGGAACTTAGCTGGCTTTTTGCCCTCTCTTTTTGCGGAAAACTGCTCGATGATCTTTTGAGCGAGCACCTTTCCAAGCTGCACACCCTCTTGATCAAAGCTATTGATATTCCAGCAAAAGCCTTGGAAAGCGATTTTGTGCTCATAGTAGGCCATCAAAGATCCTAGGGTGAAGGGATCAAGTCTCTTGGCGAGCAAGATGCTGCTAGGCCTATTTCCAGGGAAGATCTTGTTGGGGTTGTCACTCTTCTGTCCCTTTGCTAGTGCGATTGCTTGAGCAAAGAGGTTGGAGAGCAGCTTCTCATGAGATGTAGAGCCCTCCACATTGAGATCTTCGCCATACTGCGAGTTTTGGAAGCCGATGAACTCAATCGGAACAATGTTGGTGCCTTGATGAATCAGCTGATAGAAGCTGTGTTGGCCATTAGTGCCAGGCTCGCCCCAAACAATAGGTCCAGTGTCAAAATCGACTGGGTGCCCCTCACGGTCGACACGCTTACCATTAGACTCCATATCACACTGCTGCAGATGGGCAGGGAAGCGAAGTAGCGCATTTGAATAGGGGAGGACAGCTAGCGTTGAGTAATGCAAGAAGTTGCGGTTCCAAATACCGATCAAAGCGCCGAGCATGGGTAGGTTTTGATGTAGATCGTGGTTCAATGCTATACGATCCATCTCATGCGCTCCTTTAAGCACATTCATAAATTGATCATAACCAATAGCAAATGAGAGTGTGACAGCCCCTACCATCGAAGTAACCGAGTAGCGCCCTCCCACAAAATCCCACATGTAAAAGGAGGCTAAATAGCGATCGGGATTGTCCATTGGACTCTTTTCACCAGTCACAGCGATAAAATGCTCCTTCGGATTGCAGCCCGCTTGCTCAAAGTAGTGGCGCACAAGCGACTCATTGGTCACTGTCTCCAGGGTAGAGCCAGATTTAGAGACGACGACTACAAGCGTACTTTTCGGATCAACCTTGCGCATGACTGCTGCTGCATCATCGGGATCAACATTAGAGATGAAGTGGGCGCGCCTGTTGTGCTTTGCAAAGGCTTGGGTGGCAACCGAAAAGGCTGCTGGGCCCAAAAAGGAACCTCCAATGCCCACCTGGACGATGTCAGTGAATTGGTTCTGCTTGTCAATCTTCTTCAAGAAATCGTGCAGCTTATCACACTCAGCTTGCGCCATTTTGGCAGCTTTAGATGCCTCCTTACCCTCATTTGGATGGAGGAAGAAATCGCGCATCGCAGTGTGCAAAACCATGCGCTCCTCAGAGGGGTAGCCATTGATTTTGTTGACAACTTCGCCACGCTGCATCGCTGCCATCTTGTCGGCAAGATACGCTTCATGGGCGAGCTCTTTGAGAGCGTGTAGAACATCATCATTAATACGCTCAGTTCCATAGAGAAGTTTGAATTCGCCAGCAGAGGCGCTGTAGCGCTCAATGCGCTGAGCCGATAGGTTGCCCTCTACCGTGAGATCGTAGGGGTGAGTCGCTAGCCCCTTCAAGACTTGAACTGATTTATAGTGACGAAAATTATTTTGTATTGCTTGCGCCATATTGATCCTTTTTTTTCTGTGATCGCAAATATCCAATTTGTCGTCAAATAGTGTTTTGGGTACAATGTAGCCATGAAATTGCCCCGTCGATGCGCAAACTGTTCTAAGTGCGAAAAAAAGTTTGATTTTGGTGACACCTACTTCTCGCAGGTGGAGGGTGAACAGCGTCGCGATTTTTGCGAAAATTGTTCAAAGCCCGTGGGGGAGTTTTGGCAGGGTAAGATTCCTCCTAAAAAAGAGCGCTCCTATGATGAGCGGGCAATCAACCTTTTCCGCAAACGCGAGGATTTTCGCTATCTCTTGGCACTCTACTTAGAGCGACGCCGTGAGATCGCCTATCGGGCACAGCTTTCGAAAAAAGGGCTGAGATGCTATGAGCTTTTGGAGACAGGAGAGCTATTTTATGTGCCGATCGGGACAGTTAAGAAGGAGGCGATCGATGAGGTCGCCAAGGTCTTAGATGAAGAGCCATCTAGATGAGTTCATAGTTTATATACGTTCTGAAAAAGGACTTTCTGCCAATACGATTGAGAGCTATAGCCGTGATATCCAAAAGCTAATTTCCTATCTGCAGGGGCGAAAACTCACCGTCGATCTGCTCTACGAATTTCTCTCTAATCTACAGCTTGCCTCCTCCTCTTTGGGGCGGTTGATGATCTCGCTGCGCGTCTTCTTCCGCTTTCTCTTGCGAGAGAAAAGGATTGATGTCGATATGACCGCCTACTTTGAAACGCCCAAAATGTGGCAGCTGGTGCCGCAGGTTCTGACCCAAAGTGAGGTGAAAAGACTACTTGAGGCTCCACCAAGTGAGGGGGTGGTTGGCCTGCGCGATCGCGCCATTTTAGAGCTTCTCTATGCTAGCGGGCTGCGTGTCTCTGAGCTCTGCTCGCTTCGTATTGTTGATGTGCAGCAGAGTGTACGTGTTTTGGGAAAGGGAAAGAGGGAGCGGCTTGTGCCAGTTGGAAAGAAGGCGCTAGAAGCTGTGGATCGCTACCTGGCAATTCGGGATGACAAAAATGATAAACTCTTCTTGAGTCAGAGAGGTAGAGAGCTAGATCGAATTTCGATCTGGAGAATGATTAAAAAAAGGGCGACTCAGGCGGGGATCGTAAAAACAATTTCACCCCATACATTGAGACACTCCTTTGCAACACATCTGCTAGAAAATGGGGCGGAGTTGCGGGTGATTCAGGAGATGCTGGGGCATGCAACGATTGCTACAACGGATCGCTATACCCATGTGAGTCGCCAGTCGGTTCAAAATAGTTTTAATATACATTCTCCACGTCGCTTGTAGAAAAAAAAGGATAGAGGTAAACTGATCGTTCAATCGACCCTTTTTGGAGGTTTAAAATGACTGTTTTGGTTGATCTAGTAAGACCTAAGAGCCGCAATTTGGCCTTAGCATTTGATGCGCTTGCCGTAGTTGGTGGCTCACTATTTTTGGGCCTGATGGCGCAAATCGCTCTCCCACTGTGGTTCACACCTGTGCCACTGTCGCTCTTCACTGTTGGAGTGCTGTTGCTTGGAGCTGGACTTGGTAGCAAACGAGGAGCTCTAGCCGTTTTGGCCTATCTATTAGAAGGGTCGATCGGTTTGCCGATGTTTGCTCATATGACAAGTGGAGCAGCTGTATTACTTGGCATCACCGGTGGATATCTATTTGCCTCTGTACCTGCAGCCTTTGTTGTTGGCTATCTTTTAGAGCGTGGCTGGAACAGCAAGTATGGTTTGACTGCTTTGGCCCTTTTGGTTGGAAGCGCAATGATTTTGGGTTTTGGAACTCTTTGGCTTAGCTACTTCCTCGGTTTTAAAGGTGCGCTTGTTTGTGGTTTCTATCCCTTTGTTGTGGGTGATCTTCTAAAGGTGGTTGCAACTGCAACACTTCTGCCTACTATTTGGAGAGTATGCAAGCGGTAATCTATGTTGGAGAGGGCGTTGACCTTCTGCTCATGAGGCAAATTGCCTCTCAAATGGCGTCTAGACCCAAAAAGGTCGGGCGCCATTTTTTTCTCTCCCCAAATTGGGAAGAGGAAGTCGACCTTGTCATTATCCCCGGTGGACGCGATCTTCCCTACCACAACCATCTCAAAGGTGAAGCCAATAGCCGCATCCGTCGATTTGTCGAAAATGGCGGCAACTATCTAGGCATTTGTGCTGGCGCCTACTATGGAGCCTCCGAAGTCCTCTTTGAAGAGGGTGGACCCCTAGAAGTAATTGGCAAAAGAGAGCTCTCATTCTTCAATGGAAAAGCTGTGGGACCTGCGCTTGGCAAAGGACAATTTGCCTACGGCTCGGAAAGAGGAGCCAAAGAGGTCTCGCTTGAATGGGCTAATGGGCAGGCGCCAGCTTACTACAACGGCGGCTGCTACTTCGATGGAAAAGATGCAGAGGTGATTGCTCACTATGAGGAGATCAACCTTCCTGCGATCGTCTGCTGCCAGGTAGGCAGTGGAAGGGCGATTCTCAGTGGAGTACACCTAGAATGCGAAGTGCAAGATGACGCCCCCAGAAGGGCTCTCTGGGATCATCTGATGTCCTTAATTAAATTTTAACATACCTCTGTTAAAATAGGAGTATGTTAACGACAATCTATCAATCTACCGTCATGCTCTTCGATCTATCGAAGAAGCTCAAAAAGCGCAAACGGCGTAAGAAGGTACTAGGCCTTCCGAGCTTTGAGGGCGCCATATTCTTTTTGCTCTGATATAGCCCTCTTTTTGGGAGCGTATAAGGTGACATATTGCCCATATCTGGCATGAAATACTCAGCCATTTTTCTATAATAGAAGAACTTGCTCTACGTGCTGCCCAGTCTAGCCCAGCTAGCTAGATAGCGATTGTGCTGGGGGTTTAGGTAGAAGAGCTTGCGGAAGAATGTGTGGCTACTCACTCCAAGAGAGAGCGCCGCATTGATTCCCGGCTCTTCCCACATCAAATAGAGTGAATAGAGAGCTTTAAAGAGCTTCTCATGTTCATTATAGCCAGGCAGAAAGGTTTCGCCAGTGAGTCGATGTAGCGCATTTTGTGCTTTGTCAGCAGCCTTAGCTGTCGTCGTTCTATCAACACCGTTGCGGCAATTCTTATTATGGAAGACCTCCAGCTTATGCGTCGCCTCCTCCAAATAGAGAAGAGCATCCATACCGCGCAGCGCTTTGCCATTTGGCTTCTGCTTCTGCACGAGCGTATCTAAAATGGGATCATCAAATTGAGGTCTATTGGCGCGGAAGTGATCAATCGCCTCGAGGATTCGCTTCTGCTTTTCAAAGAAATCATCCGGCAGATCATCCAGTGGGTCAATTCCAAGAAGTCGAATGAGACAAAAATCATTGAGATCTTCCAAAAAGGCGCGCGTATTTGCAGGAATTGGCATGCGGTAGATCGAGTTCAAATTGTAGTAAAAGAGATCGAGCGTTACCTCTTCATCACCAATCTTGAGCGTTTTGCCATGCAGCGTCTCAATCGCATCACGTTGACGACAGATGTCCTCCATCTCACGCCAGTTGTAGAGCGAGGTGAACAGAATACGCACCTTAAAATCTGTCCGCTTCTCCAAAATCTCCACTGGACCTTCCGCCTGCAAAATCAATAGCACCTGCTCCAACACCCGCTTAGGCGTTCCCAAATCTCCACAATAGCTTCCTAACCACGTCTGCTTAGGGTCTGTCGTGTCAAAGATCACACCTTGATTAGGCGTACTCGCATTCTCAAATGCGGGCGCTGTCTTGTTCAAAAAGAGCTCATAGCTCACTTTGCCGCTCTCACTGATATGACTGATCGTCAACTTAGAATAGCGCGTTTGATGCACGATCGGTTCATGATCATCCACCTCCAAACCAGAAACAAGAGGCGACCTCTCAATGTGAGAGAGAATCGTATGCAAAACAGGCTCTTCCTCTTTCTGCATTCTCTTTGCCTTGAAGTTCAAACGCCTGGAATTATCGAGAAGAGATGTGCCCTTCAGCTTAGTCAAAAAGCGAGCTGCTTGAATCGGAGTCATCTCTGAATCGGGCTGAGTGAATCTCTTATAACCAATCTCTTTTGCCGCCTCTTTTAGCGCCATAAAGAAGAGCTTGCGCCTCTTTGGGTCCTCCAAAAAGTGCTCGCGCACATTTTCTTGAGACAAAAGACGAGCCAACTGCACCTTAAACTGCGCCTCCTGCGAAAGTTTTGGTGTAAAAAGCAGCACAAGCTTATCACGGAAACGTAACAGCCTAGAAAATTTAGACATAGGAGGGGTGTTTCGCAAAGGTCTCTCTTCTAATGGATTAAGAAGCGAGACTTCATGGGTCTTTTCATCCCCGTCCTTGAGATGCAGTGATATCTGAGTGATTTCCATATTCTATTCAATTATATATTTTTTTAAAAAAATGCTCAATGGTTGCCTTCGATTTGCTCATTTGTTACAAAAGAGAGTATGAAGAAATCACCCATACATATAGCTATTACAGGGGCTTGTGGCCAAATTGCCTATAGTCTGATCTTTAGGATCGCCTCAGGCCAACTTTTTGATGAACCTGTTTTTCTCCATCTGCAAGACCTTCCGGGGATGGAAGAGAAGCTTGAAGGCATTGCCATGGAGCTTTCGGACTGCGCCTTTGAACAGCTTGCAGGCTTCAATTACTCGACAGATCTACATGAAGTCTTTGATTCTGTTGATCTTGCAATATTGGTTGGTGCTAAACCAAGAAGTAAGGGCATGGAGCGCAAGGATTTGCTCGCAGAAAATGGCAAGATATTCGTTGGTCAGGGTCGCGCTTTAGATGAGGCGGCGAAGAAGGATGCAGTGGTCTATGTGGTGGGTAATCCGGCGAATACGAATGCTTTGGTAGCGATGCATAATGCACCCTCTTTGAAGAGGGAGAATTTTCATGCTTTAATGCGTTTGGATCAAAATCGTGCAAGAGCGCTTATGGCGGATCGAGCGGGTGTTGCAGTGGCTGATGTAAAGAAGTTGAGTGTATGGGGCAATCATTCGGTGACGCAGGTACCTGATTATAATTTAGCTACTCTTTCTGGGCGGCCAGCTGTAGAGGTTGTCACAGATAGCGATTGGTTGGAGGGGGAGTTTATGCAGCGTGTGCAGAAGCGTGGCGCTTCTGTGATTGAGAAGTTGGGGCGTTCATCGGCAGCCTCTGCAGCGAATGCGACGCTCGATGCGATTGCATCATTATATAGAGCGAGTGGGGATGACTACTTCTCTTCGGCGATCTGTTCAGATGGTAATCCCTATGGTATTCGGGAGGGTTTGATCTTTGGTTTTCCCTGTCAGTCGAAGGGCGATGGCAGTTGTGAGATTGTTTCTGGGCTGCCATTTGGTCCGGGGATTTTGGAGAGGATCAAGAGAAGTGAGAAGGAGCTACTTGAGGAGATGGAGTTTTGCAAAAAAGAGGGGTTGATTTGACGACACTATTTGAGGTGACAGAGGAGCAGTTGGAGACGGGATTGCGAGGAGTCCCTGTTGGCTACTGCACCACATCGAAGGTTGATCCTGAAAAGGGGCTTTTTTACCGAGGCATGCCGGTGAAGAAATTGGCATCGTGGGATCCCGAAAGGGTGCTCTATCTGCTTTTTCACGGCAAGGAGCCTTCTGATTCGGAGCTTGATGTCTTTAAGGGGGAATTGAGAGAGCGCTCATTTTGTCATCCAGCAGTTTTGGAGCATATTGAGTCGTTGCCAAGGGAGGGCCACCCGATGGCTCTTTTTTCCAGCGCCATTTTGATCTTGGGCATGTATGAGCTGAAAAATGATTGGAGGGAGGACTGTCTCAACTTGATGGCCAAAATTCCTGTAGTTACAGCGTGTGTAATGAATAGCCACGCTGGGTGGGGAAAGATGGCGCCATCGAAGCCGGAACTGGGCTATATGGAGAATTTTGTCCACTTGCTCAATGTTCCTGGTGTGGACAAAGAGAGGCTGACAGAGTTTGTGCGGATCTATGACATTTTGCATTTCGATCATGGTGGGGGTAATCTCTCTACTTTTGTGGGCAAAGCGGTTGCTTCGGGGCTTGAAGATCTGTATGGGTCGATTGCAGCAGCGATGAATGCATTGGCTGGACCTTTGCATGGCAGAGCTAACCAGGAGTGTCTCAACTTTCTCAAAGAGATGATGGAAGCTGTGGGTGAGAATGCCTCAGGAGATGCGGTTGAGGATGCGATTCGCAAAAGATTGGCCAATAAGAAGCTGGTGTATGGTTTTGGGCACGCTGTTTTGCGTGTTGAGGATCCGCGTGCAACAATTCAATATGAGCTGGGCAAAAAGTATTTTGCTGACCATCCACTGATTCGATTTGCCCATCTTGTTCGAGAGCGAGGGACAAAGGTGTTGAAAGAAAACCCTAAAATTGCCAATCCTTTTCCTAACGTGGATGCCATATCGGGCGCTCTTTTGACCGCCGCGGGCTTTGGCTTTCCTGAGTACTACACTGTGCTCTTTGGAATGTCTCGCTGCTGCGGCATTGCAACGCAGATCGTCTATGAACGCTGCATTGCAAGAGATGGAAGGGGTACGCCGATTGTGCGTCCCAAGTACATCTATAAGGGACCATGACACTACAGCTTTTTGCGAAACTATTTAATCGAGCGCTAACTCAGAGTGTGAATAAGAAGAGCTGCTTTTTGCTTTTTGCCGCGCTTCTGTGTGTCAGCTTTCTCTTTGTCTTTTTTCGAGCTATGCAGCAGCCTTGGCTCGGCAGCTCTCTGCTTTTCATCCCTCTTTTTTTGGGAATGGCGCTACTACTTGCCATCCAAATTCCACTCACTAAACTCTATCTGAAACCGGATCGATCGCTTAAAGAGCTCTTTGGTTCGAGTGTCGACCAGATGCTCAAAACTTCCTACTTGGTCATCCCACTGCTTCTGCTCTACCTGCTTGTCTGGTTTTTGACAGCGATTTTTGCGCTGCTAACCGCTATTCCAGTCTTGGGCCCCTTCCTCAATGTTGTGCTGATTTTCGCTCCCTTTTTACTCAATGTGATGAGTCTGCTACTTGGCGTGGCCACACTTGTTTTGAGCTTCTTTGTCTGCCCAAGGCTTGCACTTGGTGAGAAGCTGGATCGCCATGTGGTGCAAAAATATCTGCTTGCCAATTCCTTTCGCAGTCTACTCTTCTTCTTTACTGCAACAGCGGTGCTCTACATCGCATATAAATTGCTAATGACAGCTGCGCAGATGACAGTGCTCGACCAGACGAAGGGGCTATCCAATTTGCTGCAGTCGCTCTTTTTGGCTATACCCTTTGTGGCACTGCTCGTACCTGCAGTGAGCTTCTTTTTTAACTTTGCTGCGGAATCTGCAACGTGTGAAGAACTTCAGGAGGGATCGTCTTAAGATCCTTGCCGACAATTGCCTGTGCCATCCGTCTGCCCAGCCAGCCGTGATATAAAAGCCCTCTTGAGCCAAATCCAGTCAGGAAGTAGAACTTACCCTGCTTTCCAGCAAGCGGAAAGCGGTTGATTGGACTTGCTCTAAAGCCAGAGCGGCAGTGTAGGATTTCTGCCTTCTCAAGTGCTGGAAAATGGGGGAGCACTTGCGGCATGATCATCTCCCATGCCTGATCAGGATGTGGGATAAAATCCTCAAACTTATGTTCATAGGTAGACCCTACAAAGCAGCTCTTGCCATCGGGGGCCATCACAATTTGCTTAGGGCCGACCAAACTATTTGGTAGAGGGGGAAGGCCTTGTGGCCAGCTCAGCTGCAAAATCTGCCCCTTGATAGGAGTCATGGGCAAATACTTGAAATCGCCAAACCCAAGAGCATTGGCCCCCAAACAGACCACAATCGCATCATAGCGTTCAATCTGTTCCGGAGAGAGTCCTGTAAGTTGCTTGAATATAACTCCATGAGTTAGACAGGCGCGAAAAAGGCCATCTAGATAGGTTTTGACGTTGAGGGTCCAGCCCTCTTTGACGAATAGAGAGCCGGGGCAGTTCAAACCGTGTATCTGTTCTTCGCTCTTTTTTTTATCCCAAAACTGGAGGTGGTCGCCCTCTTTTGCACGCTCTTCAAAAAGAGAGCACTGCTCTTCTGAGGAGGCTGGTCTCACAACTCCTTTAGAGAGAACGATCGGCTCATTGATCGCCTTTGATGCAACGGTGATTAGATTGTGCGCATGCTCGAGGCAGCTATCGGCTCTCCATGAGCGCATAGCCTTGCGTCCCATGTAGGGGTGTAGGAGCCCGAGGGAGATTCCGGAGGGGCCCTGTCCAATGGCTTCGGGATCGTATAGATCAATAGCCCAACGTCCTGTGCAATAGCGAGTTAGGTGGTAAGTGACGGCTAGTCCGGCAAAACCGGCTCCGAGAACGGCGATCTTCATGTCGCAATTATGTATTAATTGTTTGCGAACGTCAATATTTCACTTGATTTTGGCATCAAAAAGTAAGAAAATTAGAGAGATGGATCAAAATAATAGCTTTCTATTTTTAGGAACAGGTGGAGCAGCTGGAGTGCCGATGGTGGGGTGCAAGTGTGCAGTTTGCCAGAGTGATGATGTGTGTAACAAGAGGTTGCGTCCATCGGGTTTGCTTCGTTATGAGGGGCGCACATTTTTGATTGATCCAGGTCCTGATTTACGTCAGCAGGCTTTGACACATGGGATTGATTACATTGATGGGGTTTTGATAACGCATACGCATTTTGATCATGTGGGTGGATTGGATGAGTTGCGTACATACTATTTGATGCATGGTCAGATAATGCCTTGCTTGGTTTCATTGGAGACTCTTGAGGGATTGAAGCATCGTTATGACTATCTTTTTGCGGAAAAGTCTTGGGGGAAGAGTTTAGCGGCGCAGCTGCATTTTCAGGTTTTGGAGAACAGTCGAGGGAAGACTCAGTTTTTGGATCGAGAGCTTTCTTATGTTTCTTATATGCAGGGGCAGTGTCCGGTGAATGGTTTTCGTTTTGGGAACTTTGCCTATATTTCGGATATTCGCAGCTATCCGGAGACGATTTTTTCTGATTTGCATGGTGTAGAGACGTTGGTGATTAGTGCGGCTCGAGAAAAGCCCTCGCAGATGCATCTTTCATTTGATGAGGCAATGGAGATTGCGCAAAGGGTGGGTGCTACGCGCACCTATTTCACGCATATTTCGCATGAGACGGATCATGCTCAGGTGGAGGCGAAATTACCCCAAGGGTTTGAGTTGGCGTATGATGGTCTTCAAATTTCATTATCAAAGGTGAGTTATGGCAATTAGTAGGGAAGCAGCACGCCACAATTTGCAGATGATAGCTGATGGGGAAACGCTCCATGTCGGTGAAGATGGTCTTCTACATATAGGTGGAGGTAATCAAGCTCGTGTACAGGGGGTAGTGAATCAGACGCTAGCCTATAATAGTCTCAGGTATGTAAATACAGGTCACTTGCAAGAGCGTATCCAGAGTGTGACTGGCCATGTTTTTGACATTACACCAGCTGAACTCAATAGCGAACTCTTTGGTGAGGATTTTAAGCGTGAAGTGAGGGTTGCTTTTGAAGCTGGGAATCTAGAGCTTTTGCGTTTTTTATTACCCCAGGGGCGAGAGCTTTCTGTGGAGAGTCTTAATGGTGCAGTAATGGCGGCTTCTAAGAATGGGCATTTAGAGGTGGTGCGTTTTTTATTACCCCAGGGGCGAGAGCTTTCTCAGGGGATTTTTGCTAGTGCAGTATGTGGGGCTTCTGGTAATGGGCATTTAGAGGTGGTGCGTTTTTTATTGTCCCGGGGGCGAGAGCTTTCTGTGAAGAGTCTTGATCTTGCAGTATGTGGGGCTTCTGGTAATGGGCATTTAGATGTGGTGCGTTTTTTATTGTCCGAGGGGCGAGAGCTTTCTGTGGAGAGTCTTGATCGTGTAGTATGGGTGGCTTCTGGTAATGGGCATTTAGATGTGGTGCGTTTTTTATTGCCCGAGGGGCGAGAGCTCTCTCAGTCGAGCCGTAATCATGCAGTGTGGATGGCTTCTGATGACGGACATTTAGATGTGGTGCGTTTTTTATTACCCCAGGGGCAAGAGCTTTCTCAGAAGATTCTTGATAGTGTAGTATATGGGGCTTCTGGTAATGGCCATTTAGATGTGGTACGTTTTTTATTGTCCGAGGGGCGAGAGCTTTCTCAGGAGGTTCTTAATAATGCAGTAGCGGGTGCTTTTGAGAATGGGTATTTAGAGGTTCTGCTATTTTTGCTTTCGCAAGGAACAGTTGGAATTAATAGTCGAAATGGGATTGCACTAAGAGCCTCTTCTGATGGCCATCCAGATATTTTAGAGACAGTGTTGAGAAATGGTCCAATCTACCAGTCGACACTCGGCTCTTGCAGAACGCAGGCAACGGCAGGTGAAAATCGCCAGCGCATTTTGGATCTTCTCGATTCTGCCCCGGTAATACCTGATCCTTCCCGAGATGGTTCCGCACCTTCGATAGCAGGTAGCACCTCCCTCACGCTTAGCGATGTGAAAGAGCATCCTCAAGTCTATCTCGATCGACTAGCGGCCGATGGAGTGCCCCGCCGGGTTTCCCTGCTCGACAATCCTAAAGCAGTTGACTTGGGCGGTGTGACTAGGCAGTACCTCACAACTCTTTTTGGTGCACTACTTGAGAAGGGAGCGATTAGAGTCAATGATGAGGGCACTCCTTCAGCTGAGCAGGATCAAGATAAAGAGGTGCTTCAAAAGGTTGGTCAAGTCTTTAGTCACCTTGTGAAGAGAAACAGAACACGAACAGATAAGTTCTTGGTAGGAGAGCTCTTTTCAGAGCGCTTCTACAAGTTAGTACATATGGTTGCTGCCGAAAAAGAGGGGCTACTTGAAGCCGCCTTAGAAGGATCTATCTATGCGGAGATGGATGAGCCAGCAGACTACGTTGAACCACAACATGAAGCAGCAAAATGTTTTTATGCTGGTCTAGATGATGAAACTAGAGCCCTTTTTGCCGCCAACGCCAATCTCCAGGACGCTTTTCAGGGACAATCCTGTACCAAGGAGGCTCTTCTTGCAGCTATTAGATTCAGCGATGTGGATGAGCAGGAGGCTTGGATCAGGGAGATGATAGAGGGATC